>JBDTQM010000013.1:0-35377 GCA_039932175.1 Specibacter sp.
CTTGATGCATGCCATCGAGTGGCTGCACAGCCGCGGGCTGCCGCAATGGTTTGTGGG
Organism: Specibacter sp.; assembly: GCA_039932175.1. Classification (GTDB taxonomy): domain Bacteria; phylum Actinomycetota; class Actinomycetes; order Actinomycetales; family Micrococcaceae; genus Specibacter. Next base: position 58 of record JBDTQM010000013.1, read on the forward strand.
TTACCGCAAGGTGGAGTTCGCCGCCAATATTCTTTTGTTCGTGCCGTTCGGCATTATCCTGACCCTGCGCCTGCACCGCCGCTTGTGGCTGCTGGCAGTTGTCCTGGCCGCGGCCGTGTCAGGGGCTGTGGAGTTGGCCCAGATGATTTTCCTGCCGGAACGCGTCCCCGCGTGGAGCGACATCGTTGCCAACACAGCAGGCGCGCTAATCGGGGCGCTGCTGGTGTTGTTCGTGTGGTCGCTGCACAACCGCATGGTCAGGCGCAGGACCAGGCGCCGGGCCCTGCGACTGAGCCGGCGCCAATAGACTAGCGTGTCTGGTTCAGTGCATCCTCGGCGGCAACCCAGGCCAGCATGGCGCACTTGACCCTGGCCGGGAATTTGGACACGCCGGACAAGGCCGCAGCATCGCCAAGGATCTCCTCGTCGGCCTGCAGCTTCCCGCGGGAGCGCATCACCTCACGGAAACTTTCAATGAGCGAATGCACCTCCTCGCGACCCAGCCCCACCACCATTTCGCTGAGAATGGACGCTGACGCCATGGAAATGGCACACCCGTCCCCCGCCCAATGAATCCCGGACACCACATCATCAGCGGTTTCAAGCCGCAGCGTGATCTCATCGCCGCACACAGGGTTGAGTTGGTGGCACTGGCCCACGTTGTCCGGCAGGTGCAATCCCTGCAAATGCTCGTTGGGCAGGTCCGCGCCATGACGGGCCTTGGACTGCTCCAAAATGATTTGCTGATACAGCGAATCCAGTGAACTCATGTGGCTTATGCTCCGTTCACGCCGAAGTATGCGCGCACCCCGGCCACTGCGGCCAGGAATGCGTCAACTTCTGCTGTGGTGTTGTACAAATAGGTGCTGGCACGCGTTGAGGCGTTCAAGCCCAATCGCCTGTGCAGGGGTTGGGCGCAGTGGTGGCCCACGCGGACGGCGATGCCGGCGGCGTCAAGGTACTGCCCCACGTCATGCGCGTGCACCCCTTCCACCTCGAAGGAGGCCAGGCCCGCCCTGGGGATGCCCGACGCCGGACCCAGGACCCTGATGCCCTCGATGCCTTCCAACCCACGCACCATGCGCTGGCCCAGGGACGCTTCCCAGTCGTGGATGCGGTCCATGCCCGTTTCGCGCAAGTAATTGGTGGCCGCGGCCAACGCTGCTGCCTGGGAAATGGGCTGGGTGCCGGCCTCAAAGCGCTGCGGCGCAGGCAAATATGCGGCTTCCTCCATGGTGACAGTGGTGATCATGGAGCCGCCTGTCAGGAAGGGCGGCATGGCATCGAGCAGTTCCGCCCTGCCATAGACACCGCCAATGCCCGTGGGTGCCAGCATCTTGTGGCCGGAGAACACGGCAAAGTCCACATCCAATGCCTTCACATCCAACGGCAGGTGGGGCGCCGACTGGCAGGCGTCCAGCACCACCAGCGCACCCACTTGGTGGGCCATGGCGGTCAGCTGGGCCACCGGGTTGATGACGCCGGTGACGTTGGAGACGTGGGTGAAGGCCAGGACCTTGGTGTTGGCCCCAATGAGCGCGGCGGCGGCGTCCATGTCCAGGGTGCCGTCGTCGTGAATGGGGATGAAGCGCAAGGTGGCGCCTGTGCGGCGGCACAGCTCCTGCCATGGGATCAGGTTGGCGTGGTGCTCCATTTCAGTCACCAACACCTCATCCCCCGCAGCCAGGGCAAACTTCCTGGCAGCTTCGGAAACTTTGCCCACGCTGGCGTTGCCAAAGGAGTACGCGATGAGGTTCAGCCCGGCGGTGGCATTTTGGGTCCACACCAGTTCGTTGCAGTCGGCGCCAATGAACGCGGCAACCGTGCTGCGCGCATCCTCAAAAACGTCCGTGGCTGCAACAGCCAGGGTGTGGGCGCCGCGGTGCACAGCCGAGTTGCGCTGCTCGTAGTACTCCTGCTCGGCCTCCATGACGCTGAGCGGATTTTGTGAGGTGGCACCGGAGTCAAGGTAAACCAGCGGCCGGCCGTTGACTTCCGTCTCCAGGATGGGGAAGTCATTGCGAATGCGCAGCACTTCCACATCACTCAAGGGGATGAGGTGATCGTGGTGCGTGGATCCTGTCACCAAAGTTGTGCTCCTTCACTAGCGCAGCGGGCCGGTGTTCGGCCCGCAGGGACACAACACAATAGGTCACATCCATCTCACCTAATTGTCGCATTGTTGGGCGCCAGGAGCATCTCAGGTTCGGCTTACTCGAGGAGGTTCAGCAGATAGCTCCCGTAGCCGCTCTTCACCAGGCGCCCGGCCCTTTCGCGCAGTTCCTCGTCGTTGAGGAAGCCCATGCGCCAGGCAACCTCTTCCGGCGCACCAATCTTGAGCCCCTGCCGGTTTTCCACGGTGCGAACAAACGTGGAGGCGTCATTGAGGTCGCTGAAGGTCCCGGTGTCCAGCCAGGCGGTGCCGCGGGGCAGCAACTCAACATGCAATTCACCGCGGGCCAGGTACTCCTTGTTGACGTCAGTAATTTCCAGTTCCCCGCGGGCTGACGGTTGCAGGTTTTTGGCTATGTCAATGACGTCATTGTCATAGAAATACAGTCCCGGAACTGCGTAATTGCTGCGGGGGTTGGCCGGCTTTTCCTCCAAGGAAATCACCGACCCGTCGGCATCGAATTCCACCACACCATAGGCGCTGGGGTCCTTGACCCAGTACCCGAAGATGGAGCCGCCGCTGAGGTACTCGTGTTTTTGCAGCTGGGTGCCCATGCCGTGGCCGTAAAAGATGTTGTCCCCCAGCACCAGGGCAACAGTCTCGTGGCCAATGTGGTCTGCACCCAGGACAAAAGCCTGCGCCAGCCCGTCAGGGGACGGTTGCTGTTTGTACGTGAGGTTCACGCCGAATTGGGAACCGTCGCCCAGCAGCCGTTGGAACGCCTCGGCGTCGTGCGGGGTGGTGATGATCAGGATGTCCCTGATGCCCGCCAGGATCAACGTGGACAGGGGATAATAAATCATTGGCTTGTCATAAACCGGCACAAGCTGCTTGCTGATGCCCAAGGTAATGGGGTGCAAGCGGCTTCCCGTGCCACCGGCGAGAATGATTCCACGCATTGTTACCGTCCTAACAACTAAAAAAAGCGGAGATGGAACTACGCTGGGGTCATGCTGAGACTTTTAGTAACCGGCGGCGCCGGTTTTATTGGGGCTAACTTTGTCCACTATGTCATAGGACACACCGATTTTCAGGTGACTGTGCTGGATAAGCTGACCTATGCGGGGCATCAATCCTCGCTGTCCGGATTGCCGGCGGAGCGTGTCACCTTTGTTCGCGGCGATATTTGCGATGCGGACTTGGTGGATTCGCTGGTTGCCACGGTTGACGCCGTGGTGCATTACGCCGCGGAGTCACATAACGACAATTCCTTGAGCGATCCTTCGCCCTTCCTGGCCACGAACATCATGGGCACCTACACGCTCCTGGAATCGGTGCGCAGGCACGGGAAACGCTTCCACCACATCTCCACTGACGAGGTCTACGGGGATTTGGCATTGGATGATCCGCAGCGGTTCACCGAACACACCCCGTACAACCCGTCGAGCCCCTATTCCTCCACCAAAGCCGGCTCGGATTTGTTGGTGCGCGCGTGGGTGCGGTCCTTCGGGGTGGAGGCAACCATCAGCAACTGCTCCAACAACTACGGCCCGTACCAGCATGTGGAAAAGTTCATCCCACGCCAGATCACCAACATTCTTGACGGCATCCGGCCAAAACTCTATGGCTCCGGGCACAACGTGCGCGACTGGATCCACGCCGACGACCACTCCTCGGCCGTGCTGACCATCCTGGAAAAGGGCGCCCCCGGCGAAACCTATTTGATTGGTGCCGACGGGGAGAAAAACAACAAAGAGGTCATCGAAGCCATCCTGACAGGCATGGGCCAGCCCGCCGACGCCTACGATCTGGTGACGGACAGGCCCGGGCATGACCTGCGCTACGCCATCGACTCCACCAAGCTGCGCAGCGAGTTGGGCTGGTCCCCCGCCCACGCCGATTTCTCGGCGGGACTGGCTGCCACCATTGATTGGTACCGGCAGAACCAGCACTGGTGGCGGGAGCAAAAGGCCGCCACCGAGGCAAAGTATGTGGCCGCCGGTGAGCAGATTCGCGCAACAGTGTCCGGGCAGGGCGCATAGGTGCCGGGCCTGGAATTCGGCAAGCAGCTCAACTGTGCCACAACCCCCATTGACGGGGTGCTGCTTTTTGAGCTGCCGGTGCACGGGGACAACCGGGGCTGGTTCAAGGAAAACTGGCAGCGGGAAAAAATGCTGGCCGCGGGACTGCCCGACTTTGGCCCCGTGCAAAACAATGTCTCCTTCAATGAAAAGGCCGGGACCACCCGCGGCATCCACGCCGAACCGTGGGACAAGTTCATCTCCGTGGCCACGGGGAGCGTGTTTGGTGCGTGGGTGGATCTGCGCGTTGGCCCCTCGTTCGGCACCGTCTTCACGGCTGTGCTGGATCCTGCCACGGCAATTTTCATCCCCCGCGGCGTGGGCAACGCCTTCCAAACCCTCACCGACGGAACCGCCTACAGCTACCTGGTCAACGACCATTGGTCCGCGGCAGCACAGGAGCGCTACACGTTCTTGAACCTGGCCGATCCCACGGTGAACATACCCTGGCCCATCCCACTGGCGCAGGCTGAACTCTCCGCCAAGGACCGTGACCACCCGTTCCTGGCCGAGGTGACTGCCATGGCACCCAAAAAGACACTGGTGCTGGGTGCCAACGGCCAGCTCGGCATGGCTTTGCGCCAGATGTACAGCGGGGATCCGTCCGTGGAGTTTGCCACGCGCACAGACCTTGATTTGGCCGGGCCCGACCCCTTCGCCGGCACGGATTTCACCAGCTACGCCACCATCATCAATGCTGCCGCCTACACCTCGGTGGACTCGGCGGAAACCGCTGCCGGCAGGGCGGCTGCCTGGGCGGTGAACGCCGGCGCGGTGGCTGCCCTGGCCCGGCACTGCAGCGCCCACAACATCACACTGGTCCACATTTCCAGCGACTACGTCTTTGACGGCAGCGTTGCCGAACACGATGAGGACGAACCCGTCTCACCGCTGGGCGTCTACGGGCAGAGCAAGGCCGCCGGCGATGCCGTTGCCTCAACAGTTCCCGCCCACTACATCCTGCGCACCAGCTGGGTCATCGGTGACGGCAACAACTTTGTTGCCACCATGGCCGCCCTGGCCGGGCGCGGCATCCAGCCGAACGTTGTCAATGACCAGTTTGGGCGCTTAAGCTTCACGGCAGACATTGCCGCCGCCATCCACCACCTGCTCACCACGGATGCCCCGTATGGAAGCTACAACGTGAGCAACGGCGGCCCCGTCCAGTCCTGGGCGGATATTGCCGCCGACGTCTACGAAATTCTTGGACTCCCCCGTGAGTCGGTGACAGGCGTCAGCACCGAGGAATACTTCGCCGGGAAACAGGCCGCGCCACGGCCCACCCACTCCGCCCTGACCCTGAACAAGATCCGGGCCGCCGGATTCGACCCCGTTGGTGCGCGGGCGCGGCTGGAGCAGTACCTCAGTGCAAGGAGCACAACATGACAAAGCTCAGGGCCGCCGTCGTCGGTGGCGGCATTGTAGGGGTGGCCGTGGCCAGGGAGCTGCTGCTCTCCGGGACCGCGGCGGAGGTCACGCTGTATGAGAAGGAGCAGCAGCTTGCCTCCCATCAGACCGGGCGGAACAGCGGCGTGGTTCACGCCGGACTGTACTACGAACCGGGCGGGCTCAAGGCGACCCTGTGCCGGCGCGGGGTGGGCCTGCTCAAGGAGCTCACCGAACGCCGCAACGTCCCCTACGAGGAATGCGGAAAAGTGGTGGTGGCGCGCGATGAGACGGAAGTGGCCCGGCTGCGCACCATCTTTGACCGCGCCGTTGCCAACGGGGTGCCCGATGTGCGCATGATCGACGCTGCCGAGCTGCTGCGGATTGAACCCCACGCCCAGGGCATTGCGGCACTGCACTCCCCCACCACGGCCATCACCGACTACGCAGCCGTGACCCGCGCCCTGGCCCAGGATTTCACCGAGGCTGGCGGCATCCTTAAACTGGGCCACCAGGTGGGTGAGATACTTGACGACGGCGCCCGTGTGAGTGTGCGCGCCAACGGCGCCGACGAATCCTTTGATCTGGTGATCAATTGTGCGGGGCTGCAGTCGGACAGGCTGGCCAAGGCATCCGGGGATGCCGGCAATCCGCGCATCGTGCCGTTCTTTGGCGCCTACCTCCTGCTCCGGCCGGAGCGGCGCAGCCTGGTCAACGGCCTGATCTACCCCGTCCCGGACCCGCGCTACCCGTTCCTGGGGGTGCATCTGACCAAGCGGATAGACGGGGAAGTCATGGTGGGCCCCAACGCGTTCCTCGCCGCCGGCCGTGAAGCGTACAACCCGTGGGCACTGTCGCCACGGGACCTGGCCGCGGTTGCTGGTTTTGACGGTTTTTGGCGGTTTGCCGCCAGCAACATTCCGGCAGCCCTGCGGGAGGGCCGGACGGTGCTCAGCCGCAAGGCTTTCATGGAAGCCGCCCGGGCGTACGTGCCCACCTTGGAGGTGTCCGACGTGGTCCCCGGCAGCCGCGGCATCCGGGCCCAGGCCATGAACGCAGATGGCAGCCTGGTGGATGACTTTGTCATCACGGGCAGCCGGCGCATCATGCATGTGCGCAACGCACCCTCACCCGGGGCAACATCGTCCATGGCGATTGCCGAACACGTTGTTGGCCTCAGGGCACGCAGCTGATCGTGGGCACTCTTGCACACAACACCCATGTGCATTAGCAGGATCTGTTCAAAACCACATCTGCGCGTAAACAAGTAGTACCCGGGTTTTATGCGAGTACCCATCCTATTTCCGTCAATCTGCTTACTCTAGTGGGCCCCAACCAGGCACCCTAGGATCAGCTGTGTCCAGCTCAACTATGGCTCCGCTCGCCGGTTCCACAGCACGGTTGGCAAGTTCAGAAAAATTGCTATCTGGGGGTTTAGGTGTTTAATTTTGTTGATCCGCGTCTGGTCAGTTCGCTATGAATGACTGGCAGGAATTTGGGCAAGGCACCCAAGTCATCATTCCTGAAACGTTTACCTTCCATGACCCAGAACCCGTGCACGCCAGCGCCATTCTGGGCGGGGCCACAGTTGATCTGCGCTGGTTTGACGAGGCAGTCATCGAAATCATGTCCGCAGCCCAGAGCCATGAAAAGAATCCGTTGGCCGTGGTATCCGCCAACCTGGACCACATCATGCATTTTGGTGCCGGCAGCCGCTGGGCCGGTTCCTTGGATTCCACCGGATCGGTTGACTGGCTCACCCTGCTGGACGGGGCACCCCTGCGCGCCAAAGCCACCCAGATGACTGGCCAGCAATGGCCGCGCCTTGCCGGCAGCGACCTCATCCATCCCCTGCTCGACGAGGCCGAAAGCGCGGGTTTGCGGATTGGTTTCCTGGGTGGCACGGAACAAACCCACAGCCTGCTCAAGGAGCAACTGAAGCGTACCCGGCCCAAGCTGAAGGTCTCCGGTTGGTGGGCGCCCGAGCGTGACTCCTTGGTGGATCCTGCCGTGTCTGAAGAGCTGGCGCGCGATGTTGCCCGGGCCGGCACCGACATGCTGGTGGTGGGCTTGGGCAAGCCCCGCCAGGAATTGTGGATTGCACAATATGGGGCGCTCACCGGGGCATCGGTGCTGCTGGCGTTCGGCGCCGTGGTCGACTTCCTGGCCGGACGGATCAGCCGGGCCCCGCAGGCAGTGGCCAATGCCGGCATGGAGTGGGCATGGAGGCTGGCCCTGGAGCCGCGCCGATTGGCCAAGCGCTACCTGGTTCAGGGACCCGAGGCCATGATTCGCATGAACCGTTACAGCAGTGTGGGCCGGACTCCCAAACCGGCGGCCGGTGCCTGGGCTTTGACGGCTGGGGAGGGTGAGCTCCCGGCTATGCAACCGGACCCCAACCCTCTCAAGGGGAACGGGGACTTTGCTCCGCGCGGGGCCCTGGCCGATATCACGGTGGTTGTTGTCACGTACAACAACGCGGAGGACATTGACCCGCTGCTGGCCGGTCTGCGGGCGGAAACAAGGTCGCAGTCGTTGAAAGTGGTAATTGCGGACAACGGTTCCACCGACGGCACAGTGGAACGCATTGGCGCCCACCAGGACGTGGTGCTGGTGTGCACGGGAGGCAACCTGGGCTACGCCGGCGGAATAAACGCCGCCCTCAGGGCAGCCGGACACCGCAAGGACGTCCTGGTGCTCAACCCCGATCTGAGGGTCATGCCAGGTGCCGTTGCGAGCCTGCGGGGCCGGCTCAAGGAATCCGGTGCGGGCATTGTTGTCCCCCGGCTCTTGGACGACGACGGCTCCACCTACACCTCCCTGCGGCGTGAACCGAGCCTGGCCAAGGCCCTGGGCGACGCCGTCCTGGGCAGCAAGCTCGCGGGCCGGCCGGACTGGCTTTCCGAAATTGACTACAACGCCGAAAGCTACCAGTATCCGCACCAGATTGACTGGGCCACCGGTGCAGCCCTGCTCATTTCATGGGAAGTCCTCACCCGGATTGGTGAATGGGACGAACGGTACTTCCTGTATTCCGAAGAGACGGACTATTTCCGCCGGACCCGACACAACGGGTTCTCAGTTTGGTTTGAACCCACAGCCACCATGATGCATAGCAGGGGCGGGTCCGGCGCGTCCGCCGATCTGGTGGCACTCATGGCTGTCAACCGCGTCCGCTATGCCTCGGCACATCATTCAAGGCGCTACGCGGCACTGGTGCGCACCATAACCGCCACGGGGGAACTGGCACGGTCCTACAAGCCGGAAAACCGGCAGGCTTTCCTGGCACTGGCCGGTGTCCGGCCCTGGAAACACCTGCCCCGCGCAGTTCCGGCACCCGGTGGGCGCCAGTTGCCTGCGGCCACATCCCATTTCCCCTCCGGCGCCGTCATCATTCCGGCACACAACGAGGCCGCGGTCATCGCCCGAACCCTGCGCCCCTTGGCAGAGCTGGCAGCAAGCGGGGCTATTGAGGTCATCGTAGCCTGCAACGGATGCACGGACGCCACGGCAGCCATCTCGGCAACGTTCCCGGGAGTCCGGGTGTTGGACCTTGCCGAGCCCTCCAAGACAGCCGCGCTGAACGTCGCGGACGCCGCTTCTTCGCGCTGGCCCCGTCTCTATTTGGACGCCGACATTGAAATAACCACCGACGCCGTGGCGCAGATCTTTGAGCATCTGGCAAAGCCCGGCGCCCTGGCTGCGAGGCCTGAATTCCGTTACGAAACCAGTGGGGTGGCCCCGTTGGTGCAGGCCTATTACCGGGCCAGGATGCGGATACCTGCCATGCGTGAGCATCTCTGGGGCGCGGGCGCCTATGCCTTCAGTGCGGCAGGGCACGCCCGTTTTTCGCAGTTCCCCACGGCCACCGCCGACGACGCCTACGTGGATTCGCTATTTGACCGCGGCGAGAAAGTCATCCTGCCAACAGAACCCGTGGTGGTCCGTGTCCCGCACTCAACCCGTGAACTGCACAGGACCCTACGCCGCATCTACCGCGGCAACCACGAGCTGGCGATCGGCACACACCACGGTTCCGCGCTGGGTCACCTGATCCGAAGCGTCAGGAGTCCGCAAGCCCTGACTGACGCCGGAATCTACGCCTCATTTGCAGCCCTGGGTAAACTGCGGAAGGGAAAATCCATGACAAATTCCGGCGGCTGGGATCGTGATGAGAGCAGCCGCAACGGCTGATCACATAGGCGGCACCAAGGCTGTGCCCGGTACCTTCGCAGGTGCGCATGTTACGATTTGGTCTCGGGGGGAGATTGCCTAGGTCTAAACGACAATCCATCAGGACTATCCCATAATGAAAAAAAATACTGCGATAGAGCAGTCCCAGCGGGTGTCACACCGCTCGGGGCGTAGCGGTCGCGCCAAAATAACCATGGCCTCAATAGCCGCATTGGCACTGCTTGTGCCGATTCTGGTTACCAGCACCACGGCATTCACTCCAACGCATGCGGCCAGCGTGTCTGTGTTCGACACTACAGTTCCCACGATACTCGTTGATCCGGACACGGTTTCCGTTGAGCTTGGATCCCAGTTCACCAGCAGCCAAGACGGCACCGTGACGGCCATCAAATTTTACAAGAACACAGAAAACACCGGCCCGCACGTGGTCAACTTGTGGTCCCCACAAGGGAAGATCCTTGCCACCGCCACCTTGGCCGCCACGGACAGCAACGTCCCCGGCTGGCAGACAGTAGCACTGCCTGCTCCGGTGAAGATTGACAAGAACCAAAAGTACGTTGCTTCCTACATTGCGCCCAATGGCCGTTACTCAGCCGATGAAGGCGGGCTGGACAACGCCCAGTCCGATGGGCCGTTGACCATCCTGGCTGGAGGCGGTGTCTACGCTTACGGCAAGGGCGGCACCTACCCCACCAGCAACTACAACAACTCGAACTACTACGTTGATGTTGCGTTCACACCGGCAACCACCACTCAACCCAGCACCCCTCCTGCGACCGTCCCCCCAACGGTAGGACCCACGGCAACGCCAACAGCATCACCTACGGCGACGCCGACGGTGCAGCCCACTGCTACGGCAACACCTACGCCGTCGCCCACGGTGGCACCAACACCCCCGCCCACCACCCCGCCCACCGTTCCGGGCGCCTTGAACCTGCCCCGCATCCCCTGGGAGGGTGGCGCCGACTATTGGAAGCAGTTCAAGCACCCCAACGACGCCGGCTGGTCGGATCCTTCCTTCTTCCCCATAACTGTTTGGTACAACGGCATCAGCTCCAACGCCGAGGCCCAGTATGACAAGAAGATGGGCATCAACACCTATATCGGCATGGACTCCAGCACGCCCTACAGCTTGTTCAAAGACAATGACATGTACTGGATTGGCGGCGCGCTGAACAGTACCTTCACCGATTCCAGCACCAACTGGGTGGGCAACTTCCTCGATGACGAGGTGGATGGACGCTACACCCCTGAGGAAGGCCGCAAGTGGTTGCAGTCCTTGAAGGACAAGGCGGCCGGCAATGGCCGCTTCAATTACTCCAACTTCACCCAGATGGTCATGAGCAATGATATGAAGGCCTCTGATGCACAGGCCTACGTCAACAACTACACTGACGCCGTGTCCCTGGACATGTACTGGTACACCATCCCGTTCTGCAGTTGGAACCCCTTCCGCCAGAACTACATCACCCCTATTTCGCAAGAAAACTGCCGCACGGCATCCAGCTACGGCAAATCCATGGAATCCCTGCGCAAGCAGGATGCAGCCGACGGCAAGCTGCAGGCGCCGTGGCAGTTCATTGAGATTCTCAATGGCGGCCCGGGCGAAGGCCCGTTCACGGCCAACATCACTCCTGGCCAGCTTCAGGGCGCCGTCATGAGTTCCGTCATCAATGAAGCCCGTGGACTGGTCTATTTCAACCAGAGCCTCACCGGCAACTGCCAAGGCGGCAGTCTGCTCCGTCAGTCCCAAGTCACGGCAAACTTCTGTGGCAAGCCCCAGATCGATGCCGCAGCCAAGGTCAACAATCAAATTCACAAACTGGCCCCCGTGCTGAACTCCCAGTCCTACGAGTACTCTTTTGGTGCCGGGCTGGACACCATGCTGAAGACCTACAACGGTTCCGCCTACGTGTTTGCCATGGTTGACGGCAGTTCCAAGCCGGGCAGCCGCACCTTCCAGCTGCCCAAGGACATCAAGGCCACCTCCATTGAGGTAGTCGATGAGAACCGCAGTATTTCCGTGGGTGCCGACGGCAAGTTCACTGACAACTTTGCCAACGAGTACAACTACCACATTTACAAGATCGGCTAGGGAAACTCCAAGCCTCCCAGGCGAGGCCGGGACTCCAAGGAGTCCCGGCCCCGCCTGGGTCATTTCTACGGTTCCGCCGCCTTGCCTGTCTTGGGCTCCGTAGCCTGTTCAGTCTTGGCTGCCGTGTGGGGTGCTTTCTTCCTTGACCTCATCCTGCGGATCTGCCTGATACTGCGGTCCACCACAATGGCTGTTGCCATGGCCGTCGCCACGGCAAGTGCGGCGATGGCCCCGAGGGCATACTTTGACCTCACCGAAAAGTAATTCACTGAGACCTGTGCAGGCTGCCTTTCGCTGGTAATTTGTGACTTTTCCCAGACGCCGAGTGCTTTTTGCGGTTCGGAAACCATGGCGTTAATGACGCTGGTGATCTCCTCCGCCGTGGCAAGAACGGCTCCCGGGCTTTCCTTGACAATCTCAATGGCGATGGTGGGGCTGTTGAAATTTGTTTGCCACTGCCCTCCGGCGCTGGGCAGGTAGACTGCCACGGCGTCACGCAGGCCCGTCCCGTACAGGGGTGCAGTTGTTGGCAGGACCGAGGCGTTGGGGTGGACCGCTTCATACTGCCGTTGGATGATGGCCGCATAGTTCACTATGGAGGACGCCTCCGTGCGAAGCGCGTTGCCCTTGGTGGCACCGGCCGGTGCCTGAAAATCAATGTTGAACTTGGCGTAGTAAACCCCTGGCGCCGTGCGGGCAAAAAGAGCCACCGGAACAAACATCAGCAGCACCACAAGCGCCACGTACCAGCGGCGGCGAATGGATCCGCCCAGCCTGCGGACGCCCGTATTTTCTAGGGGGTCTTCACCATGCAGGGCAGGATTCTCCAGCTCCGCATCGTTGGACTGGCGAATGTTCCAGTGGGCACCGCTCAAGCCGATCATCAGAAAAAACATACCCACGGCTTGGGGAAAGTGGAACGAATCGAAAAATGCGCTCAACAGGGCCCCTGCCAGGACGGCAGCACAAAACGCCGGCCCCAGGGCCCCAATGAGGGGATCCGGGGCGCGGCGCCGCAGGAACGTGGTGATCATGGCCGTCAGCGCCAGCAGCACGAACGCGGTGACACCCAGCAGGCCGGTTTCAATGATGAAGCCGATGTATTGGTTGTCAAAGATGCGGTACTGCGGACCCATGGTACCCAGCCCACGGCCAAACAGCGGCGAGACGAACAGGTAGTCGCCAACCACTGCATAGCTGTCGGTGCGGGAATCCACGCTGGGGTCATTTCCCGAGAACATGCCAAGAATGGTGCCGCTCAGGCCGGGCACCAGGGCATACATGACCATGGCCCCGCCCAAACCAGCCCAGACTGCCATCTTTTTGACGGCCGGTTCCCAGGTGGGGATCAGCACCACCAGGACGGCAATAATTCCCAGCAGCGCGGACCGGGTGACAGAGAGAAACGCGGCCATCATGATGGCCACAACGGGGAACCACCGGATGAACTTGTGCCGGGTGGAATCGCGGATCGCAATGGTCAGGGCAATGGGCAGGACCATTGCCAGCACGGCAGCGTATTCAAGGGCATGCCGTGCCGTTGATTCGGGGCGGACAAAATCCCCGCGGGTGTCCACGCCACCGGTCCCGCCCGAGGCCAGGCCAGGGATTTGGATGGATTCCACCACGTTGTGGCCGGTGAAGAACTGCACCAATCCCAGCGCAGCATACAGCCCGCCGGCAAAGGCTATTCGCCGCAATAGCACCACAAATCTGGCCCTGTCGCTGATGCCGTCATTGGCCAGCAACACCACACCGGCATATGAGGCAACGTTGAGCAGCACCATGTTGGAAGAATTCTGGTCCGTGAACGGCAACGCCGTCAGCGCGGCCACCGCGTAGCTGGCCAGGATGGCCAGGACCAGGACCACAAAGGCGATGCGGACCGGTTGCACACGCCGGAACTCGTGGGGGCGCAGGTGCCGGACCTGGTGCCAGATCCACCACAGCAGCATGACAAGGCCAAAGATTGTGGACAGTGACCCGGCACCGCCCAGCGGGCCGATCCCCCTGTCTGACGGGATGGCCAACAACAGGAACAAGTAGATGGACAGCACAGTGGTGGCATCCGGGGACTGCAATGCGCGTGGCGGCGGCAGCTCCCTGACGTTTTTTCGGCCCATTTGGATTCCAGATGCGGGCATCTCAGGTGCCGACGTCGACTGACACGTCAGCTTCAGCCGGACCCAGCTCTTGGCTGCGCTTCTCGGACGTGCGCCGGGACTTGACACGCCGTCCAGCCGTGGCCGTTGTGTCCGCGTCTGCTCTGACGTCGTGAAGCTCGTCCTTGACCAGCAGGCGCGGCCCCGACGGCTGCTCGGCGTCGCCGGGGTCCTTCTCCTTGCTCCTGCCTTTTTTTCCCCGCGACATGAGCCGGTCAATGAAGCCGGTGATCAGCAGTGTGGCAGCCAGCCCGCCAACCCCGGCCATTGCTGTCATCTGAATTTGTTTTTTTGCAATCTTCGTTGGTTCCACATCCAGGGACAAGGGCATGGAGGTGATCACCGACGCCGCAGGAACCTTCAGTTCAGTCTGCAGCGAGGTCAGGGTGGACGGTACCAGCTCCAGGGTGCCTTTCAACAACGCCATGGTCTGCTCGGGGGTGTCCGCGGCAACGGTGATGGCCATGATGGGACCCGATGTTGTGGGGTCCTTGGAAATGGCCATGGAGGATCCGGGAAATTTGTCCAGCAGCGGTGCAGCAACCTCGGGAGAGGATGCCTTGACCTGCAGGACACCCAGGGCTTGTTCAAGCCCGCCCAGGTACAGGTACGGGTTGTCCCCCACCGTCACGGCAACTGCCGGTGGGATCAGCACAATGCTCGCCTTCGCCTCATAGGTGGGAAGGACCATGTTGAAGGCGAAATAGGTTGCCACACCCGTGATGATGAGCCCCAGCACCACAAAGTACCAGCGTCGCAGGCAACTAACCAGCATGTCTCTGACGAACATGAGAACCTCCCCCCACTACGTTTGTACTGCTCGTGACTGTACTGCTCGTGACGCTTACCCTATACGGCTTCTGCCATTCAAGGACCGAATTAGTGTGCACTTTTTGTACTGCCCCCTGCCATGATCACCTTGACGGCGTCGAGGGCTGGCTTGCCGCCGACCTTCAAAATCAGGTTTTTCAGTCCAACACGCACCGCATCCTTGCTTGCCCTGACCGGCGCCAACAGCAGCCTGTCCTGGACAAGCTCCCAACGCCCCGGCTGGCGGACCTCGCTGAGTCCCACGGCAAAATACTGCCGGTATTTGGCCGGGCCGACCCGGCTGCCGCGCACCCTGTTGCTCACATTGCCGGTGTGGATGACCTGTAGCCAGCCCGGCCGGCCCACAATGTGGCGCACTGTCATGGTCTGGCCGAGTTTGTTGTGCCAATCGGACCAGCATGTCCGCGGATCCTGCCAAGATTCAGTGACGGAACAAAACGCGTTCACGGGATCCTTGCGCAGGTAGAGCTTGTCGCCCTGCTGGATCAGCCCGTTAACAACGTACAGGGCTGCCCGGGACTGGTCCCTGACAGCCGCCTGCAGGCGCTGGACAAAATCCACGGCGACGCCGTCGTCGTTGTCCAGGTTTGTGGTCAGCAAAACGTCGCCGCCGGCCCCCGTGACAGCCCGCAGGTCCTCAAGCAGGACCTCATGGGGCACCTCGTCCCGGTAGATGGGGGTGAAGGACCCGTCCCGGCTCAGCTCGGCCACCCGTGCGAGCAGCCAGTCGGGGCTCTGCGTGTCAAAGTAGATGACCCAGTGAAAATTCTTCTCGGTCTGGCTTGCAACGGCGGGAAGGCAGTATCGTTCAAAGAGCGCCTGCCGGTCCCTGAGCCAACCTTCCTGGGCCCGCACCAGTTGTTCCACTCCGGCCGACGGCAAATTGAAGCGGGTTATTAAGACATGGTCAATGCGCACGTTTCAGTTCCTCACGTCGTTGCCAGGACCCGGTACAGTCCTGGACTTGATGGTGCTGGCAACCGGGCGGCATAGCCGCCTTGGCGGGCTCACGCGGCACCCTCATCGATCAGGGCCAGGAGCTGCTTGGCCCTGGCATCCCAGGAGTGGCCGGCGGCAAAACTCCTGCGCGCCGCAATGTCCTCCTGCGACGAAGCGGCTTGGACGGCGTGCCGGACCCGTGACACAAAGTCGGACGACGAGTCGGCAATATCCACCCACTCACTGTCGAGCCAGCGGGCAGCCGGTAGATCCGTGGAAACCACCTGCAGGCCCGCCGCCAAGTAATCAAGGGTCTTGATCGGAAAGCTGGCCCTGTTGAAGGCGTTGTCCACATACGGAGTGATGCCCACGGCCAGTTCCCGCATGCGGGCGAACGCTTCATCCTCGGTGACTTCACCAAGCCAGGTGACACGCTCGTCCTGCAGGAAACTGTCCAGCCGCGCCCCGGCCGCCACACTGCGGTCCCGCCGCGGCCCAATCACCTCGATCTTCAGTCCACTGTCAACGAGTTTATCCAACAGGTCAAAGTCCAGGCGCTCGTTCAACTGCCCCACCAGCGCCACCGCCGCGCGTCGCTTCCGTTCACCCGGACCGTCATGGTTTGAGGTGGAGCAGCCGTTGGGCAGCACCACTGGGCTGCAGCCGGGCCGGCGGTCGGAAATGAGCTGGTCCAGCGACGGCGAAACAATGCAGATAACGTGGGCCGCATCGATGTTTTCTTGCAGCGTTGCCGCCACTCGCTGCCGGGACAGCCCCATCATCGCGGCACCGGCAACCCAGTCGTCGGTGACATGCAAAAGCCTCATCCCGGCCACGCCGGAGGGGAACGATTCCCGCGGAGAAAGCACCACTGTGGCACATGGTTCCATGGGCAAGCCCTCCAGGGTTGCCCTGACAGCCCTGCCCACCAGTTTGTTGGCAATGCCACGCAAAACGGGCCTAGTGAAGCCCGGCGGAACCGCCACACGCAGCCTCAACAGTCCCGGCTTGATTCCATCCAGTGCATAGCCGGGCCACAGC
Organism: Specibacter sp.; assembly: GCA_039932175.1. Taxonomy (GTDB): domain Bacteria; phylum Actinomycetota; class Actinomycetes; order Actinomycetales; family Micrococcaceae; genus Specibacter. The sequence continues at coordinate 16,900 of JBDTQM010000013.1, forward strand.
GGTGGCCGTCCGGAGGATGCCGGCCCGGCAATGGGCACCGGCGGATCCACCCACAACACGGGGGTGCGCCTTGATAGTGCCTCAGCCAGGCGATGGTCTGTGCCGCGGGTGTTTTCCCAGCGGCTCCCGGCGAACATGGTAATGAGTTTCTGGGGCGCCTGGCTCATGGCACTGCCCCAGCTGATTTCGAAGCAGTTGCTGCCGGCAAGGCAGATGTCTTGACAACGGCTGTGGCGTTGAAGTCATCGAGGGAATGCCGGCCCTTGATTTTTGCCGTGAATCGATCCCCTTTGTAGCGCAGGAAGCGTCCTGCAGCCTTGCCCGCATGGCGCAGCGCTGCGAGGCGTTGTGTGGGACCGGCGTGGGAGGCGTTCTGGTAGAAAGCCAGCTGCCGGTCGGCTGCTCCTTCCAGCGAAAACCGCTCCATCACCAGCGCCCTGGAGAACTTACCCAGCCGGGCACGCAACGCCGGATCCACCAGCAGCTGCTCCATAATGGTCATGAGCCGACGTTGGGCACCTGCCGTGCCGGGCCCCACGCCGTACCAGCCCTGCCAGAGGAAGGTCTGCACGGAGTGCTCATCAAGAAGTTCCCAGAACCCGTTCTCGCCCTGCACAATCAATGGCCGCCCAAACGCCATGGCACGCAGTGCCGAACCGCCCATGCCAATGCTGGCATCCGCGCACGCATAGGCAACCCGGGGGTCCGCCAACTCCCCCGCATAGAAGATCCGCTGCACACCCATGGCCGCGTTGCTCGCCAGGACCGCGGCGGCAACTGTTTGCCGGGCGGGCCCGTCCCCGGCGATGATGAGCTGCAGCGGCCGCGACCCATTTATGCGTTCGACGGCAGAAATGGCGCACAGGATCCCTTCAAGCTTCATCTCATGCGCCAGCCGGGACACAATCGAGAGGGTAAACACATCTTCGCTGGCACCGAGGTCCGCCATGAATCTGGCCGTGTCAAGGTCCGTTGCGGAGCAGTTGAGCTCAGTGTCCACGGGGGGTTCCAACAGCTCCACCCATTCGCGGCCAAAATCCTTCTCAGCGGCCACTATCTGCGCCGTTCCCACCAGCAGCGGCACATTGGCCGGAATGAACGGGGCAACAGACATGGACATGACCGTCACCACCGTGGCCGTGCGCCCTCCCGCGCAGGCCAGGGCCGCCTCCAGCGCCGGCGGCCATTCATAGGCATGAACCACGTCTATGCCGAGCTCCTTCACTGTTCGGCGCAGGTGGGCGGCCACGCCCATTGTGGGCCTGCGGCGCACCGTGGGCGACTGAATGAATTCCAGGCCCAGCTCCCGCACCCGGCCCACGAGCGGCCCGGACTGGCCGTAGACAACCACCTCGTGGCCAAGGCTTTTCACGGCTGCGGCCAATTCGATGGCGTTGAGCTGGCTGCCGCCGATGGCCATGTCGTGTGGGTAGACAAGTATTTTCATGCCGCGTCCTCTTCTTCCTTGCCCCAGCTCCGGATGGCAGCAAGGTCCTTGCGTCGGGCCCTGAGCAGTGCCGCCATGGCGACTGTTCCCAGGGCTGTTGCCGCCAACACGGCGATCAAATCGCTGTCAATGCGTAGTGCCAACAGATAGCTGCCCCCGGCTACTGGAACGGCTACGGCCACTGACAGCCACACCTTGGCAACAAAGTCCTTCACCTTGAAACCCCTGGCCGTGAGCATTTTCAGGTAGATCGGCAGCACCACCAACGCTGCGACCGCCACCGGCGCCGCCGCCAGACCCGCCAGTCCGCCCCAGGTGGCCCCGGCCAGCAAGGCCGGGATCAGAACCAGCAACCAAACAATCTGCACCTTGAAGATGGCCCCTGAAATTCCCAACACCACCAGATAGTCGTAAATGAGTTCAAAGATGATCCGGAACGCGGCAAACCCGGCCAGCCACGTCAACGCCGCGGCTGCGGGCGCCCATTCAGTCCCGTACACAAATGTCACCAAAGGGACGGCAGCACCGGCCATGACGGCAACCACGGGAAGAACGGCGGCGCTCACAACCCCCATCAGGGAGAGCATGGCCGCGCGCATCGCCGGCGGGTCGTGCTGGAGCCTGGCAAAAACCGGTGGCGCCACGCCGCGCAATGGTTGGGAGAAGATGCTGGTGGGCCAACTGGAGAGGTTAAAGGCCAGGACGTACAGGCCCAAGGCCACCGCACCGAGCATCTTTCCGGCAATGACCTGGTCGGCATATCCCACGGCGAAAACCACAATGCTGGAACCGGCCAAGGGCAGGCCGAACATCAACAAGGGCCGGAGCTTTTCCTTGTTGAACCCAAACCTGACTGGCAGCGGGGAATATTTGATGAACAAGGCGGCCGCCACCAGACTGGCCAGCACACGGCCAATGGCCAGGCTCATCGCCCCATACCCGGCCATGACCAAGACCACGGACACCACTGCGCCCAGCCACACATTGACCTGGTCGATGACCATGCGGCGGCCTTGCAGGAAATCCCGTTGCATGAGTGCCGCAGGGGTGGCCACTGCACCATTGATGACCACGCAACTGGCAATGACACGGACCACATTTGTGGCTTCCGGATCACCCATGGCAGCGGCAAAATAGGGTGCCCCCGCGAAGGCGCCAAGGAAAATGATGGTGCTGCTGACCATCGATATGGTGGTCACCGTCCCGGCAATCTCCTTGGGGTCACCGGGCCAACGGACAATGGCAAGACTCACGCCCAGCTCGTTGAAGCTCAATATGGCTATGAGCGCCACAAACGCTATGGCGTACGTGCCAAATTGTTCAGGCCCCAACAACCTGGCCAGCACAATGCCAATCCCAATAGTGCCGAAGCGGGAGATCACCGTGTTCAAAAGGCTCAGGGCGAAGGCCCGAGAAGCCGTTGGTGTCCCAGTGCCCTGGGTCCGCACATTCATCGCCATCGGTTGATCACGTGGCCTGTATCGCCGAGCGCAGGGTGTCAACGACCCGCTCCTGCTGCGCCACCGTCATGTGCGGGAACAGCGGCAGGGAAAGAATCTTCTCTGCAGCGGCCTCGGCTACCGGAAAATCTCCCAGACCCTTGCCTACATAGGAGAAGGCCTTGGTCAGGTGGATGGGTGTGGGGTAGTGAATGCCCGCCCCGATGCCGGCAGCGTTCAGCTTTGCCAGTACAGCATCGCGGTTCTCAAGCTGCACTACATAGAGGTGCCACACGTCCTCGTAGTTCGGCCGGCCAACAGGTAAGCCGATGTCGGGCACCCCAGCAAGCATGTCGCCATAGCGTGCGGCAGCTTCGCGGCGCAGCGCATTCCAGCGCGGCAGCCGCTGCAGTTTTGCATTCAGCACCACCGCCTGGATGGTGTCCAGGCGGGAATTCATGCCGACCACGTCGTGCACATACTTCGCGGAGCTCCCATGGGCACCCATGATGCGCACCATGGAGGCAAGCTCGGGATCGTTGGTGGTGACAGCGCCTGCATCCCCCGCCGCACCAAGGTTCTTGCCGGGATAAAAACTGGTTCCTGCGGCCGCACCGAATGATCCCGAAACTTGCCCGGCAAACCGGGCCCCTTGCGATTGGGCGGCGTCTTCAATGACAGCTGCCCCGCAGGAAGCGGCTGCCGCCAGGATCTCCGGTATGGGGGCCAGCTGGCCAAACAAGTGGACCGGCACAATGGCCTGGGTTTTGGCGCTGACGGCCTCCTCAATGGCCGCCGGGTCAATGAGCAGATGCACAGGGTCAACATCCACCAGAACCGGCACGGCCCCGATGCGTGCAGCGGCCTCGGCCGTGGCGACGAATGAGTTGGCCGGCATGATGACTTCCCCGCCGGGACGCACCCCGGCAGCCCGCAAGGCAAGCTCCAGCGCGTCGGTGCCGTTGCCAACGCCAATGCAGTGGCTGGTGCCGGTGAATTCGGCGTAGGCGCTTTCAAATTCTGTCACGGCAGGACCGCCAATAAAGGCCGCCGAGCGTAACACCCACTCCAGCTCTTCCCGAATGTCATCGGCGATCTCCGCCTGCTGCGCCTGCAGATCAACTAAAGGAATGTGTTCCATGTCAGTGTTTTCCGTTCATCAAAGGAGTTCCTTGCGACTTGTCCCCGCCACTGAGCCGGCGGGCTGGCACACCAACCCACGTCTCGTCGTCGGGCACGTCTTGGAGTACTGCGGCACCCATGCCAATGGTGGCTCCGGCACCAATGGCGCACCGTTCACGCACACTGGAGTTCATGCCCAAATAGGCGCCGCGGCCAATGCTGACGCCGCCGCCCAGGGAAACGCCGGCGGTAAGGGTTGCGAAGTCGTCCACCTCGTCGTCGTGGGTGAAGGTGACGTGGGGCATGGCAACCACGTGGCTGCCGAGCCTGACCCCGGCTGTCAAAACCACGTTGGCCAGCAGAATGCTGCCGGCACCAATGACCGAACCGTCGGCGACAAAGGCCGTCTTGTCCACCACGGAGGCGTAGCGGACACTGCCGATCCCCATGGCGGCCAGGGCCCCTGCAATTTTTTCCCGCACGGAACCCTTCCCTGCACACAGCACAAACGACGCCGTGTGGAAGGCTGAGGCGTCGTTGATGCGTCCCAGCACCGGGATGCCCTCGATGAACTCCCCGGACAGTTCCGGGTCATCGTCAAGGAACCCTATGACGTTGACGGAACCGGCGGCACGCGTCGAGGCCAGCACCTCCCGGGCCAGGCCGCTTGCCGCCACCAGGATCACATCGGTCATGGCTGCCTCGCCCGTCCCGTCAGCACTGCCTCGATCACCCTGTCCTGCTCAGCTTCGGTCAGCTGGTGATAGACGGGCAGGATGAGCGTGTTGTCCGTCAGCCGTTCCGTGACGCCGAGCTCGGCGGTCCCCGTGTCCCGGTCCGCGTAGGCGGGCTGGCGGTGGGCTGCCATGATACCGCGGCGGGCCGAGATGCCGCACCGGGCCAGGTGCTCGAGCAGCCCTTCGCGGGAGGTGCCGAATTCGGGCAGCACCTCGAGCCAAAATGACTGGAAGTTGCTGGTGCCATGCCCGGGATCGTGGGCAAGCCGCAGCCCGGGCACCTCGCCCAGGGCCGCCCCGTAGTGGGCTGCAATGTGGCGGCGCTGTTTGACGGCTTCGGCCAACCGGCCCAATTGGACCAGCCCCACGGCGGCCTGCATGTCTGTCATGCGAAAGTTGTAGCCGATCTCGGTGTATTCCTCCGGCGGCGCAAGCACGGCCGAATGCCGGCTGGACGCCGAGGCGCTCATGGCGTGCTCACGCAGCTTGGCGGCCCGCGCGGCCCAGTCGGGACGGGAGCTGGTGAGCATGCCGCCCTCCCCCGTGGTGAGAATCTTGCGCGGATGGAACGACCACGCGGCAACCTCGGCGCCGGCACCCACGGCCCGGCCCTTGTAGGTGGAGCCTGCCCCGCATGCGGCATCCTCAATGACTGTGATCCCCAGCGGGTCGCACAGCGCCCTGATGGGGTCAAGGTCCACAGGCATCCCGCCCTGATCAACCACTATGACGGCCCGGGTTGCAGGGGTCAGCGCCGCGGCGATGGTCCCTGCCGTGACGTTGCCTGTTTCCAGTTCAACATCGGCAAACACAGGCCTCGCCCCCACATATGTTGGGGCGTTGGCAGTGGCGATGAAGGAGAAGGACGGCACCACGACGTCGTCCCCCGCCTTGACGCCAGCCACCACCAGGGCAAGGTGCAGCGCCGTGGTGCAATTGGAGGCGGCCACAGCATGGCGGGCGCCCTGCGCCACGGCAAAGGCCGCCTCAAACTGGGCCACCTTGGGACCCTGGGCAACCCAGCCGGAGGCGATGACGGCCGCCACGGCATCGGCTTCCTCGGTGCCGAGCCAGGGCTTCATGACGTTGATGCGCGGCAGCTCCGTTTGTCCCGGATGTGCCGGGTCCAGGGAGGCCGTGGTTGCGGTTTCGGCGCCAATGCTCACGCTGCACCGCCTGCCCGTGAACCCACCAGGCGTCCTGCAGCGATTTCCTCCCGCAGCGGCTCCCACCAGGTGACAAGCTGGCGCAGGCCATCCTCAAGCCCCGTGGTTGCCGAGAAGCCAAGGTCGCGCCGGGCGGCAGTGACGTCCGCCAGGCGCCGGGCCACGCCGTTGACTGCGCGCTCCGGACCGTGTTCAACATGCATGTCCGAGTCCATGGCCGCCAACAGTCCCCCGGCCAGTCCGAGCAGGCTGGTTTCGGTGCCGCTGGCGATGTTGTACACGCCCTCGGTGATGTTGGAGGCCGCCGCCAAAATGTTGGCTCGGGCAATGTCCTCGGTGAAGATGAAGTCCATGGTTTGCAGGCCGTCGCCAAAGATCAGCGGCGGTTCGCCGTCGGCGATGCGCTCCATCCAGCGAACAAGTACCTCGGTGTACAGCCCGTGCACGTCCATGCGCGGCCCGTACACGTTGAAGTACCGCAGCAGCACATAGTCAAGGCCGCTCATGGCCTTGAAACTGCGCGCCATGCCCTCGTTGAAGGATTTGGCGGCGCCATAGAAGGTGTCGTTGTTGTGGTGGTGGTGGCGCTCGGTGGTGGGGAATTCCTCGGCCATCCCGTACACGGAGGCGCTGGAGGCTGAAATGACCTTTTCCACCTTGTGCGCCGCTGCCGCCTCAAACACTGTGAACGTGCCGTCCACAAGGACTTCCAGCGCCAACCGCGGCTCTTCCGCGCACTGGGTGATGCGGATGGCTGCCTGGTGGAAGACAACGTCCTTGCCACGGGTGACGTCATTGACGAGGTCCCGGTCCCGCAGGTCACCCTCGACGAGGCTGACCTTGCCGCTGGCCAGGGCCGTGGTGAGGTTTGAACGCCGGCCGCGCACCAGGTTGTCAAGAACATCGACATGGGCCACGCCGGCCCCCAGCAGCTGGTCCACAATTGCTGACCCAATGGTTCCTGCCCCGCCTGTCACCAGGACGGTGGCCCCTTCTAAAATGCTCATCGTGTTCCCTCCAGTTGAACCTCGTAATCGGCGACGGCGCTTTGTTCGCCGTCGACTGCCAAACTTCTGCTTGCTGCCTCCAACACCGACAGCACCCGCAGACCGGCCGCGCCGCTCGTGCGTGAAGGACGCTGCTGGTGGATGCTGTCAGCAAACTCCTGGACCATCAGCCCCAGGGCCTCTTTTTCTTCAAGTGCTGGCGACCAGGTGTCGCCCAGCCTGTAGGAGACTGCCTGGGCCTGACGCTGGGCTTGTGTTGCGGAGGCCTTCTGAAAGTTCACGCCCCTGTCATAAACGCTGATGCGTTGTTGCGGGTTCAAGTCATCCCAGACAAGAGTTCGTTTTGAGCCGCCAATCACCATCTGGCGGATCTTGGTGGGGCTGAGCCAGTTGACGTTGATGTGTGCCATGGCGTTGTTGGGCAGGGCGAACGTCAGATGGCCAATGCAGGATTTTCCTGTGCCCAACGGGTCCGCGCCCTGGGCGGCGACTGCCACGGGCCGCAGGCCGCCGGGGAGGATGAAGTCAATCACCGAAAGGTCATGGGGTGCCAAGTCCCAAAAGACGTCCACATCAGGCTGGATCAGCCCCAAGTTGATGCGGACCGAGTCGATGAACAGGACATCACCCAAGGCGCCTTCGGCGATGAGTTCGCGGATCTTGATCGCCGCGGGCGTGTAGCAGTAGGTGTGGTCTGCCATGATTGTCAGTCCCGCAGATTGGGCGAAATCCACCATTTCCAGGCCTTGTTCCCACGTGGCGGCTAGCGGCTTCTCAACGAGCACGTGTTTGCCGGCCTCCAGGGCAGCCATGGCAACGCCGTGGTGGGTTCGTGCCGGGGTGGCGATGGCAACAGCGTCAATCTCGGTGCTGGCCAGCAAGTCGTCCAGCGACGCGTGGACGGGCACGTCCCCCAAGGGGCCGGCAACTTTTTGCGCCCGGTCCGTGTCCATGTCCACGATGGCGCACAACTCCCACGCCGGACTGGCTTTGAAGTTCCTGGCCAAATTTGGGCCCCAGTAGCCGGCGCCTATGACGGCAACCTTGAGGACGGGGTTTTCCTGCAGCAGCTGCTGCAAGGGGTTGGGAATCGAGACCATGATGTAAATTCCATTTCTTTTCAGTTGTGCCCCGCCAATGAAAGCGGTGGCCCTAGTAGGCGCCGACAGGAGAAATGACTGCCTTGAACGTTCGCCAAAGAATCACTAGGTCTCCCGTAAGCGACCAGTTCTCCACGTAGTAGAGGTCAAGGCGTACGGCCTCATCCCAGGCGAGATCGGAACGTCCGCTGACTTGCCACAGCCCTGTGATGCCCGGCTTGATGAGGAGCCGGCGGTGTGTGGGTTGTTCGTAGCGGGCCACCTCGGTGGCCAAAGGCGGCCGGGGCCCCACCAGGCTCATCTGGCCAAGCAAAACGTTGAAGAACTGCGGCAGCTCATCCAGGGAAAACCTGCGCATCCACTTTCCGCACCGGGTGACACGAGGGTCGTGGGCCATCTTGAACAGCTCTCCGGCACCTTCATTGCGGTCCTTCAAGGCTGCAAGTTTGGCTTCGGCATCGACACCCATGGAACGGAATTTGACCATCTTGAACGTTTCCCCGTTGCGGCCCACCCGTTCCTGCATGAACAGCGCCGGCCCGCTGCTGTCCAATTTGACGATGAGGGCCAGCAGCAACAGCAGCGGCGAAAGAATCAACAAGGCTGCGGCAGCCGAGACCATGTCCATGGCCCTTTTGAAGATGTGCTTGCCACCGGAATACTGAGGCAGTTCCACGTGCATGAGGGGCAGTCCTTCCATGGGGCGAAAGTGAACACGAGGCCCGGCAACATTGGTGAGGCTGGACGCCAGCACCAGCTCGGTGGACATGTCCTCCAACTGCCAGCCAAGTTCCTGTATGGCTTTGGGACCGCCCGGCAGGGCCCCGGCCACCACCACCGCTTCGGCCTGGGTTGTGCTCACCAGATGGGTTATGTCCGCCATGGTGGACATGACAGGAACGCCGTACCATGGCGGCAGCAGTTCCATGTTGGGCTCCAAGGACGTTAGCGCCACTCCCGCCACCCGGTATCCCGAAGCAAGGTGGCTGCGGAGATGCTCAATCACATACCCCACATCCGCGGGGGTACCCAGGACCACAACATTGGACAATGACGTTCCGGACCGGCGTTGGCTTCCCAACCGCCGGCGCAACAGCCAACGGCCACCCAGAAGCAACGTCATGCCCAGAGGCAGTGCCACGGCAAAGAATGTGCGCGATACATCAAATTGGAAGAACAACGTGCTCATGGCCATGATGCCAAAGGTGCGCAAGGTTGCCTGGGCAACCCGCTGGTACTCGCTCACGCCAACCCCAAAGACCCTTTTCTCTCGTGCGCGGCAATACTCCAAGTCCAGATTCCACAGCACCAAGATGGTCAGGGACACCCACAAATAGCTGTTTGGCGCAAGCGCCGTGGCGGCCTGGTCCGTGAAAACGAACTGCCAGGCATACGCCACAGCGAGGACACCACCTGTGATCGCGGCGTCCATGATGCGCACGGTGTTTGCATACCGTCCGCTCCACGTGGCCGAGTGGCGGGGTGCCGGCGCTTGCTTGGTGCGGGCATCCCAGGCTGTGTGTTTGGACCCGGTTTCACCGGCTGTGGAATGGAAACCAGCCAGCGGAGCATCTTTTCGCGGCCGCGGACGAAACCGTATCTCAGTCATGACTGGCTCCGTGGGTTGATGGGCCACAAGAGAGCACAGCGCGGGGAAGGAGCCGACGACGGCTGGGGGAAAGCCTTGGTCTCAGAAGGCTTATCCGCCGCCGGCTCCGAATGTGGAGCCCACCCATGATGGGCGGGCAGGTTTGTTGCTGCGCTGTGCTGGAAAAGAAATACTCCGCCCGGAAATTGGCTGTCCTTCGATGGCGTGAGTGTTGCACAGCCATGAAGAATGGCCGTGGATGATGTGTGGAGCATCTTGAGACCTTCCGGAGTACGGACCGCTGAGACCTTGCGGACAAGTCCAGTTAATGTCACCGGGGGATGCCGCACACGAGTGCCCCCTACTTGAACTTGCACCGAACGTGTACTCAGTTCGGGTTCAGGTACTCGGGTTATGGGTGCCATCTACTGTGTGCAGGCAGCGAACAGGGCCGATGATCCACCAAAAGTGCCTTCTCGCCCAGCTGCCGGGCACGTTGCACGGTGTTCGTCCGCCTGCCACTCGCTTTGCCGCCCTGCCACCGACAATTGGTCACGGTGCAACTGGCATATTTCGCCGCCAGCTCCCACAAAACAGGGGTTTCGCCCACCACTCGCTTTACTGCCTTGCCACCGGCGATTGGTCACGGTGCAACTGGCATGGTGTGCCGCCGGGGTGGCACAAACACAAGAATTTCACCCACCACTCGCTTTTTTGCGCACCGCGTTGACTCGTTGGCGGCACAATCCCCGGGACAGGCAGCACCCGTGTACAAGAATGATCCGATCCCGCTGGCAAGTGCTGCCCTGGCCCTGGCAGCGGTTGCCCCGTCCGGGGCTGGACGGCTGGTCTGGGGCACGTCTGCGAGGTGGGTGTTGGGGGCTGTTCAGAAGACCATCGGGGCTTGCGGGCATGAACACCGCTTCATCGGCTGCCGACACCGCAAAATGACGGCTGGGCAGTGGTCAACCTGCTCGCAGGCTGGCTGGCTAGCGCCTGGCGGCCCGTTGGAGTTCCGCTGCAAGTTCCTCTCGGGCAGAAATGCCCAGCTTGCCGTAGGCCCTGTAGAGGTGCCCCTCAACTGTGCGCAGGGCTACAGATAATTCTTCTGCAATCTCCCTGTCACTCATGCCGGCCATGGCAAACCTGGCCACTTCCGACTCACGGCGCGTCAGTTTAGGGGCTCGGCTGCCGGTGTCATCCGATGCACCCAGTTCCGAAGACACCCTGCGCAACTGTGCACGCACCTTGCTGCCATCATGGGCGGCGGCACTGCCACCCAACAGGGCTACTGACTTGCCCAGGGCCTGCTTGGCAAATCCCAGCAGCCCTGCCTGGGCCAGGGCCTGGCCCGCGTCAGCCAAGCCTTGGCCGTCGTCGCGCTTGAACGCTTCGGCGTACATCCCAAGGCTTTTCGCCCACGGGCCTTCAACCGTCTTGGCAACCTGGGCCACACGGGCAACCACACTCTCATCCCCCACTTCCAAGGCCAGGACCACGGCGTTCAGCTCCAACAACGCCGAGCCATCCGTGCGGGCAGCATCGGCCTGCATCCTCAGCTCAGCCAGCGCTCCGGCGTCGGGCGCCAGGATGTGCCGGGCCGCGGCCAGATAGGCGCGCTCATGGGCCACCACCACAAACATGCCGCTGCCCTCCACATAGTCGTCCATGAGCTTCTGCGCAAGCTCGGCCTTCCCGGAACGTGCAGCAGCATAGACGGCCATGGCCATGCAAAAACCCAGCAGCTGTTGTGGGTCGCTGATCTTGAGCACATCAATGCCCGGCACCAGCTCATCGAGAGCGTCCACGGTTTTGCCGGCACGCAGGAGGGCCATGCCGCGGGCCACATTGGCGCCCCCGCCAAAGCAGAAAACTGCCAGCCCCGAATTGACTAAAAACTCGTTCAGGATCCGCTGCGTGACTGCCCATTCCCCTGCACAGAGAGCTGCTGTCAGGTGCCGCAGCAAGATGCTTTCGGGGAGGAAAAAGACATCGTTTTCCTCCGCGTGTTCAATGGCAAACGCCTCCTTGGCCCGCATCATCCCTTGTTGCGGGAACCCTTGGGCTGTCAGCCGTTCCGAATCCAGGGTCAGGGCCATGGCGTGGTTGATCTGGTCCCAGCTGGTGGCACGTCCTTGAGTCTTGGCCAGGATGGCTGTCATGGCAGTCATTTGCGCGTATTTTCCCGAACGCGAAACGGCCATCAGTTCCACCAACGTGGCACCGCTCTCGCTCTGCGCCCGAATGTTATCGGCATTGAGGGGATCAGCCAACGCCAGGGCCTCCCCGTTTTCACGCAGGGCAACGGCATCTGCCAGGACAGCCTCCACCGGCATGCCCAGCGCGGACTTGGTGGAGGCTCGCAAAAGGCTGCCGAAGTGCAGGTCCTGAAGATTGTCTGCGGCGGCGCGAACGGATTCTATGTGCAGGAAAGCACCCTGGTAGTCACCACGGTTGTACTTGGCCCGCGCCTTGACCATGGTGGCACGGAGCCTGTTGCGCTCCCCTTGGACATGATCCGCCAGCTCCCAGGCGGTGCTGGATTGGAACAATTTCGTGGCAAGCACCGCGGCGCTGAGCATGGTTTCGTCAGGGACGTCAATCCCGATTTCCACTGCCCACAGCACACGGCGCAGCAGCGCCTCCTTGCTGACATCGCCGTGGTCCAGCCTGCCGACTAGTTGTTCATAAAGCAAACGGCTTTGCGACAGCGGCACCATCTCCCGGATGGCCTCCGCATAAACGGGGTTTGCCAGTACCAGCTGACCGGGCGCTGAAGCCAGGTAGACCACCAGGCGCCAATCCAACAGCTCCCTGATGACTTTGTGTTTTACCAGCCCCTTCAAGGCAGATTCGGCCACCGGCTCGGACAGGGCGATCAGGTTCAAGGCCGCCTGCCCCGCGGGCGAAATTCCACGCAACACAGACGCAACAGCCTCCTCCAGGCCTCGGCTGTGGAGTTTTCGGTCATGCTCACCCACCCAGGTGCCACCGTGCTTGACCAGGTGCCCGTCCTCCACGGCTTCTGCAACCAGCAGGCGCAAGAACATGGGGTTGCCGGCGGCCTGGGACCAGTAGTGCCAGCTGGTAGCCGCCAGGACCGGGCCACCCAGCATTGCTTCACAAAATGCGTGCCCTTCTTCCTGGCTCAAGGGCAGCAGCACGATGTCCTCGGCCATCCCTGTGGCCCACAGCTTTGGCAGTGGTGCCGGCAATTCATGCCTGTGCGAATGGGACGCCACCACGTTGACTGCACCGGACATGACAAGGCTGACCACCAATTCGGCGGTGGCGGTGTCCACTGCATGGGCGTCATCAATGACTATCAACGGCAATTCGGCGGCACCGGGGGAAGTGTTTGCAGCACCTTCGGCGAGCCTGGCGAATTCGGCCAGCAATGCCCGCAAAACGTTGATGCGAAAATTCCCTGCCGAACGGTCAACGGCACTGAGATAAGGGGTCAGGACGCCAAACGGAATCTTCGCCAGTGACTTGCTTCCGTGGATGGTCAGGACAGGCACCTCCGCCGCCGCCGTGCGCGTCAGTTCATGCAAGATGGTGGATGCGCCCAGGCCGTTGTCTGAGGTCAGAAACACCGCCCTGCAGTCCTCGGTCCTGATGGCCGTCACGATGTCCGCCAGCACGTCTTCACGGCAGAAGGGCGTGTGCAGGGGTGTGTTTTGCTTGTGCGCCATGCCAGCACGTCCCGTCATAGATCCGTCCAACCGTCCAGCTGCTGGCGCGACGTGATGCCAAGTTTCGCAAACACTTGGTAGAGATGGCCCTCAACCGTCCGCACCGAGACTCCAATCTTCGTGGCGATTTCCCTGTTGCTCAAGCCTCGAATGGCCAGCCGTGCCACCTGTAATTCCCGCGAGGTCAGCGGAACCACAATGGTGCGGATGGTTTGGGCCTTTGCCGGGGCAAGCGCGTGCAACCTCTGCTGCGCTTCACGGAGCGCCCGCGATTCCCCGGCGGACTTGGCAATCTGCACTGCAAGTTCAACGCAATGCGCCTCCACTGCGCCCAGGTCCAGTGACCGGGCACCGTCGGCGGCTTCAAGGGCCAGCGCAGCGCTGTTGCGCTCGCGGGCCCGGCCCAGCAAGGTGTTCAGCGTAGCCAATGACCCTTGGCAGTTGCCGGAGATCTCGGCCAGATACCCGTACTGTTCACTGCTGCCGGTGGCAATGGCACCAAAAATGTTCATCGAGGCAGTGCTGAACCGGCCCTGGGAGACGTCAATTTCGGCCAAATCGACAAGACCCGGCGACGCTCTGGGATCATCGAGTGAATGCAGGGCGAGCAGTTGAAAGTACTGGGCCACGCTTCTGTTGACCCACGTGGTGGAGGCAGCGGCATCATGTGCCATGGCCTGATATTTGCCGGCCAGTTCGGCCGCACCCCGCTGGGCATAGCAGTAGGCCAGCACCGAGTAAACCAACTCCAGGCTGCTGTAGCTGTCCCGGATTTCCAGTTGTGCAGCAGCAGTGAGTAGTACATCAGCGGCTTGGTCAAGGCGCTGGGCGTACGCATAGGCCGTCCCCAACGCCAGTTCCATGAGCCCGCCGCGGTACTGCACCACACCGTTGGAGTACTCAATGGTCTGTTCCAGAATTTCCTTGCACAGGAGCCAGTGGCCACTCCATGCCAGGGCAAGCAGCCGTCCATGGAAATGCCAGTCACCCATCCGCAGGAGTCCGCCCCGCTCCGCAACATCGCCATCAATATTGTGCGCCAGTTCAACGGCGTCCACCTGCCGCCCGGTTGCAGCCAGCGCCATGGTCAGCAGGCACGCACAGTTGAGCCTGTAATCGTCGTCGGGGTCTTTGCTGCCCAGTTCAAGCAGTGGCAGAACAGCAGTAAAGTCACCTCGATGGATATGATATTCAAAGCGCGTCAGATTGAGAATCTTTTGTGCACTGTCACTTCCAGTGTCTGAGCCCGAGTCCAGGCCGTTCCGTACGCCCGCCTGAATGCGATCGGCCGTGTCAGCCAGGACTTTTTCAATCCGGGTCAGCCCGCCCGGGGACCACAACAAAGACCTGGCCAGGTCCGTAGCCCATGAAGCGTATTCCTCAGGGCCCAGGGCCGCCACGACGGACGCATCCAAACTTTCCAGCACCTCGGTGGCCTTCGTGTAGTTTGCCAGCAGGTAGTGTGCCCGGCTACGCAGCTGCATGGCCTGCACCGTCAGTGGGTGGTTTGGCGAAATGTGTTCGCAGCACAGGAAAACCAATTGCGGGTCAAAATAATGCACGGCCGCCCGGGCTGCGGCAATGGCAACCTCGGGTTGCATCACCATGCCGGCATCATTGATCCACGCTGCAAACGTCAAAAGCTCCGGTGAGCCCATGGTGCCCGGGTCCAGGTCCAGCACCTCCGACACTTCCTGGAAGTAGTTGGCTTTTTCCGCCGGAGAGAGCTGGCTTCTTACGGTCTCGCCAAAATAGGGCTCCACAAAGGAAACCATGTTGTGCTGGCCGGCACTGATGCTTAGAATCCCGCGCACCTCCAAGTCGGCCACGGACTTGGCCCCCAACGCCTGGACGGCCACTTTAAAGGGAACAGAGCGCAGCAGTGAGATCTTCTCCACGTCCCGGCGCACCGATGCCGGCTCCCGGGACAGGCGGGAGTTGACCAATCCGACCAATATGTCATCTGAGAACTTCTCCGGCCGGCCATAGAGTATCCAGACCCCGTCATGGGTGCGCAACATGGAGCTGCGCAGATACTCATTGACCAACGCTTGAAGAACCAGCGGATTGCCGGCACTGGAGGTGTACAGGGCCGCCACCACGGATTCGGCAACGGGACCGTCCAGGGCCTTGTCCAACAAGGTGCGGACTTCGGCGCGGGTGAAAACGCCGAGCCGTTGCTGGGCCAACATGCCGTCTTTTGCCATCCACATCAAGTCTTCCGGCAAGTCAATGGTGCGCCGGGCCATGACCAGCAGTTTGGCCAGTCCCCCCAACACCAGATGCATCAAGACACCCATGCTCTGGGTGTCCATTCCGGGCAGTCCGTCCAGAACCACCACTGTGGGCTTGCCTTGGGCATCGTGGGCGATAAGATCCACCAGGCCGTTGAGGACAGCTGTGGGGGTTTCCGTTTGGTGGGCGCTCAATCTGGCCATGTAGACGGAAAAGACGCCGTAGGGAATTTCTGTTTGGGTGCTCGAACCAAAGGCCCGCACCACGTGCGTGGTGGCAGCCAGCTGGGTTTCCACACTGCGGGCCAGGGTGGTTTTCCCTACACCTCGGGGCCCCAGCACGGCTACGCCATGCAGCCCCGGATTGCTGAGCTGGTCCACGACGGCGCCGACCAGCTCCTGACGCAACAGTGACGACCAGCGGCGCCGTTCGGCCGCACCCATGACTTTTCTCTGTGACCGTGGCTCCCCCAACGACGTCCGTTGCGGTGCAGCGCTTCCCCATACGCTTGTCATACTTAAGTTTCCCCTAGTTCCCGTGATTCCAGTAAGGCCCTGTAGCCAATTCAGGTGCACGTGATTATGGCTGATTATAACAGTCAATGTGACCCACATCTCGGCTAGGTATCGGTATATGGATTTACGCGTGCCGCACGCACCGGCAAGTCCGGCCCGAAAATGAACCTCTTGTGAAGCTCTGGTGACGAATCAGCCCCGGTCCTGGGAGTTTCCAGCGCTGGTGCACGGAGAGCCGCGGAGCAGGCGTAAGGCGGGCCGGCGGCCGGCACTTTCGCTTCGGGAACGGGGCGATACACTGACTCTTGGAACCACCTCGTGGAAGTCACTGGCAGACCTAAGGGGTCTCAATGGATATTTCTGTCATCGGTTGCGGATACTTGGGCGCCGTGCATGCCGCCTGCCTGGCCGGGATGGGGCACGACGTCGTCGGTGTTGACGTGGACGCTGCGAAAGTAGCCTCCCTCAACGACGGGAACGCACCGTTCTTTGAGCCCGGCATGCCGGAGATGCTGGCCAAGGGCCTGGGCGCCGGACATTTGAGGTTCACCACGGAGATTTCCGCCGCAGCACACTGTGACGTGCACTTTCTGGCCGTGGGGACACCGCAGCGGAAAAACGAAAAAGCTGCTGACATGCGTTTTGTGGACAGTGCCGTGGAGAGTCTCATCCCCCATCTGCGCCCCGGCGCCATTGTGGTGGGCAAATCCACCGTGCCCGTGGGCACGGCAGCCCGCCTCACCGAGCGAATCCACCAAGATTCGCCTGAAACCGCTGTGATCTGGAACCCGGAGTTTTTGCGCGAAGGATTCGCCGTGGCAGACACCATGGCCCCGGACAGGCTGGTGTACGGGCTGCAACCCGGGACCGAGGATTCAGCCCTGGTCTTGGACGAAATTTATGCCGCTGCTTTGAGTGCCGGCACCCCGAGAATCATGACGGATTTTGCCACGGCCGAACTCGTCAAGGTGGCCGCAAATGCCTTCCTGGCCACGAAAATTTCCTTCATCAATGCGATGGCGGATGTTTGCGAGGTGAGCGGGGCCGACGTCGTCCAGCTGGCCGATGCGCTGGGGTATGACACCAGGATTGGTCGGCGCTTCCTCAACGCCGGGCTCGGTTTTGGCGGTGGGTGCCTGCCCAAGGACATCCGGGCGTTTATGGCACGGGCCGGTGAGCTGGGCGCGGATCAGGCGCTGACGTTTCTGCGCGAAATTGACTCCATTAATATGCAGCGGCGTTCACGCATCATCGAGCTGGCCCGGGAGGTCTGCGGAGGCAGTCTGCTGGGCCGGCGGATTGCGGTTTTGGGGCTTGCTTTCAAGCCAAACTCGGACGATGTCAGGGACTCCCCGGCGCTCAGCGTGGCCGCCCAATTACAGCTCCAGGGCGCATCCGTGGTGGCGACGGACCCCAAGGCCGTGGCGAACTCGGCCCTGCGCTTCCCGGAGCTGGTGTATTCCGACTCCGTGGTGGATGCTGCCAGGGATGCCGACGTTCTCATGCTCCTGACCGAATGGCCGGAATATGTTGACCTGGACCCGTTTGAACTGGCGGGGATCGTGGCGGCCCCCGTCATGGTGGATGGCCGCAACGCCCTGGACCCCGGAAAGTGGCGCGGGGCGGGGTGGACCTACCGCGCTTTGGGGCGGCCGTAGCCCGTCCCTGGCTGGCGCATGCAGGGGCTGTGTTGCGCCCCAACCGCACTCCGGGACACCTTGTCAAATGCACAAGTGTTGACAATCACATGCAGTGGCCGCGGGTGCCACATCGATTGTCCGGGCCATGTAGCAAGAGGGGCACCTGTCCACGTGGCCCAGCGCACGCGCGGGACGTTTCGGGGCGTTGCCGGGCCCAAACATGGAAGTGACAAAAACAACCTTCATTACACGAAAATGACGTAGATTAGCAGCCCTGATGTTGAGGATTAGATAACGATCACGTTACGATCATGAACGTTGCCTTTTTTCCGATGTAAGGATTTTTATGACCCGCTCCAACCCCTCCCGCCTCTTCACAGCGAGAAAGGTTGCTACGGCAGTCGTCTCCACCGCCGCCCTGACAGCAGTGCTCCTGGGCGGATCCGCCCCAGCATTCTCCGCCACCACGGCGGTCACCGCAGGAGATTCGTTCAACCGAACAGTTACCTCGGGTTGGGGAACCGCAGACACTGGCGGCGCCTGGTCCACCCCGGCTGGAACGTCCAGGGCCAACGGCAGCAGCGGAAACCTTGACATCAAAAACGGCCAGGGCTTCGCCAACTCGCTCAACGGCTTTAGCGCCAGGACAGCCGAGCTGCAGGTCGCCTTCTCCCTCAACAAGCTTCCCGTGGGTGGCGACGTGTACATGCACGTCACCCCGCGCAAGGTAGGCAACAGCGAGTACCGGGCCAAGATCAAGGTCGGCGCCAACGGCGCGGTCCGTCTT
>JBDTQM010000014.1:0-34524 GCA_039932175.1 Specibacter sp.
CGGGCACACTCGGCAGGGTGCCCGGGTCTTCACTCGTCCGAGTCTTGATGTGCCATTCAAGGGTGTGCGGCGTGGCGCACGAGTTGTTGGGGCAAGGGTGTCCAGAGTCGGAGCTGCATGCCTGACTTCGAGGGGCACGCTTGCCGGCATCCCTGCCGTGAACGGGCCCCAGGCCGATGGTCGCCGCCAGCTCCTGAGTGACGACAAGAACTACATTGGTGCCGACTTTGCGTAAACCGTGGGCAATCCCGGGTCGAGCTGTTCAGACAGATCCCAAGGGCGACAAACCAAGGCCCGGGGCCAGGTTCGTCACACCCCGCGTCATCCGGCGACTGCTCGCGACACGTGGGCCCTGAGTGCTTGGCCGCAATAAAGGGGCCGTGGTTCCGGACGGAAGGCTGTCTGGAACCACGGCCCCTCTTTCGGGGCGATGCCTAGTGCATGCTGGAGCGTCGTCGGGTGGCTGCCATCGCCAGCAGGCCGACGATGAGTGCCAATGCTGCTCCACCGATCATCAGCGTTGACTTGGCACCCGTGGTCGCCAGGTCATCCGCAGCCGGTGCGGTTGCTGCAGCCGTGATGGTCAGCGCAGCACTGAGTTGGCGGGCTTTCCCGTCAATACCCACACCATCAATCACAACGCTGTGCTGGCCGGGGGCCACACCTGCCGGCAAGGTCACTCCCAAGGTCGCAACACCCTGGGCATCAACCGTTGCAGTACCCAAGTTCACCGGAGTGGAATGCAAGGTGAAGCTTGCACTGCTGCCCGGTTTGAAGCCCATGCCGGTAATCGTGAGCCTGCCACCGGCAGAGACACTGTCCGCGCTCAAGTCAATGCCACCCGCCGGAGCC
The DNA here is from genome assembly GCA_039932175.1 of Specibacter sp. Lineage (GTDB taxonomy): Bacteria > Actinomycetota > Actinomycetes > Actinomycetales > Micrococcaceae > Specibacter. The sequence goes on from JBDTQM010000014.1 coordinate 853, forward strand.
GAAGCGCTCGGAGCAGGCGAAACCGACGCTGTAGCGGAAGACGTTGCCGTGCCCGATGCAGACGTTGTCGCGGGCGCTGTGGTCGCCGGTGCCGTTGTCGCGGGCGCTGTGGTCGCCGGTGCCGTCGTTGCAGGTGCGGTGGTGGCCGGTGCAGTAGTTGCCGGTGCCGTCGTCGAAGGAACCTCTTCCGCAGCGATGGCCAGTGATGCAAAGCCACTCAAGACACCCGCAGCACCCTGAACAGTTAACACATGGGCGCCACCGGACAGCCCGTCCGGCACGTTCAGGGGCGCTTCGCCGGCGCTGTTGCTGCGGACCCAGGCGGGACCCGATCCGTTGATATTCGCCAGGAGCCACGCATCGGCAGGCAGGTGCTTCAAGGTGACGTATTCGCCGCCCTTGAACTCGGTGCTGGGAACGCCAAGATCGACCGGTGAGGTGGCCGGCAAAGTTGCCGGATCCACGACGGCGGGCATGGCGCTCGGTGCTGCCGGGGCGGTAGTCCAATTCACACCGACCGTCTTGAAGTGGGTAAGGTCCTGCAGGGCCATGCGGCCGCCCAAGGCGCCTACGCGCTTGCTGAAGTCTGCATAGTTGCGCCCGCCCTGAGGAGACCAGCCCACTTCGGCAGTGGCCAGTGTGCGGGGGTACTGGTAGGTTTCGGTCTGCTCCATGCCGCGGATGAATTCGCCCCACTGCACGGTTTCCACGCCCAGAATGCGCTCATCGGTGATGCCGGGCAGGTACGTCCCCGGATCCCAGTCGTAGTGGGTCTGCAAGGTGCACGGACCGCCACAAGCCCAGGTTCCGCCGAATTGCTGGGAATTGTCCTGCTTCTGCGGGATGTAGGTTTTCGGCGCCGGGGACAGGATCACTTTGGCATTGTTGTTGATGATCTTGTTTGCCTCGCCCTGGCCGGTGCCGGTCCAGAGCTGGATGACGGAATTTGCCGGGAGGGTGGCGGAGCCGTACTCGTTCCAGCCAATGACGCGCTTGTTCACGTCATTGACCTGCTTGGTGAAGGCGTTGATCATCTTGTTGTAGTCAGCACCGGTTGTTGAATGCGACTCGTCGCCGCCAATGTGGATGAACGGACCGGGGGTCATGGCGGCAATCTGGGCCAGGACCTGTTGGGTGAATTCGTAAGTGGCTGGGTTGTCGGCGTCGAAGGAACTGACACCCACATCGCCGGTGCCCTGGGCATCAGTGGTGGTGTTGGTTCCTTTGGGCTTCGGGGCCGACTTGGCGGAGTTAAGTTGCGGGATGGCGTGCAGGGCGGCGTTGGAGTGTCCCGGCATGTCGATTTCCGGGATCACCATCATGCCGTTGTCCCCGGCGTACTTTACGATCTCCTGGTAGTCGGCCTTGGTGTAGAAGCCAGTGTGGCCAACTTCGCTTTGGCTGGGGTTCGTCGTCATCGCCGTATTGCCGGAGATGTCCGTCAAATCCGTGTACTTGATTCCGGACGGATTATTGGCTGCAGCAGGCTGGTCGATGGCGATGCGCCAGCCCTGGTCATCGGTGAGGTGGATGTGCAGGCGGTTCATCTTGAACTGTGCTGCATTGTCAATGTGCTCCTTCATCTCCTCCACGGTGTAGAAGGAGCGGGCCACGTCGATTCCCACACCGCGGTGCTCGAAGCGGGGGTAGTCGCTGATGACCACAGGCTCCACTGTCCACGGCGTGTTGACGGAGGTGCTTGATTCAATCCACTGCGGGAACAGCTGGCGCAGCGTCTGAACGCCGTTCAGGGCACCCGCGCCCGTATTGGCGGAAACCTTCACACCATTGGCATCGGCTTGCAGGGTGTAGCTTTCGGCCTTATCTTCCGATTCACCGGCGGCCACAATGAAAGCCACATCGTTGACAGTGGCCGTGCCGGTGACTACGGGAAGAGCGAATCCTGTGCTCTTGCGGGCCTTTTCGGCAAAGTACGTGGCGGCATCAACTGCGTCCCCGCTGGCAACAATACGACTGGAAGGCAAGAGCCGGAAGGTGCCGTTAGTTGTGGGTGCCGATGCCACGGGAAGTGGCACCAGCGTCAGGTTCGCCGGGACAGCCGGCTGCGCTGTTGCGTAGATCCCAAACTCCGAAATGGAGTACCCAAAGGTTGACCAGCGCGTTCCCCCCAGCATGCGGATGAATTTTGCGTTTGCCACAGCTAAGGAAACTTCATCCACACGGCTAGGACCGGTAGTTGAGTTGACAACCTTGGCGTCGATCCAGTCCGTGCCGTTGATGGAGGTCTGCAAGGTGTATTTCCGGGCAGCTGCATTGGGCCAGGAGATCTTGACGTTATCTATCGGACCCGCCTGGGCAAGTTCCACCTGTAGCCAGGACGCATCCACGTAGTTGGAGGACCAGCGGGAGCCGGTATCTCCGTCGATGGCCTTCGCAGCCGTGTTGGCCGGAAGCGCCGATTCAACGCTGGAGGCCGTGGCCGTTCCTGTCAAAGCGAGATTCGTCGGATAGACAACAGGTGCCGGAGTGGGCACAACAATCGGGGCTGCCTGGGCTTGTGGGGCTGTAAAGGCTGTCGGCAGCACAGCCGCAAACAGGCCGAGGGCGGCGGCGCAGGCGAGCCCGGCCGTCGTCGTTCTTCTCAATGCTTTCAATCGATTACTCGCCTTACTTCTCTTGGGACCACAAGAGGCATCCGATTCAGTTCTAACTATTGCGTGATGAAACGTTCGACGGCGGTCACGGGACGCACGCGCTCGTCTTCCGGGATATCTCCGGCAAAGGCCAGCCACTGGGCAAACTTGTCGCCCCGCTCAACCAGCTGGCGGTACATTTCCCGGCGCATGGTGGAAACGCGTTCCCTGTAAATGGGGACGTTGATGACGTTGTTGAGTTCATCGGGGTCGGTCACCATGTCGTAGAACTCGTCGATGCCCTCGGGGTTGGCAATGTACTTCACATCCTTATTCCGCAGCATGCGTTGGGCGTAGGGGAAGTGATGGCCGTGGAACTCGCACAGGATATCCTCGCGCCAACCGTCCACCTCCTGACCGTGTGCAAGGGGGAGCAGGCTCCGGCCTTGCACGCCGGAGGCATCCGCGCCCGCGATCTCGTGAAAGGTTGCCGTGAAGTCCAGCAGGCTGATGAAGCGGTCCTCACGGCGTTCCTGTTCGCCGGGAAGGGCAAGGATGGCAGGTATGCGGTAAATGTCCTCATACATGGCAGGGCCCTTGTCATTAAGCCTGTGGGCTCCGGTGAACTCGCCGTGATCGGCGGTGAACATGACTGCCGTATTATTCGTCAGACCCAATTCATCCACAACGTCAAGGATGCGGCCGATCTCGTGGTCGATCATGGAGACATAGCCCCAGTACACGGCGGTGAGCTTCTTCCACTCATCGACAGTGAAGCAATCCGTTGACCAGTATTCGGCGTAGGCCTGCTGAATGAGGGGCTTGCCCTGGAACGTCTCGGCAAAGGAACCGGGCAGTTCAATGGTTGACGGGTCCACCATGTCGTACCACTGCTGAGGGATCAGGTACGGCAGGTGGGGGCCAAAGATGTGGCAGGAAAGGAAGAACGGTGTGCCGTCATTTTCTTCCAGCGCCCCTGCCGCAAACTCCCGGAGCTTGGCGATGGTTTGGTCCGCCAGAAATGCCTCAAAGGTGGCTTCCGTGGGCTGGTCCGTGACGCCGGCAATCAGGTGGCCCTGGCTGCCGTCGGCACGTGTGGTGTACACGGGGGAGGAGATGCGGAAGTCCGGGTGGCCGTTGGCCTTGAGCCAGTCCTCGTAGCCCGGGTCGTCGAACACGTTCAACGCCCCAGGCAGGTGGATGCCTTCAAAGCCGTAGTGCTCGGGACCGCGGTCCTTGCCCACATGCCACTTGCCCACGTGTCCCAGCCGGTATCCCTGCTCAATCAAGGCCGAGGAGAAGGTGGGCAGCCCGTCGGGAAGTTCCTCCCGATGCCCTGAGTTCCACTCATAGTTGGCCAGCAAACCGTGTTCAAAGGGTTGCAGGCCTGTGAGGAGGCTGGCGCGCGCGGGGGTGCAGATGGCCGTGGGCGTGTAGGCCCTGTCAAAGGTGGTCCCGCGTGCTGCCAGCCGGTCAAGGTTGGGTGTGTGCTGTGAGGTGTTGCCGTAGCAGCCAAGGGTGTCGATGCGTTGCTGGTCCGTCATCAGGAACAGCATGTTTTGGCGCTTGTTTGGAGCTGGTGACGAGTTTGGCGAAGTCATGGAGAGTTATACCTTCGGTGCGCTGACAAACAATTCGGAGTTGTAGAACGTCTTGGGATCCACAACTTCCTTGATCTTCTCGGCCGTCTTGAACTGTTCCTGCAGGGCTGTCAGCCAGGTGTTGACGGTGCCGTCGGAGGAGAGGGTTTCCAGTTCCTTGGAGGTGAACAGCTTGGCTACGCTGGCCTGCGCCTTCATGTCCTCCTCCTTGAGCTTGAGGAACTTGGCCGTCAGGGCGACGGTGCTGTCCTGGTTGGCGTGGCGGTAGTCGTTGGCGCTCTTGACCACGGAGATGAAGCTGGTGGCCAGCTCCTTGTCCTTGGCGCCGCGGCCTGGCCCTGCAACAAAGGTGGAGGGGAACGTGAGCTGGTCAATGAAGTCTTCGTTGGAATACAGCTCCACCAGGTCCGGCTGGCCCTTCTTGGCGCTGTCGATCAACGGGTACCAAAGGGCTGCGCCGTCCACCTGCTTGGAGGCGAAGGCGGCAACGATTGCCGGCGGCTCCATGGCTGTGACCTCGAAGTCCTCGCGGGTGAGGCCTTCCTTTTTCAAGGCCAGGCTGAACAGCTGGTCTCCCGAGGTGCCTGCCGGGACTGCCACCTTTTTGCCCTTCAACTCAGCCAAGGACTTGAAGCCGGGCTGGGCAATGATGCGGTCTGCGTTGGATACGGAGTTCACGGCCCAGATTTCGGCCTTGCCCGACGCCGGCAGCCAGAGTGCGCCGGAGCCGATGTAAGCCACATCAATGTTGTCGGTGCCCAGTGCCTGGATGGCCAGCGGGCCGTTGGTGAAGGGGAGGTACTTGGGCTTTAGCCCCGCTTTGGCCCAGAAGCCTTCCTGATCGGCCACTGCCATCAGTGCGGCGCCGTTGTAGTCGGCAATGTAGCCAACCTTGATTTCCACAAGGTCCTTGGCTGCGGCGTTGGCGCCGGCGTCATCTTTTGCGCCGCAGGCTGCCAGCAGCGAGATGGCGGCGGCACCCATGGACAGTTGGAGGACATTGCGGCGGGAAATTACTGAGGACATGGTGTCTCCTGGCGTGTTTTTGCCCGTAGTTGGGCAGGGGGTACGAGGGGGGGTGGTGCTCAATGGCTGGGTTACTGGTGGGCTTCGGCGACGCCGGGCTGGTGGTAGACGGCTTCCCACACCTGCGCGCGGAGCCGGGCAAACTCATCGCTGAGCCGCATTTCCTCGGTGCGAGGGTACGGCAGGTCAATCTTGATTTCCTTGAAGATGCGCCCGGGCCGGGCGGCCATGACGATCACCCGGGAGGCCAGGAAGACTGACTCGTCCACGTCGTGAGTGACAAACATGACGGTGCGGCGTTCCTTGGTCCAGGTCTCCAGCAGTTGTTCCTGCATGTGGACGCGGGTCAGCGCATCCAGGGCGCCGAAGGGCTCGTCCATGAGCAGGATTTCGGGGTTGACGGCATAGGCGCGGGCAATGGCGCAGCGCTGCTTCATGCCGCCGGAGAGTTCCTTGGGCAGGGCGTCCGCGAAACGTGTCAGGCCCACCAGTTCCAAGTAGTGGTCAACGATGACGCGGCGTTCCTTGGCGGGTACCTTTTTCAGTTCCAGGCCAAATTCCACGTTCTTGCGGACAGTGAGCCAGGGGAACAGCGCATACTGCTGAAAGATGACGCCCGTGCGGGTGCTGGGGCCATCCACTTCCCTGTCATCAACCATGACCCGTCCGCTGCTGGGGTCCAGCAGCCCGGCTGCGGCGTTGAGCATGGTGGACTTGCCGCAGCCGGAGGGGCCCACTACGGTGACGAATTCGCCGTCGGCAATGTCAAGGTTGACGCCGTTCAAGGCGGTGAAGGTGGTGCCGGATAGGGTGAACTCCTTGCGGAGGCTTTCAAAGCGGATCATGGCTTTTTGCGTTGTGGTTGTCATGGGGAGGTCCTTATCGGCGTTCTTGCCAGCGGGTCAGGTGGGCTTCGATCATCAGCAGCAGGCGGTCCATGAGCAGGCCCAGGATGCCGATGACTATGACGTTGACCAAGATGGTGGGCATGTCGTAAAACTGTTGGGCCTGCTGCATGCGCATGCCCAGGCCGTTGGGTGCCGCGATGAGTTCCGCTGCCACAACGGTGGCCCAGCCGGCGCCGAGCCCAATGCGCATGCCCACCAGGATGAACGGTGAGGAGGCGGGGACCACTACGCGACGGAAGATCACCATGCTGTTGGCGCCCAGCACGCGGGCTGCGTTGATCAGCGTCTTATCCACGCTGACCACTCCCTGATAGGTGGAGATCACGCAGGACAGGAACGCGGCCAGGAAGATCACGAAGATCTTGGGGGTTTCGCCGATGCCCATGGTGACCATGACCAGCGGAAGCAGTGCCAGTGGGGGAATGGTGCGGAAGAACTGCACCCAGGGTTCAATGATGGCCCGGCCAATCTGGTACCAGCCCATAAGAAATCCAACAGGGATGGCCAGCAGGCTGCCGATCAGGAAGCCGCTGAGGACTCGGGCCAAGGAGGCGCCGGTGTCCTCGGCGAGGGTGCCGTCGGCCAGGACTTCGCCGGCGCGCACCAGCACCTCGCCGGGGCCGGGCAGCCCCACAATGCCTGCTGCCGAGAATGCCGTCCATGCGGCCAGGCCGGCAGCAACCGAAGCGACGTTGATGGCCAGCAGTGCCTTGCGGCTAAGCTTGCCGGTTCCCGCAGCGGACTTCTTGGGCTGCGGTGCGATGGTGGCTGCAGTGGTGGCTGCATTGCCCAGGGGGCTGCCTTGGGGGGCGGAGGTTTCCGCCACGGAGCTGGGGGTATCTTTCGGTGCCATGAATAAAACATATGGCACGCATCACATGGTGTCAAGACTCTTTACGTAAATAGGCTTTGCGTTAAGGTTTGTGCCAGATCAAGTTTTTTTTGCACGACGGCGCAGGGCGCGACGCGCCTCTGGGCGTGCCGGAGACGCCTGCTGCTGGGATTGGCGGACCGACGCCCGCCTGGGGGCGCGGGCTAGTTGGTGGTTGCCATGGCCCAGTGCTTGAGCGCCATTTGGGCTGCGCCGTCACTGCCTGCCGTCGGGGCAAAGGGGGTGGTGGTGATGCTGGTGGTGCGTGGCCCCAGCCCAAGGTGCTGTTCTTCCAGTGCGTCACGGATGGGAGCCAGAAGTGGTTCACCAAATTGAGAGAGTTCTCCTGCCAGCACCACGCGGCTCGGATCCAGCAGCACGCACGCCCCCACCATGGCCCTGGCCAGGAGTTCACCCGCCCAGGCCACAACGTCCGTGGCGATTTTGTTGCCGGCCGCGGCAGCGTCGGCAATGGCCGCAATTGACTCAAAAGGGTGCCCGCGATGTGCCGCTTCGGTCAAGACGCTTGCTTCGTTGAGGAAACTCTCCAGGCAGCCGCGCCGCCCGCACCAACACAGGGGGCCCGTGTAGTCCACGCTGACATGCCCCAATTCACCGGCGATGCCGTTTCCGCCGCGCAGCAGAGTGCCGTTGACAACCATGGCGGAGCTCACGCCGGCGGCAAGCATAACGTAGAGGAGGTCGTCACTTGCCCTGGCATAGCTCATCGCGGCCAGACGGATGTTGTTGTCCCACAGCAGGGGAGTGGACAGTGCGGCACGCAGCGGGGCCAGTGTGGCGCCCTGCGGATCCAGCTGAGGCTGCCCGCCGTCGGACAGGGAGCCGGGGTTTGCATGGCGGCTGGCAATGCCCACGCCCATGCCGATGACCGTCTCGGGGGAGATCTTGTTCGCGCGGATCATGTCGCGGAGGATGTCTGCGGCGAGTTGAACTTTGCCCTGCAGTCCGATGGATTCGGTCAGTTCCCAATGTTCATGGGTGACCGTGGAGCCGTCAAAGCCGGCCACGGAGATACTCAGGCGCCGCCGTCCCAGCTCAATGCCAACCGCGGCGCCGGCGTCGGGATTCAACTGCAGGACTTTGGTGGGGCGGCCATTGCGGGTGCTGCCCACGCGCTCCTGATCAAGTTCGGTCAGTACGCCGCGATGGCGCAGGTCGCCAACAATGGCCGACAGGGTGGTGCGGGACAGCTTGGTGTCCGTCTCCAGGTCACGGCGTGTTCGGTGGCCGTGGGTCACCAGGGAATCCAGAACGCGGAGCTCGTGCCTGCGCCGCACCGCCTGCAAAGCGCTGTCGTCGGGTGTCAGCAAGTCCGTCTCCTTCTGCAATGGGCCCTCTAGTCATGGACCAGCCAGTCGTTGGCCATTGACTTGGGGCAAGTTTCCTTCTTGCCATCAGGCGCCCGGTGGGGAGCCGTCACGACAGATTATGTAAAGTCTATTGTCTTAAAGATGATTTTGAGAAGACGCCACGAATTTGTTGCGCAGAACCATGCCCAGGCTAGCTGACGGTGCGGGCCGCCTGAATGAAGTTGCGAATCATCGCCGAGTCCTTCACGCCGCGGCTGGATTCCACACCGCTGGAAACATCAACGCCGTTCGGATGCAGGGCCTGCGCCAGCGCTGCCACATTGGTGGGGTTGAGTCCTCCGGCCAGCAGCCAGAATCCTGCCGGTGCGCCTTGGGCAAGCTCGTTGCTGTCAAAGGTCACTCCGGCACCAGGTTCGACGGCGTCCAGCAGGATTCGCTCGGATTCCCAGGCCAGCTTCTCCTCCTGCGTCAAGGCGTTGTAGGCGGCCACTGCGAATGCCCGCAGGGTCAGGAATCCCTCCCGGCGCAGATGAACAACGTCTGACAACGGTTCCTCGCCGTGAAGCTGAACTGTTGTCAGACGCGCTTCGCGGGACGTTTTCAGGACTTCGTTCAGTGGCTGGTTGCGGAATACGCCCACAGTCTCAATGCCTGTCGGGACATGATGCACCAGTTTCGCTGCGTGCGCTGCTGTGACTGTACGGGGGCTGCCGGGTGCGAAGATGAATCCCACGGCGTCGGCGCCAGCGTCAATGGCGGTGGCAACGGTTTCGGCAGTCTGCAGACCGCAGATCTTGATGTACATTTTGACTTCAGTCCTGACTGCTTTGATTCGTGTGGGCCGCAATCGGCTAAAGGGGGCCCTCCCTTGCCATATTAACAGCAGATCAGTCCCTAGGCGGCCTTGGGCGTGGATGCACCTTGGTGCGGCGGCCGGGGAGGGGTAGGTGACTCTAGGAAAATACTGCGTAGGCGATGGCCCAGATGACGTAGCCGCTGACAGGCACCAGCACCAGCCATTCCCGGACCGAGCCGGCATTGCCCAAAAGGGGGATGGCAATATTTCCGCCGGGCCGCCAGATGTTCTTCATCAGTGGCATTTTGCGCAGCATCCGCGGCGGCCTGATGCGCAGCGGCCACAAAAGATTGCAGCCTCCGGTGGTCAGCATGTCACCAGCAATGTGGATGCTCACGCCCATGGCCATGGCCATCGGGAACCAGTAGGGTTCCTGCGGGGCAAAGAGAGTGACAAACGCGCCAACGGCCAGCCCCACCATCCAGGGGAACTTTCGCATGGTGTCGGGAATGAACTTCAGCGACTTGGCCGCGAACGATGCCAGGAGAACAGCCAGGATTCCTGCGCCCGGGAAAATGGTGCCATAGTCTGCCAGTTCCATGGTCCACATGCCGGCCAGCCAGGCAATGGCCACAAAAAATGCCAGGCCCAGAATGGAATGCGTGCCATGACGGTGCCCGCCCGACATTTTCCCAACCTGGATGCACATGATGTTGGACAGGGGTGGCAGGGAATGGGCAATGGTGGCGTGGCGATGGTCGGCATCAGGCACCAGCGCAGCCCCTGCCGTGACGAGTGCGCCGGCCACGACGGCCGTTGGCGTCAGTTCAAGGAGTCCCATGCCCAGGGAGATTTGTTCGGGCACGGCCGGCAGAACCTGGTGCAGTGCGCCCAGCCCCACCTCGAATTGTGTGGTCAGGGCCAGCCATACGGCGGCGCCGCTGGCAGCGTGATGGGCTCCCATCATGAGGGCACGTCCTTGCATACTCGGGTTCTTATGTTCTGATCCCGCAATACGTGGACAAAACCTGCTGATTCAAGCCTAGAGGCAGTCACTGACATCCACCCCTGCGCGCCGCCGGGTGGAAGCGATCTGTGGGCAGGCTCATAGGGAGGGGTGGCCTTTCTCGAAGAGTGCAGGCCAGCGCCGGGCGCCGAATGGCCGTGGGGCTATCCGTGGGGCGGAGCAGCGTATGGTCTGGGCGGCGCCATGGCGAATTGACCGGCAATGACCCGGCCTGCGGGGGTGGGCAGCAGTCGGGGTTCTTATCGGGTGGCTCACTTTTGCGCCGTCTGCACGCTAAAAACAAGCGTGGCGGGCCAACACTCTCCGGATGCCTCACTCCGGCAGACTCGTGCCACCCGCAGTGAACAAGCGTTCGAATGTATGTTCGAACAATGTTTTTGGTTCATTTTCGCTGACCGTGGCAGGGGAAAGCTGCACGGCACTTCCATAGGCAACTCCGGGCAGGGCTAGGCACCAAGAGCGGCAACGCCTGATCCGTGGCCCGCCATCAACCCGATGCCGGTGGCCATGAACGCTCCAAGGCCCACAGTCCAAGGCCCAGGAACGCCAGTACACGCAGCGCCCTGCATGCAACGGCAGGCGTTCCGCTGCGCTCGCAGCAGGGGAGCGCAGGGAAGCCGGCCCCGCCAGACTGGCTTCCACGCCGTCGTGAGTGAGCAGTGTAATGGCCAATGCCAGCTCACGGCGAAGCAATGGCCATTGCTGCACCCGGTCCGGAGGCGCTGCGCGCAATCATGGCCAGGCTAGGAACAGGGGGCAGCTGCAGGGCGTCCACGTGAACGTCAATGTCCCCACTGACCCTGTAATGGAAGACCACTGGGCCGCTGCGAAGCAAGGGGAAGTTACGGCCGGCCCAACGATTGTAGAAGTTACCACCACGGGCGGACACGCCACCGATCAGATCAGTGAAGTTCATATCAAGCGGGATGCGGCCCGGCCCATTGGTGGCCACCATGTCCAGCCGCCCATCCTGCACAAACGCCGCAATGCCACTCATGCGATCAAGGATGTGCTGACCATTTGAATGAACCGGCCCCGTGAGCCGCCGCCGGGCCACGAAAATGTCACGGGCAGACCGGAACCCGGAGAATTTCACCAAAACCTGCCAAACCCGCCTGCCCAGCGGTGGGAGCGTTGCGCCATGGGGAGGGGAACGCGCGGATCTCATGCCGCTCGTCCACGGTGACCCGGCACCGGACTGCTGGGCATCAAACCATTGAGCCCACACGGCGCGGACTGCTAGCTTTATTGCCAGAGCCCGTTCACCATCGTTGATGCAACACCACAACACAAATCCCCCCATCAAGGGACACGGCCATGGACACAGCAAGACTGACGAACCTGGACCAGCTCGGCCCAGCCTCGACAACCCCCGCAGCGCTCGCAGGCGTAGCGGCGGCCGCTTTGGGCAAACCGTCCGTGACACTCGTTTCGGCTGCGGCAACTGCCATTGACATGCCCGTGCTCAACATGACAACGGGTGGCTTGTGGAGAGTGCAGGGCACTGCCACATCGGACGGGCCGGCTGAGCCGGCGGCTTCGTTCAGCACGGTGGTCAAAATCGTCCAGTCTCCACTGCTCTGGGAGCACATCGAGCTGGTTCCCCCGCACATGAGAGCCGAGCTTGCACTGCGGTACCCCTGGCGTACGGAAGCACAGGTTTACGCCTCGGAAATGGCGGCCGTGGTGCCCGCCGGTGGCCGGCTGCCATTGATCTACAGCATCGTCGAGGTGGATCCGCAGCGCTCTGCCATTTGGATGGAGGACGTCCACGAGCAGCAAGGGGCAGTGTGGTCTGACGCCACGTTCACCCGCGCCGCCGACTGGTTGGGCCGGCTGGCCGGAAGCAGTGCCGTCAGGGGTCTTGGCCCCCAAATTTCAGCGGCAAGGGACGCCGACAGATTGCGGTTCTTCCTTGATGGTGTTGGCCGGAATGTGTTCATTCCCGGCATTGTCGGGAATGACATGTGGCGGATTCCGGCGGTGGCTTCGGTGGCAACCCCGGGACTGATTGCAGGACTGCGGGCTCTGGCCGGGCGGGCCTCCCAGCTGGCGGATGAGATAGTGTCGCTGCCGGCCTTCCCCGCCCACGGCGATGCCAGCCCGCAGAATCTCCTGATCGAGAACAACGCGGAGGGCCCCGGCGGCCACTGCGCATTTGTGGTGATTGATTGGGGCATGTACGGCGCGGCGTGCGCCGGCTTTGATCTTGGCCAGTTGTTGGCGGGCTGGGTGAACCAAGGGGCCATGCGCGGGTTCGAACTGTACCGGCTCGAACCGCTGTGCCTGGCCGCCTATTGTGACGGGTTGGCGCAGTCGGGTGCCGCTGTGGCCGAATCTGTGGTGCGGCGCGGCCACGCCCTGTCCATGGCACTGTTCACCGGGCTTTCGGCCGTGGCAAGCCAACGTCTGGCGGAACCCGACTCGGACGAGTTGCGCGCATTCTTTTCCGGACGGGTGGAAATGGCACAGTTTGTGCTGGATTTATTGGCGGAAACTGACTGACGGGCGCCACCGGGCAAGAAGGGGCGGCACCAGCCAACCCTGGCAGGGTTCACCCGTTTTGAGCAACTGACGGAGGTCAGTGCCGCCGAGCTGTCGCAACTTCACGGCGTGGGGCCAAAGCCGATCCGGGTCTTGCGCGGGGAGCTGGCGCAGCGCGGCCTGTCATTTGCCGGTGAAGAGCTGGCCCCTATTTGCTGAGCTGGAGCAACATTTCAATTGATCCAGTGTTCTCAACCTTGACGAACCCCAGATTCGGGGCGTCCATGTCAACGTCGGAGAAAGTGATGGGAATGGTGCCTTGAACCTCCACGATCGTGGCGGTGGTTTGCGCCTCGAGGATGACCGCCACTGGCTTGGTAATACCGGCCACGCTCAGATCACCCACGGGCTGCACCGAGGCCACCCCGTCCCTGACAGCGGAAAAGTCCACGGCCTTGGCCAAGGGAAAGGTTGAGGTGGGGAATTCAGAGGTCTTCAGGATGCTCAGGAACTGTCCGTCACGGCTGTTGTTGTCAGTGGCAACACCTGTCATGGGGACGGTGATTTTCGCTGCGGTCAAACTGGTTCCATCGACGGTCACCTGACCCTCGACGTTGTTCGTCCTGCCCACAACCGTGACGTCCTGACCATTGAGCACCTCGTTGACGCGGTAGCCGGCCTGCGAGGTGCCACCGACCGCCCAAGCCCCGTCAATGGTTCCGGCTGTGCTGGTGCCCTCAGCGGGGGCTGTGGCCGTGGCGGTGCTGGCACTGATGGGGGTGGACAGGGCAAGTTCTTCGGGAGCCCGGCTGTTCTCAAGCGAGGCGTAGATGACGCTGCCACCCCAAACTCCGGAAACAAGCACCACCACTGCAATTCCAACGATGATCAGCTTTTTCGCATGTTCTGCCCCTCAACCCCATTGGAGTTCTTCCTGCTCGGGACTCTGCCAGTGCGGGCTGAGCGGAAGCTGTGACTGCTTTGTCCGGATTCTGTGCCGTCACGGCCCGCACATTTCCCGGCACGGCTGCTCCACCTTCCTTGCGCTGCTCGCCCTGGTGGAGGGGTTCACGAATGAGGGTGATGGGCGTAGGGTCGAAAGATCAGCACAGAAAGGGTTCAAAGATGAGCAAGGAACCAGCCCACGGCCAGCCCGGCGACCATTCCACCCACGGCGGAGGCACGTCGCCGCTGCAGGAATTCATCAGTCTCATAGTTCCTGAGCCCGACTTGCCAGAAGAAGAAACCACCACCGATCCGGACATTGAACCCCGCGTTACGGGAGCCTAGGAATCGGCACCAAGGAAAGGGTGCAAGCTATGAGCACGCCTCAGCCGCAGGTGGCTGGAACTGTCCAAGCCACTATTCCGGATCCCATTTGGCCACCTGTCCGGCCGGATCCGTCGCAGCCGCCAATTCCCCCTGACCCGACCCGCCCCCCTGATCCCAACCGTCCCCCGCCACCGGGAGAACCATTCCCTGTGCCCGGGGAGCCGTTCCCGCCACCGTTCGCGCCGGATCCCGCCTTCCCCAATGACCCCATGACCCCGCCGGATCCCAACGCTCCGTGACAGCCGCCCGTAGCCGGAGCAGACATGGCTGCTGCGCCTTGCCTCCGGACAGAAAAACGTGGACAGGGTGCGGAATCCCGTTGACACAAATGGGTCATCTGCCCCATGCTGTGGGGCGCTGGCAGCTCTAGGCTCAACACATGACGTGAAGGAGCCCCAGATGAAAACCACAACACCACAATCGGCAGCGGCGCAGGCGGAGTCTTCGCCGTCGCTGCCCAACGACACCGCCGAACGGTTCGCCGGCTACGCCGTCATGGGCATGCCGTTTAGTTCCGGCCACTACTTGGCCTTCCGGCGTTTCCCGGCCAGCTCCATCGGCCCCGGCTATCATGCCGTGTGGCTGCGCAGTCCTGACCGGCAGTGGACGGTCCATGCCGATGCCCCGCCGGAGGTCAGCTGTGCACGGTACTTTGGTGCCGCCCTGAGGGAAGCCAAGTACTCGGAAGTTTCGGCCGAGTGGACAGGTCCGTGGCAGCTCACGGTGCGGGTGCCCGGCGTCGTCCATTGGGAGCTTGGGATGAAGGCGACCGCGACCACGGCTGCCGTGACGGCGATGGCCCGGAGAATGCCGCCGGCGCTATGGCGCAATGACGGCGCCCTCGGTGCCATGGGTAGGCTGATGGGCCCTGTGCTGGGTGTGGGGAAGCTGGCCTTCGCCGGGCTTGTCCCCAACGGCCAGTCGTTCCAGGCGAAACCGATGCGGGTGTGGGCCGTCACCTCCAGCCGCGCCTCGATCAGGGGCGTTGACGCGGGGGTGCCGCAGCCGTTCCCCGTGCAGGACCGGCTGGCCGATTTCTGGCTGCCGCAGCGCGGGCTGTTCGTGGCAGAGCTGAGCCTGCGATTCCCCTCGACGGCCGGATCCGAAAGTCCAACAAGGACAGTGCCACGGACGGAAAGCCGAGAGTCATGAGCATCGTGGAAACCGTCCCTGAAACGCAGGCCAGCGGACTTGGCGCGCGGATATATGCCGATGACTTCCAGGCGCTGGGCTACATTCCCAGCCACACCAAGGTGCTGGGCCTGAATCCTGAAGCCCTTGCAGCGTGGCGGGCCCTGCAGGCTGCCATCGCCGGCCCCCTGGGCCTGCGCCGCTATGAGCTGGTAACGCTGGCGGCTGCCCGGGGGCTGGAGTCCGGTGCGTGCCTGCTCGCCCACGGGAAGAAGGCGCTGACATTCATGACCGAGGAGGAGCTGATCCGCCTTGCCCGGAACCATCACGCGGCGGATCTTTCTGCGGCGGAGGTTGCCATGATGGACTTTGCCTTCCGGCTGAGCACCAATGCTTCCGCCATGAACGACGGCGATTCACAGACCCTGCGCGACGCCGGCTTTAGCGACAGGGAGATTGTGGACATCGCGCTGGCCGCGGCCGCCCGTAACTATTTCAGCAAGGCGCTGCAAGCGCTGGCAGTGGACGTTGATGTTCCGCCGGGCCTCAGCCGGGAACTTCAGGACGCCCTGCTGGCGCCCGTGCGTGCTTCCGGGCACGCTTCCGCCTGACGCCGGGGCGCTGTGCAGCGGACGGTCGTACAATGGGCATGTGTCTGGGCAAGGTTCGGGCGTCTCCAACCGGCCACCCGCGGCCTCCGGGCCAGTGGGGCATTCGCCGCGGCATCCTGTGACACCGAGCCGCCCGGAAATCCTGGCTGCCTTGTCCCTGGCCATCGACCTGGGACTCGGCCAGCCCATGGAACACATGCTACGGGCCACCCTGCTGGGCTTGCGACTGGCCGGCTTGAGCGGTGTTGACCAGGCGGCGCGCGGGCGAATCTACTACACCAATCAACTGGCCTGGATTGGCTGCCATGCCGACTCCTTTGAACTCGCAGCACTTTTCGGCGACGACATCGGCTTCCGCGCGGACTACTACCTCATCGATGCCCACGGCCTTCCCATGCTTTCGTTGATGCTGCGCTACACGGGCTCCGAACTGCCGCCTTGGCAGCGTGCCGCCCGGCGCTCCCGGTTCGCGGCAACGGCGAACACGGCAGTCAAACACTTAATCAGCTCGCATTGCACCTCCGCCGGCCAGCTCGCCAACCGGGTGGGGCTGGATGAGCGCATGCCGGCAATCTTGAGCAACACCTTTGAGCGCTGGGACGGCAAGGGCCTTCCCGCGGGGCGGTCAGGAGCCGCAATTCCCCTCGAAATGCGCATCGCCCAGCTTTCGGACACGGCAGAGGTGTTCCTGCGGACAGCTGGCTTGGATGCGGCCGTGGCCACCGTCCGGGAGCGCAGCGGAACCCAGTTTGATCCGGCCCTGGCGGAGCTGTTCTGCACGCGGGCCACGGAACTGACTGCGGGGTTGCTGGAGCTTGATCCGTGGCCTGCGGCATTGGCCGCCGCTCCCAACGACGCACCCTTGACTGAGGCCGCACTGGACACTGTCCTGGCGGCCATTGGCGACTTTGCCGACCTGAAATCCCCCTACACGGCCGGCCATTCCCGTGCCGTGGCCGCGCTGGCCGCCGCCGCGGCGGCGGAGCGCGGGCTCGCCGCTGCCGAGGTGGAGGTGCTCCGCCGTGCCGGCTGGGCCCATGACCTGGGCAGGATGGGCGTCTCCAACGGGGTCTGGGACAAGAAAACGGCACTGTCGGCGGTGGATCGTGAACGGCTGCAGATGTACCCTTACCTGAGTGAACGGATTCTAAGCCGGGTTCCGGGCATGCGGCGCGTTGCTGAGCTGGCCGGTGCGCACCAAGAACGCCTGGACGGTTCCGGGTATCCGCGCGGGCTCAACGGCGCAGATCTTGACACCGGACACCGCATTCTTGCCGCGGCCGACGCCTACCAAACGTACCTGGAGCCGCGCCCGCACCGTGGCGCGATGACACCCCAGGAGGCGCAGCGGCGGTTGCACGCCGAGGTCCGCAACGGCCGTTTGGACGGCCATGGCGCCGATGCCGTCCTGGTGGCCGCAGGCCAACGCCTGGCACGACGGCGCAGCTCACCAGGCGCCCTGACCGGCAGGGAGCTTGAGGTGCTCAGGCTGCTGTGCCAGGGGCTGAACAACAAGGGCATTGCCGAAGCCTTGTGCATCGCCCCAAAAACCGCACGCAACCATGTTGAGCACATTTACCAAAAGATCGGTGCCGGGAACCGGGTCGCCGCCACCTTGTTTGCCCTGGACAACGGCTTGTGGGACAGATCCGGCACCCGGATGCCCCCTGGCTGAACCATCCAGGGTATCCGGGCGGAAAACTGTTGCACCACGGGTGCGGCAACTTCTGCCACGGACATGACGGCAACACTGGCGGGCGCCTCAGGGCTGCTGGATATAGTTGAGCCATGCCGGACAACACTGATCACCTAGGTGAACTCATCGGTGACACCGCCTTACGCCGGATCGTCGCGCTCGGGACCTCGGCCGTCTTTCGCGACCAGACGCTTATTCGAAAGTACTGGGATACCGACGCCGCCCACCTCGACAGCGGCGTCCAGGCGCACCTGTACACCCGTGCCGAGGACATTTTCGTCGCGAGGATCCCCGTGGACGGGGACGCCGCCGAGCGGCTCGCCGTGGCGCTCGACGTCAACCATGAAATCTGGCGCCGATTCACGGGTGCGGACCTCGCCTCCTCGACGAGCCGGGTCGTGATGGCTACCGGGTCGGCGGATGTCGCGCCCCCGCCTCGCAGCACCGGCCAATCAGCATCGATGACGTGGCTGCGAGGGGGACTCAACGACGCCGTCGCGGCGGAGTGGCGCGACGGCGTCGCGGCGGTCCTGGCGTTCGTGCCCGACGCCGAACTGCTTGCCAGGCTCGGCTTCGACGCGGACACCGACATGTCCCGCCGCGCCACTGTCCTGGCCCGGCTGATGGACAAGAACCACGCCATGGATTTGCTGGCGGCCAACGGTGTCGCATGCGCCCGGACCTACAACTTCGAGGCGTCCGAGCCGCCGCTGACGCTGCTGGACCGCCTGCCGGGCGGGCCACAGCGCTACGTCGTCAAGCCGGCCGGCGGGGCCGCGGGCATAGGTGTGTTCACCGATGGCGGCGCGGGCGCAAACCAGGCGGCGGCAATCCGGCACGTCGCAGAGCTTCGGGCGGCCGGGAAGCTGCCCGAACGGTTTCAGGTGCAGGAATTCCTTCACGGGCCGGTGTCGGGAGCCTCGATGTGGCTGGATGGCCGGGGAGGCTGCCGGGTCTTTGAAATCCACCAACAGCTTTTCAACGAGGCTGGCCGCTTCGTCGGCGCCCGCTGGTCGCGGGCCGGGCAGGCGGCCCAGGAAGCGGATGTCCTGCGGGCCGGCCGGGCCATGTCCGCCGCCGTCGGACACCGGCTGCTCGTAGGCATTGACCACGTGTCCGGAGTCGTGCTCGAGGTGAATCCGCGCGTCACAGCTGCCGCGCCGATCGCACATCTGCTCCGGTACGCCGCCGACGTGGAGGCGGCGGCGGGTGTGGGCATCGAACGCATCGACCTCGACACGACCATGGCCATCCCGTACACGGCGATCGCCAGCGGTGCCGTGGCGGCAGCGGGCGAGGCCGTCCGTGCCAGGTTTGGCACCTTGGTGCTGCCCCAGGGCCTGAACCCGTGGGGCAACAGCAGGGTCGTGTTCGTGAACGACGACCAGGCTCGATCGGCGCGTGCAGCGTTCGCGCGCCGGCTCGAATGACGGGTCAGGCCGTGGGGAACGGGATCCTCCAATTCACGTTGATGTCCTGCGGATAGCCTGCCTCGACGGCCCAACCGGCTGCCGGGTTGACGCGGATGTAGCGGCTGCCCTTGAAGAAGTACACCCTCTGGTTGGACTCGCCCCAAGCGGCACCGTCAACACCTGCGGCGAAGTCGGCCGGGAATCCGGCCCAGTTCCCAGCAATGGGCTTGGGGTAGCCGGGTTCAACCGTCCACGCATTGTTCGGATTCACCCGAATGTACTCGGAGCCCTTGAAGAAGTAGATCCGCTGGTTCGTGGGCGTGTACACGGCCGCGTCAACGCCGGCCGCAAACGACGCCGGGAACCCCGGCCAGTTGCCCGCGATCGGCTTCGGATAGCCAGCCTCCACGGCCCAACCGGCTGCCGGGTTGACCCGGATGTAGTTGCTGCCCTTGAAGAAGTAGACCCGTGAGTTTGGCTGCCCCCACACCGCGGCGTCGACGCCGGCTGCGAAGGAGCTTGGGAACCCCGGCCAATTCCCTGCGATGGGCTTGGGATAGTCGGGATCAAGCACGAATCCCGGGGAGGAGTAGCGCGTGTAGTGCGTGTCGGAGAACAGATACAGCTTGCCATTGCTGTACGTGTGTACACCGGCCCCGATGTTGTCCAAGAAGGCCTTCCACCCGATGTGAGTCGGCGTGAACGAGCACAGGGTTGTCAACGTGTTGCCGCTCATCAGGCACGTCACCACGGGGTTGGCGCAGTTGTTGCAGTTCCCGTTGACCTCCGTGAAGAACCGGCCGTGCGTGGTGGTGCACACGCAGTTCGAGGACGGGTACTCGTCGGGTGCGCCGAAGATATGGCCCGTCTCATGGCCGAAGACGCTGTCGATGGAGAGCCACGAGTCGAACGTTCCCGAAACGCGGCGCATGACCACCTTGCGTGAACCGGGCGTGGCGTAACCAAACCACGCAGTCGGCATCTTGGTGAAGAACGCCACATAGCCGAATTGGGAACTCGTGGCGCTTTGGAGGAATTCGGTGAGCTGGTCCAGGCCGGGTCCGCCGCTGGCGAAGCCGAGCTGGTTCAGCGCCGGATCGCGCCACTTGTCCTCAGCCTCCCAGCCGAGCCCCACGGGCTTGGGGTAGCCTGGCTCCACGGTCCAGCCGTTGTTCGGATCCACCCGGACGTACTGGTTGTAGAACCTGTTGGCCTCGAAGAAGTAGATCTTGTTCGTGGTGCCGCTCCACAGGGCCCCGCCGAGTCCGTCGGCGAAGTCCGCCGGCATTCCAGGCCAGTTCCCGGCGATGGGCTTGGGGTAGCCGGGCTCCACGTTCCAGCCGTTGTTCGGATCAACCCGCAAATACTCGCCGTCCTTGAAGAAGTAGATCTTGTTCGTCGTCCCGCTCCACAGTGCGGCATCGACGCCGCTGGCGAACGTCGCCGGGAATCCGGGCCAGTTCCCTGCAATGGGCTTGGGGTAGCCGGGTTCCACGTTCCAGCCGTTGTTGGGATCAACCCGCAGGTACTCGGAGCCTTTGAAGAAGTAGATCTTGTTCGTCGTCCCGCTCCACAGCGCCGCGTTAATGCCGGCCTGGAACGTCGCCGGGAATCCGGGCCAGTTCCCTGCAATGGGTTTGGGGTAGCCGGGGTCCGCATTCCAGCCGTTGTTCGGATCAACCCGGATGTACTCGGAGCCCCTGAAGAAGTAGATCTTGTTGGTGGTGCCGCTCCAGAGTGCGTCGTCGATCGAGCGGTAGAACGGCTCGCTCAGGCCCGGCCAGTTGGCACCCTCCCACGGGGTGAAGGTTGGCAGTGTGACGCTCAGGGTCGAATAGGCGAAGGTAAGGTTGGCTCGCGGCTCATTGCTGGCAACAGCGGCCAAGCCGGACTGCACCTCGGCCAGGATGTGGGCCCGCTCGACGTCGTTGATCTCGAACGCGGGACCATCGACGTAAACAACGCCGACGGAGACCCGGTTGATCAATCGTTCGTTGGTCATTGTTCAGCCCTCCGGTGGTGTGCAGGGTGCGGTGCGCAGCAGCTGTTCCTCGGGCGATTCCCCGGGTGTCATCTCGCTCTTGCGACGCTGGTATTCCGGTGACAGCCGGAGTTGCAGCGCCTGAAGGAAGAGCGCGTCCTGGGCGTTCAGGTCACCGACCCGCTGGGTGAGCTCCCCGTCCAGTGGGACGGAATCAAAATCGGGGCCACTTTCCTGCGCGGCCTTCACCGCTTGGTCGCTTGCGTCGACCACCAGCAGCCTGCCGCCACTGTCGTGACGGACCTTGACGCCCGCGTCGGCGAGCACGCCGAGAAGCCGAAGCCGTTCGATGCCGCTTTCGGGGCGGCTCGCGCCGGGCCGAGGTTCCGGCAGTATGATCACCTGTGTCTCGTTGTCCATGGGACTACTCCCTTAGAGTTTGTTGTTGGTTTCTACAGAATTCGTTTTGATGGATTGATTAAATGGATGGTCGTACGGCGGATGGTCGTACGGCGCGAATGATGCCGTGAGGAGACGGAACAATTAGCCAATGATTGGCTGGAGATGACTTTTATCTAATGGCGAGCTTGACGTGCCCGAAGCAGCGTTGGGACGACGGCGGGTCCCAAGCAATAATGAGGTCATCGAGCTGCAACCTCCCCCCGAAGGCCACTGGACCGGACCTTGTGCAACAAATTATGACCCTCGGTGATCGGCTTGACAACCCCTTTCTTTGAGGGTATTCCTGCGAGGCAATGCGACCCGTCGACAAGGCCCGTCAGCGATAACCGCCGCCGGATGTGCCTACGCAGCAGCGACGCCCCGGTAACGCGGCAGGCCTACAGTTTTGGGCAGAGGCTCTTCCCCGCAGCCTCATTCCGCGCTGATCCAACGGAGGATGACATGGGCGAGAAGAACCAAAACCAGTACTGCGCAGTTCCGGGCCTTTCCCTGCTTTCCGGCAAGGAGAAAGCCGCGATACTCGATGCGTCGAAGTGGCAGTGGGGCACCACGATCGCGGTCCGGTTCCTTGCAGGCGACACCGGCCTGCGCCAGCGTGTCCAAAGTGTCGCTCAGGAGTGGACCGGTCCAACGATGGCCCACCTCAGGCTGGATTTTGGCAGCGGCGGTGGGGCCGATATTCGCATCGCTTTTGAACAAGGCAACGGCTCCTGGTCATATTTGGGCACGGAAGCCCAGCAGATACCGGCCTCCGAACCAACGATGAACTACGGCTGGCTCACACCGAATTCCTCCGACGACGACGTCCGGCGTGTTGTGTTGCACGAATTTGGGCACGCACTCGGTCTCATCCACGAGCACCAGAATCCCAACACTCCCATTGCGTGGAACAAGCCCGCTGTCATTGCCGATCTCTCGAAGCCGCCAAATTCCTGGACCCCGGAGGTGATTGAACACAATATTTTCAAGAAGTACAACCTGGCTGAGCTGTCCACCACGCCCCTGGACGCAGAGTCAATCATGATGTACCCGATCCCTGCCTCGTGGACGCTGGATGGTTTCTCCGCCGGACTGAACCATGAGTTGTCCGACCTGGACAAGGGGCTCATCCGCAGCGCATATCCGTGGTAATTCACAAGGGGGATGTTTGATCATGGCCGACTTCGCTGTCGTTGTTGGTGTGGCACGCTATCCGGAGCTGTCGGCTGAGGGGATCGCCCCCGATCTGGACGGACCCAACAACGACGCCACTGCCGTACTGGAATGGCTCGTGGCCGCCGACGGGGGCGGGCTTGACCGCGCCAATGTCAAACTGATCCGGTCGGCAGACTTCATCCCACCGGATCCGGGCAACCCCCAACCGGCGGAAGCGGAGGTGGAGCGTGCCCTGAAATGGATTGAGCTCCAGACCCGCGACATCAGGGGCGGGCGGCTTTACCTGTATTTTTCCGGACACGGATTCGCCCCGCAGCTGGAAGAGGGCGCTCTCTTTACGGCGGAGGCAACGCAGGTCAGCCCGTCCTATATTTACGCACATGACTGGTTGCGCTGGTTCCGCAGAGCCCAGCGCTTCCAGGAGTTTGTGCTGTGGATGGACTGCTGCATGAACTACCAGCAGTCCATCCCCGTCCGCCCCTTGAACATGCGCGCCGAAACCGGGACAGGGACGATGGGCCCGGCCTTTGTCGCAGTGGCCGCCCAGACCAGAAGCGCGCTTGAGGGCGAGATGGCGGACGGCCTGGTGCACGGGGTCTTCACCTGGACGTTGCTGCAGGGGCTCCGGGGAGGCGCGGCGGATGAACGTGGGCGCATCACCGGGGAAAGCCTGAAGAATTTTCTGCACACCGTCATGCCTGAACATCTTCCCGACCGGGTCAAGTCGGCCAACAGCGTGGATTTGCAGCCGTTCGTGCGCGACGATGGCGGCATCGTCTTCCGGCGTCTTTCGGCCCAACCGATGTACCGTGTCCGCCTCGCGTTTCCGCCCTCCGCCGCCGGACGGCAGCTGCAGGTCTGGACCGGAAGACCCCACCGGCTCGTCGTTGCGGAACCACTGGCGGGCACGGAATGGACCGGGGAGCTGGTTCGCGGGTTGTACCTCGCGGAGGTGCCCGCAGCAGGATTGCGCCAGGGCTTCCAGGTAACGGGAACGGGCGACGTCAGCTGCGAACTGCCCGGGGAAGGCCCCGCCGCCGTCGCCCCGGCCGGAGCCGGCCAGTTTCAGCTCGACATTGTGGCGCAGAACGCCGCGGCCACGGTCACAGTGTTGGACTACACCTTTCAAAAGATCTTCACAGCAACCGGAGAGCTGCACGAGCGTGACCTGCCTGGAGTGTACAAAATTCGGATGGAGATTGGCCGGGACATGGGAACTGTGAAGGAGTTGATCGTTCTCCTTGACCGGGATACCGCGTGGGACAGCGTGGCCGCACGCCCCCTTCCTTCGCCTGCACCGATTCCGGGGAGCGCCTTCACCCATGAATCCCATGTCTGGCCTTTTGCGGAGGCCGCCGCGGGCAAAGGCATTTTTGCGGAACGGGGACCCGGCGATGCGGCACTGTCTGTGCTGTCCCGATTCTGGGGAGGGGAACCGCGGTCAACTGTCCGGACAGGCCCACCGCATCCGATGCAGGGGATGGAGCTTTTTCGATCTGATGGCGGGCGTCTGGCACACATGACTGATGAGTGCCGCTTCGACGACCACTCCCGGGTGGACCGCGTCGCAGTGTGGGAACGCAATCTCGAACCGGGCGTCTATTTCCTGCGGCTGATGCCCGAAACCGGCCGGTCGATTGAAGCCAGCGTTGTTGCCTGTGCAGGTTGGCTCACCCAGCTCGCCATCCAGCGTCCCAATATTGCTGCCGGGCAGCAAGGAATCGGTGGGGTGGTGCCGAACGGTGATGCGGCCGTCTTCATGCGGGACCTGCAACAATTTTCGGGGCATTCCGGGCAGGAAGCGGTGACGGAATCGTTTGCACTCGACTCCGCCGGTGGAATCGACCTGCCGCCTGCGAGCCAGGATGCCGTCATTGAGGCGGCGAGGATCGCCCTGGCGCAGAAGCGCAACTTGCTCGCCGGAACGCGGGGAACCAACTTGCAGAAGCTGCTGCTTGAGGACTTCGACGACCCGGTCGCCGGCATCATCGGGGGACACCTGCTGCTCATGGCCATCGACGCAGCCGCCGAACCGGAGCAGGCTCGTGCCCGGTTGTTTGACACCGCCATGGCCCGGCTGCAAGGCATGGTTGGCAGTTGGCACCCGGATGTCGCAGCCCTTTCGCTGCGGTGCACAGACCCAGCGCTGCGCCCGGACACACCGTTCACGGCCCCGCCCATGTTCAGCCGGAGCTGGCAGCTCATCATCGAGGCGAGCTACGCCAATGCGGATCTTGTTCCGGCCAGTCTCTGGTCGCGGGTGCACGCGAACGGGAGCATCGGGCCCTACTTCATCTGGGCAACCGACGAGGCAAGCCGTGCGGCCCATGCGAAACAACTGGAGGAGTGGATTGCTGTGCACGGAAGCAGGAGCGCCGAGAGGGCCGCGGCAACCAGGCCTGCAGCAACCAGATCCGCGGCAACCAGGGCCGCACGGCTGGCCGGCCTTCCTGTTGCTGCCAGCGGCATCATCGCCGCCCGGAACGTGCCCGCGGCAGTCCGCAGCATCCTCGCCGTCCAGGATGTGCCTGCGGCAGTCAGCGATGACGGCCGCAGGCTTCAAATCCCCGCAGCCGCGGCGGAAACCCTGTGGCGGGAGGCCGTCACAGGTCAGCCAATGCCCTGAAGCGATGCCCGAATCCGCTCATCATCAACGGTGTAGCCGGATTTCGACACCTGCCCGGTGGCGACCTCATCCGGGGTGCGGCAACTTCTGCCACGGACGTGACGCCAACCCTCGCTTTACCTTACTTAGTAAGATAGACTATCTTACTAAGTAAGGTAGCTAATTGTTGGGGATCACATCAGTAAAGGGTCAGGTCATGGTCAACAAGGAAGCAAGGCAAGTGCAAGGCGCAAGCGGTAACGCCGGCCAGGCGGGGGAGCTCATGAACGCCGTCGTCCAGGAAAAGTACGGCGACGCCGAGGTGCTGCACGTGGCGCGGATTCCCACGCCGGCACTGAAGGACGACGAGGTGCTGGTGCGGGTTCACGCGGCCGGCCTGGACCGCGGCACGTGGCACCTGATGACGGGGCGGCCTTACCTGCTGCGTTTGGGGTTTGGCTTCCGCGGGCCCAAGAACCCCGTTTCCGGGATCGACCTCGCCGGCACTGTGGTTGCCACGGGTTCGGCTGTCACCCGCTTCGCAATTGGGGCGCCGGTGTACGGTTTCGGCAAGGGATCGTTCGCTGAATTTGCCGCCGTGAAGGAGAACCAGCTGGCAGTCAAGCCGGCCGGCCTCAGTTTCGAGCAGGCCGCCGTGGTGCCAATTTCGGGCGGGACAGCCTTGCAGGCCGTGTCGGACGCCGGCCGCATCAGTGCCGGTCAAAAGGTCCTTATCACGGGTGCTTCAGGGGGTGTGGGCAGCTTTGCTGTGCAACTGGCCAAGGCCCTCGGCGCGGAGGTGACTGGCGTGGGCAGCACGGCCAAAATGGAATTTGTGCGCGGCCTCGGGGCCGACCGTGTCATCGACTACACCGCGGAGGATTTCAGCAAGTCTGGGGAACTGTACGACGTCATTCTGGACTTTGCCGGCAACACGCCAGTGCGCCGGATGCGGCACGTCCTGACACCCAAAGGCATTCTTGTGGTGGGCGGCGGGGAGCAGGGCGAATCCATCACGGGCATCAGCAAGCAGCTGCGTGCCGCGTTGCTTTCTCCGCTGGTTTCCCAAAGGCTCGTCATGTTTGTTTCGAGGCAGCGCGTCAGTGACTTGGAGAAGCTCGCCCAGCTGCTTGACGATGGGGCCGTGTCGCCGCGGGTGGACACTGTCTACCCGCTGGAGCAGGCGCAGGATGCCATGCGCCACCTGGCGGAGGGCAAGGTACGTGGAAAAATCGCCATCTCCGTGTTGAGCGCGGGGTAGCGCCCGGCTCAGGTGCTGGTCGGCCGGTGCAACTGCAGCGAGAAGATGGTTTCGGGGCGGGGCAGGTCCACGCCGTCAACTGTGATGTCGACCAGTTCGTTGTAGAACGCAATTCTGCCCTTGATGGCCTGCACCGCCGGATACGGACTCGGGTAGGACCAGGCCACGCCTGGCGTGCCCGGCGCATCCCAGTAGTCGTCGGCAAACCCCTTGTACGGGCATTCGCTGCGATTTTGGCTGGGACTGAGCTTGCCCAAGTCAACGTCTTCCCTGGGGAAGTAGTAGCGGATGGGCAGGTAGGTTTCAAAGAGCAGCACCGGGTGCGAGGTTTCGGCGAGCGTCACGCCGTCGAGCCCCACTCGCACATGGCGTGAACTGTGCAGCGCTTCCACCCGCTTGTACGGGTCGCGGGGATGGGCGTGGACCTCTTCGTCCTCCTCAAGCCAGTGATCCATGACCCCCTTCTGCCAGGTGAACACAATCCGCCCGCTCACCGCCGGGTCATCACGAATCCAGGCGGCATTGTTGAAGACCTTGCCGTCCACGTGGAGGTCAAACCATTGAACAACGGGACCCTTGGGCAAATGAAAGAAGCTGTGTGAGGCTGGTGCCCGCCCTGTTGGCACCAGCAGGTCCATGCGGACATCTGTTGGTGCGAAAGCGTAGGAAGGGACGGGAAACGTGTCCTCCCAGAAGAGCATGGGGGCACGGGTGTTCACCACAGTTGTGCCGCCCACCGTGGCACGCACCCATTTGTCGCTGATTTCTGTTCGCACCAGGACCACCTGATTTCCACCGGCGTGATTGCGAAAAGTCTACGCCGATGCGCCGGCCTGTGCACGAACGTTCTTCCACATTCCGGGACGGGGGTGCCCCGACCACTGCAGCCAGGGCACACCCGAACGCCATTTAGCGGCTATCGAATATAGGAGAAAACTCCCATCATCCAGCGCTCCGCGTGATATACATTGTGGCAATGGGTGAGCCACTGGCCCGGATTGTCGGCGTCAAAGTGGACTGTGACAGTTTCCCCGGGGCGGACAATGACCGTGTCCTTCCGGGCGCCGCCAGCCCCCACCTGGAGGTGCGGCCATGAACGTGCATGGGGTGCCACATGTCGGTGTCATTGATGAACCTGACCTCCACCCGCTCGTCGATTCTGATGTTGAAGGCGTGCTCAAACGGGTTGTGCATGTCAAAGCGTTTGCCGTTGATGCCCCCAGTCGTACTTGGCCATCCCGCCGGTCATCCGCAGCTCGTGCACCCTGTCTGGCTTCTTGGCAGGCAGTGCCACGGCAGGCGTGTAGCCGTCCTTGACGATGAGGATGGCATCGATGCGTTCACCCATGCCCAGGACGACGGCGTAAACACCAGTTTGCTGAACGGGGAACCCGTCGGTGAGGGTCAGGGTCAGCTGCTGGCCGGGCACGCCCACACGATACGCGGTGTCCCCGGCGGCATTGATGATGCGCAGGCGCATCCGCTCACCCGGCTTCGCGGTGATGGTTTCGGGTTCCCGGGCGGTAGCCCCGTTGAGCAGGTGGAATGGGTAGGCCACGTCGCCGGCATCACCGCCCAGAAAGTCGCTGCCGGTGCCCATGAGCAGGTGGCCCACGACCAATTCGCCGCCTCATTCGCCATGGTTCAGGGTGCCGTGGTCCATGCCATCCATGCCTTGGGAGAGTTCCTTCATGACGTCATCGGGGGTGCCGGTGACACCGTCCATCCAGTCGTCGAGGAGGATCACCCAATCCTTGTCGTACTGCAATTGTTCGGCCGGATCCTCCACGATCAGTGCACCGTAGAGCGCGCGTTCACGCTGCATTTCCACATGTGAGGAGTACCAGTAGGTGCAGGGGTGGGGCAGCTTGAAATCGTAGGTTCGGCTCTTTCCTGCCGGGGGGCCTCCTCGGTGAGTCCGGGAACGCCGTCCTGGTTGTTGCGCAGGGCCAGGCCATGCCAGTGGATGCTTGTGGGTTCACTGAGCTTGTTGCTGAGGCCGGACTTGATCCGGTCGCCAACATTGGCCCGCAGGGTGGGGCCCGTGAAGGAATCGTTGTAGCCCCATGTTTGAAGGGTCTTGATGTCCGGGGTTTTGGACGAGGGAGCAGCGGTGAGTGATGCGCCGACAACCTTGCCTGTGGCCTGACGGTGTGATTCGTACTCCGCGATCAACGGATCGGTGGGTAGAACGCGGGCAACCGATTCTGCAGTTGTGGCGGGCGTGCATGCGGCAAGGGCTACGGCGGCGCAGGCCTCAACGGAGAGGCCAATGAAGGCGCGGCGATTCAGGAACTGGGACATCAAGGCAATCATTAGAAATTTGTGGGTGGCAGCCTTGGGGCGGCTGCTGGGCGCTGCGCATGGGAGCGCGGGACCACGCGGCTCCGATGGAGCTGCGGTGTGAGGGAATTGCCGCTGGCTCTGCAGAGTGGCTGGCGGCCGGTGCCGTTGTTCTAGGTGCGGCTCATGGAGGGCTGCGCAAGGGATGGGGCCGGAGAAGTCCGGTCCATGGATGGATGGCCAAGACTGGCCGGGAAGGCAGCCGCGCTGGCAAGCTTGTTCAGTGTTCAGTGTTCAGTGTTCAGTGTTCAGTGTTCAGTGTTCAGGGCAGAGGAACACTGGGCGCCGGCTGGCAGAACGTGGGTGAACAGTCGCCGTGATGTGCCGCGTCCGCACCATGGCCGGCAGGCGGATAATTGCAGTCGGCCTGAAGTTCAGCTGGTCCATGTGAGGTGCTGTGGGCCGCCACGGCTGCCGGGAGGAGGTCATCGCCATGCACTACATGACTGGCTCCTGCCGAGGACGCCATGCCGCCGTGGGCCGGGTCCAGCGAAGCGCCGGCCACCACGTGCATGCCCAGAATGCCGGCCAGGACACCCAAAGCTGCAGCAAGCAACAGGGTCCAGCGCGGAAGGGATCCAGCGATTGCTGCGGAGTGAACACCGGTCATGGCGGGATCCTTCCTGGTGGGTGTGTGGTCTTTCCACGATGAACTGTACTCATGGAAACTGAGTGAACGCGTGGAAGCGCACCGGCGGGGCCAGCTTCCATCGACCTTCAACGGCCGGACTTGTCTTCCGGGTCCGCAGGGAAGGACTTTTCCACTGATTCCCTCATGCCTTCGCGGCCTGTCAGCAGTTTCTGGTAGCTGTCTGCAGCATCTGCAACAGGTCCCAGGGATTGGCGCATCTTGTTGCCCCGGGGAGCACGAATGAGCCGCACAATGATGCCAATGCCCAGGGCGTTCCCCAGCACAATGGCCACAAGCCCGCTCAGTGTTCCCGGATTGGTCACCAGCAGCCATATGGAGACTGCGCCCGCGAGAATCAATCCGAGAATCCACAGTGCCCTCATCCAAATCCAATGTGCCTTGCCTGCCATCATTGCCTCCCCAAGAGTGATGGCTCAACCCTATACGCGGCTCGGCGCAGGTCATCTGGAACTGGCCTCAAGGCCGCAGCGGCCTGACGATTCGGGCGAATGCCACCTACTTTGTGTTGGCGATGCCGGTACACAGGGGATAATTGCTACCGTGGTTCCAACGCCACCATACTTTTCAACCCTAGGGGAGCTCATGTCCAAGCTGAAGCAACAACTCAAGACGGACGTCGTTGTCCACATGAAGGCCGGCAACAAGCTTGCCCTGACCACTGTGCGCAACGTCCTGGGCGAGATAGAGACACGTGAAAAGTCGGGCAAAACACCCATCGAGCTCGACGACGCCCAGGTAACCGCCCTGCTGCAAAAAGAAGCCGCCAAACGCCGCGACACAGCCCAGATCTACACCGAGGCATCCGAACTGGACCGGGCAGCCGCGGAGATCAGCGAGGCCGAGGTCATTGAGACCTACCTGCCAAAGGCGTTGAGCGAGGAAGAAGCAGCGGGCATCGTTGACCGGATCATTACCGAACTGGAAGCGGACCAGGGCAAGCTCTCGATGAAGCAGATGGGCTTGGCGATGAAGCCCATCACGGCGGAGATCGCCGGGCGCTTTGACGGCAAGGCTGTCTCTGAAATGGTGCGCACGCGCCTCCAGTAACGTTCGGTCACCTGCGGCCGGCCGGCTGGACAGAAACCTTGCCATGCCAAAGGCCCGCACCGGGCGAACAACTGCTTGTTCGCCGGGTGCTGGACTTTGCGTTTTTCAGCGTGGCGCACAACACCGGCAATCATGCCCGGGCATGCGGGCCCGTCCTGCCGCGGCCGGGCTGGCATTGTGGCGCGGCGCCATCTTTGTGAGAGTCTTAACTTCCAGCCCAGCAGAAAGCCGGGGAACACCAGTGGGCCCTCATCGACCATGAAGCCCCTGTTATAGAGGAACAGACTCCATGATCACGCTCAAACAAGACGCCGACGGATTCATTCGCATGAGCCGGCACTTCCCCGCCAAAACGCTCGTCACCATCGTTTTTGCCGACGGCACTGAGCGTGAGTACACGGGGCTGCGTCTCAACGGGCTCTATGACCAGGCGTTGGCAGATTTCCGGCTCCACAACAACATGGATGCCAAAGGCTTCAACCGCCACGACAAGAAAATCCACCGCAGGAACGCCGTCGAGTATGTCCCCGTGCAGGCCGGGATGGAGCCCTAGCCTGCTGGCGTGAATCCAGGCACCCGTGCGGGCAGTGGTTTCAGCGTCTGCCCGGTCAGGGAAAGAACCACCAGAACCGCATACAACGACACATAGCCGCCAACCCACACCAGCCCGGAGCCGGCCAGGCGGTTCCCCGTCCCCATGGGCAACGCTACGATTGCCACGGGCATGGCCACAGTCATAAGGAACACGGCAGCCAGATACAGCACCACGTATCCGTGTCCGGGAACTTTCAGGGGCACATCAGCCTCCGTTCTGCGACGTTCCACCCGCCGGTGCAGGGCGGTCCAGATCCACCCGTTGAGAATCTGCAGCACGAGTATTCCAACAAGGACAGCCACGAGCAGCAGAATCCATAGATCTTGGGGTCTTGACCATTCAGGGCCATCGGTGCAGGGCCAAATAACAAAAGGGGCGCCCGGCGCTATCTTTGAGCATTTGGCCAGGTAGCCCGGGGCCGCCCACGCACTCAACCAATGCATCAGCTGCCAACTCAGCAGGGCACCGGCAGTGAACGCCAGCGGCCTGGTCATGCCCAGGCTTTTTACCATCCTCTGATGAACTTTCAGGCGCGGATCACCATCGGCACCATGGACCTCCAACGGTGGCAGCCACAGCCCGTCTTGCCCCTGCACGGGTGCGGCTGTGCAACCGCGGTACACCAGTTGCGCCACAGGGTCGATGACTTCGATTCTGTTCCTGGAGTAGACAATGTGGTCCTTGACCAACGCGGAACTGTTGTAGACAGGGTGTTCCTCCGGACCGTAGTTGTTGCCGTCACCGCCTGTGTAGAGCTCCTTGAATGTTTCCTCATTGTCCCGACCGGCGGTGGGCCCCACGGGGCCCGCCGGCACAAAATCAAACCTGGCCCAAATGTTGATCCACAGCGGCCGGTGCGGATGGTGCAACCAATCTGTCACGGGATTCCCCGGCGGTGCCTGTGCCTCAGCAGCAGCCTGTTCCATTGAATTGAGTTGTTGGTGCCGCCCCGTCCGGTGTGGATGAACTTTGCCGCCCCACCTGGCATAGCCCAGGAGCGGCAGTCCATTGCCCACGCAGATGAAATTTGTTACCTCGAGCTGACCATTCAGAATGGCCTGGGCGCTGATGGCGGCGCCTTGACTGTGCGCCAAGACGGTTACTTGGGTGCCAACCCAGGGATCGTCGGCAGGACCCCTGCACTGCAGAATCGTCCTGCTGACGGTTTCCCTCATGGCCGCAGCCTGCAGCGGTTTGCGTTGCCAGGTTTCCGGGTCGCCCAGGAAATCGGCAAACAAGGAAATGAAGCTGCCCACCAGGCGTCCAACCCCCGGGATTGGCGTCAATGCCAAAACAAGTCCCAGCACCAGCAAGCCCACGGCGATCAACGGCAGGAACAGAATTAAGAGCAGAATTGCCAGTGCGGGCCGAACCCAAGACAGTGACTCTCCCAGAAACTTTGCCCACGCCTGTGGCATGAGATTCCAGGACAGCAGGCGGGCCACCCGTCGAAGGACAATTATGGTGCTTTTCCAAGCCCAGGCATAGGTTGCACCAGCTGTTGCCGGCTGAAAATCCTTGCCCCACGAGGCTTCGGTAATCATTATCCGGGCGTAGTCGTCTGCGTGGTCAGGATCTGCCCGAAGCACCCTGACCCACGTGTTCGGTGAGTCGTAGACGGCGTCGGCGGAATCGATGATGAGCGGTGGCAGCTTGCGGAAAGCCGAGTCCCCGGGCAGCCGATCCCTGTGGTCAAGGGCAATGTCGTTCAAACTCAGCAGGAGCGGCTGGGCCCATTCCTGCAAGGTGCCGCCCTTGAGCGCCTTTCCCATGCCATGGACAAGAATGACCACGTGATCCGGTTTCTGCGGCGCAACTCGATTGTCCATACTTCATGATGAACCTCTGTGGGGTGTCTGTGAAGGGGCAGCCGTGACCAAGGTGCTGGCGGCGTTGGCGCCGGTAACGCTGCAGTAACGTGCCCTGTTGGATGCTTGAGTCGTGGATTCCCCAAGGAAAGGCGGAGCGATGAGTGAACTACGGAATGCATGGACGCCGCAGCAGGTGCAAGATGGCATCGGCGAGGCAAATGAGTCCTTGCCCGAAGCGCGGACCACGGACAGGTACCCGGTTCCGGGCAGGGCAAGCGGGGTGGACGTCCGGGAAGGTGCGGACGTCCAGGAGCCGGGCGCGGCAGAGGCCGGCACCTCCGGCACCACCCTTCAGGTCCCTGCGGACCCGCCGCGTGGCACCGCGGATGAAGGGGGTTTGTGATGGGACTCTATTTCCAAAACGGCACCGGCGAGACTGTCTTCGTGGCGTATGCGTACAATGCCCCCGGGTGTGACGGCACCAACTGGGCCAAGAAGGGCTGGTACGGCATCGGACCCGGTGGCACGGCAAAGGTTCTCACAGGCTGGGCGGGGCCTGGCAAGTACTTCTTCTTCGCCGAGAACAACTCCCGCACCAGGGCGTGGTCGGGCCCTTTCTTCACACCGTTGCCCTCGAGGGCATTCGACTGGTGTTGGAATACGGGCAGCACCGACAGCCGCACGCTGGGGCTAGCCAAGATCGAGGTGGCCTGGGGGATCTTGGACCACACTGTCCGACTCGTCTGACGCACGGGCGGTCAAGCCGCTGGGTAGCCAAACCAGTCTCTCCGCGGCCAGTCTAACCCGGGAATTCGCCAAGGGTGACTTCCCGGGCTGGACTTGTGCGCCCCAGTCCCTGCCCCTGCACGGATTGCCCGCGCGCCTGCTGAACCATCCGGGGAAGCCTCCCAAACCGCCGTGCGCCGCCAAGTGTGCGCAC
>JBDTQM010000015.1:0-33657 GCA_039932175.1 Specibacter sp.
AACAACGGCTTGCTAGTACCAGCCCACTGATTGGGAGTGTCCCCAGGCTCCGCAAGGTGAACCGTAGCGGTTTTGAATGTAGCCAAGGCCCCAGTTGACCTGTGTCCTGTAGTTGGTCAACCAGTCGGGACCGGCGGAGGCGTACTTGCTCGGCGGCAGGGACTGGGCAATTCCGTAGGCTCCGCTGTAGGGATTGGTGGCGTTGGTGCGCCAGTTGGATTCGCGCTCCCACAGTTGCACCAGGCACTGGAACTGGCTTGGCGCCCACCCGTAGGCGCCAAGCCGCGAGGAGGCATAGGCTTTGGCACCGGCCGGGTCATTCACGGCACCGCCGGGAATGTTGGGGAGCAGCACGTCCACTGGGAT
Source organism: Specibacter sp. (assembly GCA_039932175.1). Taxonomy (GTDB): domain Bacteria; phylum Actinomycetota; class Actinomycetes; order Actinomycetales; family Micrococcaceae; genus Specibacter. Next base: position 367 of record JBDTQM010000015.1, read on the forward strand.
GTATCCGTCATCGGGATCAGGGTCCACCGGTGCGGGCTTGGCGGGGACGCCGGGCTGGGGTGCAGGATTCACAACGCCGGGCTGGGGTGCAGGATTTACAGCCCCGGGCTTGGGCGCAGCGTTGGGGGCAGCGGGCTTTGGCTTGAGTGCTGCAGCACGTCGGGCTGCCTCGGCGGCAGCTTCCCGTTTGGCGGCCTGGGCCGTGTTGTAGGCGGCCAGGGCATCCTGGCCGTCACGGAAGTCTTTCTCCGTCGCGGCGGAGGTGTTGTTCAGGGAAGCCAGTTGCGTAACAAGAGTGGCGCTTTGAGCCTTCTTGGCATCCAACTGCCTGGTGACTGCGGCCTGGGCAGCCACGGCTGCATCGCGGGAGTGTTGGGCGGCCAGGGTCAACTGGCGTTGGGCACCTTGGGCGACCTGGCGTGTTGCCTCCAGGGATGCGACCACGGCAGCAGAATCCCTGGCACGGATCTGCTTGAGCGCCGCCTTGTCCCCCACCTGGTGCATCATGTCCATGGCATTGAGTGACTCGGCAGATTCAAGGGCCGAGAGGGTGGCTGCCATACCAAGGCCTGCACCGCCGCTCTTGTAGCTTTCCACGGCCACGGCCACGGCATCCTTCTTATACTTTGCCGCTTCCTCGGCGGCAAGCTTGGCCTGCTGGCCCAGGATGCCTACGTCGACTGTGGCCGCATCAAGTTCCCGCTCGGTGAGCGCATAATCGGCGCCGGCCTTCACGGCCGCCGTGCCAAGAGCCGCGGCCTCGCTTTCAAGCCCGTCCAGCAACTGCGAAATCTTGGCCACTTCAGCGGCTGTGGCTGCGGCGTTGCCCTTGGCATGCTCAACATCGCCCCAGCTTGGGAATCCGCCGGGCGGACCGTCATTGGCCTGCGCCGGCAGCGCCGTGACGGCGGTGGACAACAAAAACCCGGCCGTCAACGTGAGGGCCAGGAATCGAGGAGCGCGGGGCGGGTGCTTACTCATATGCCGTCATCATATCCGGTGCCGGCGGTGGCGCGGGCACCGGCGCAGGTGCAGGTGCAGGTGCAGCGGCGCCGGCACCCGCCAAACATGCGGGCGTCAGCAGTCCAAAAGGCTCTCGTCGATGACCTCGGCAACGATGGCAAACGCCAGGGAGGGGCTGAATCCCTTCCTGGCCAGCATGGCGACCCAGCGGCGGGTGTACTTGTCCCGCTCCGTGCGTTCGCTCAGGTCCAGTGAGCCCTTGAGCTTGCGCCTGACCAGTTCCTTGGCCTGGCTGCGCTCAGTGTCGGGGTCAATTTGTTCCAGCGCTTCCCTGGCCACATCCGCGGCGATGCCCTTCTCTGCCAGCTCGCGCTGGAGCGCACTGCGGGACAGTGACTTGTACGTGGAGCGGCTGCGCACCCACAGCATGGCGAATTCGGCATCGTCAATGAGCTTGACCTCAACAAACCTGTCAAGCACTGCCTCCGCCACATCCTCCGGGATGTGGCGTTCAGCCAGTTTTTGGCTGAGCTGGAAGCGGCTCTTGGGCGAATTGGTCAGTTGGCGAAGCACAATGGCCCTGGCCACCGATGCCGGGTTGGCATCGGGGTCCAGTTCCGGTGCACGACGGGCGTTGTTCACAGGTGCCTCTAGAAGCCGTCAACAGCCTTGAGCTTGGGCGCTGCGGGCTCTGCGGCTTCAGCCGTGACACCCACACCCAGCTTGGCCTTGATCAAGCGTTCCAGTTCATCCGCCAACTCGGGATTGTCCTTCAGGAAACGCCTGGAGTTCTCCATGCCCTGGCCCAGCTGATCGCCGTCGTAGGTGTACCACGAGCCCGACTTGCGGATAATGCCATGTTCAACGCCCATGTCAATGATGCCGCCCTCGCGGGAAATGCCGACACCGTAAATGATGTCGAATTCGGCAATCTTGAAGGGCGGGGCCATCTTGTTCTTGACGACCTTGGCTTTGGTGCGGTTGCCGACGGCGTCGGCGCCTTCCTTCAGGGTCTGAATGCGGCGGACGTCAATGCGGATGGATGCGTAGAACTTCAACGCCTTTCCACCTGTGGTGGTTTCCGGGCTGCCGAAGAAGACACCAATCTTTTCACGCAGCTGGTTGATGAAGATGGCTGTTGTCTTGGTCTGGCTCAACCGGCCTGTGATCTTACGCAGCGCCTGGCTCATCAGGCGGGCCTGCAGGCCCACGTGGCTGTCACCCATGTCGCCTTCAATTTCGGCGCGGGGCACCAATGCGGCCACGGAGTCAATGACAATGACATCCAGCGACCCCGAACCGATCAACATGTCCATGATCTCCAGGGCCTGCTCGCCGGTATCCGGCTGGGAGACCAGGAGTGCGTCAACATCCACACCCAGCTTCGCAGCGTAGTCGGGGTCAAGGGCGTGCTCGGCGTCAATGAACGCTGCAATGCCGCCAAGCTTCTGGGCGCTGGCCACGGCATGAAGGGCAAGCGTTGTCTTACCGGACGATTCCGGGCCATAGATCTCCACGACGCGCCCGCGCGGCAGGCCGCCAATTCCCAGAGCCACATCCAAGGCAATGGACCCGGTGGGGATCACTTCAATGGGCGCACGAACGTCATCACCCAAACGCATGACTGAGCCTTTGCCAAACTGCTTGTCAATCTGGGCAAGTGCTGCTGCCAGCGCTTTTTCACGGTCTGCGGGAGCGGCCATGATTCACCTCGGTCTTTCCTATGTGCCGTTTCCGGCTCCATGCAACGTGCGCGTTGGCGCCGTGCACAGTTAGTGGTCTGATGCATTGCTCATACAATTTTGGCCGGTTTCCCGACCCCCTGCTGGCGGAGCGGCCCTGCAGGCTCTTCCGTTACTTAAAACGCTAGTTCAAGGCACTGACATTGTCTGTCCCTGCGGCGCCCGGTGCCCAAAATTGTGGAGAACTTTTTAGTTTCCGCACAGCCCGGAGCACTAAAACCAGTATAGAACTAATCGAACAGGAATTCGAACCTGGGCCCGGGGCACCCCGGTGTGTCGTCGATTCTTAGTACTAAGAGTTGTAGCGGGGGTTTTCCGGGGCGTTCAGTCCTTGGGCGCAATGTCCCGTCCCAGCCACCTCGACGGCGGGACGTCCTGGATCTTGCATACCTCCAGCCAGATGTCCCGCGGGTCAAACCCGGCGCGCAGGGCCACCATTGCGGTGTTGCCACCCACGCCGCTGAGCACCAGTTCCCGGGCCAAAACCCTTGAATAGGAGGGGCTGAATTCATCATCCATCAATCGCCAAAACTCGCTTACTCGCACTCCCCCATTCTCGCATGGCTGCCGGGTCCGGTTGACGGCCCGCCATCTGCCCCGGCGCTTAGACTGGTCGCATGACAACTCCTCCTGAGCAGCCCTTGAGCACTGAGAAAGCAGCAGCCATGGCGTCCCTGGATGTCCAGCTGAGTTTGCTGTGGCGCCGGGCCCGGGCCATCAATCAGGAGCTCACCCGCAGTGTTCATCCGGATCTGGAGCCGGCAGCCTACGGCCTGCTGTCAGTGCTGCTCCACCAAGGCGGCATGCGTTTAACCGCGCTTGCCACATGCATTGGCGTGGGCAAACCGTCGGTGAGCCGCCAAATAGCGTTCCTGGAGACGTTGGGCCTTGTCCGCAAGGAAGACGACCCCGACGACGGCCGCGCCCAGCTCATTGACCTCACCGATGCCGGCCGGGAGAAGCTGGTCTCGGTGCAGGCCAGGCGGCAGGAGTCATTTCACGCACGCCTGAGCCACTGGGATGAAGCGGAGCTCAGCGTCCTGGCAGCGTCCCTGGCCAAACTGAATGCCGACTACGCCTTCTGACCCGGCGTGTCCCCAAGGGCCCGGACCTGCCTGCGGGCAAAAAGAACTGGACCCCACGTGTGGTGGGATCCAGTTCCGGTGCCGCCGTCGTTCACCGAAAGAGCAGCGGTCAAGCTGTTGTTTTTAGTACGAGTTGGACACGAGGCCCTTGCTCAATTCCTCGGAGAGTTCCTGGTTCAGGTCCCGGCCGTAACGGGCCGAGAATTCCTGGGGAACAGTGTCCGGCACGGCCACGCCTTCGGCAATGGCCAAACGGTCGCTCACTTCACGGAGCATGATGGACAATGGCACTTCAAGGGCCGAGCAGATTGAGGACAACAGTTCGCTCGATGCTTCCTTTTGTCCTCGTTCCACTTCACTCAAGTAGCCCAGTGAGACGCGCGCATTGTGTGAGACTTCGCGCAGAGTGCGGCCTTGGCGTTGACGTACATCTCGCAGAACATCGCCAATTTCGTGGCGTAATACCACCATTTTGCGCTCCTTCTGCTGGTGCGGTTTCTCGTCTGCCAAACCCACATCCCGCCAGCGCACTACGCCGTTTACGGATACGGGTTGCTTCACCATGGGTATCGCCTTACTCCTAGATCAATCAGTACAGTTCATTGGGTTTCGCCTCTCCCGGCGATGGCCGAAAGAAGCGAGGTGCCCGCTTGGTGTTCCCATCCTAAAGGGGTTGGGGCCACTTTGCGTTCACTATGACTAACTATCTGGTTACAACTTTTGTTCCCCGGCGGCCCGGACCACTTGTTCAAGCAGGGAAATTGCCTCCTGGGTGGCCTGGGTCCTGATCATTTCCCGGTCCCCGGCAAAGTGATATTCATAGGACAGGGCCTCACCGTCCAGCGCCACTCCAATGTAGACATGGCCCACTTCCTTGCCTTGGTGCGCATCGGGTCCGGCAACGCCAGTGGTGGAAATGCCCACCCGTGCCCCGGCTGCCGCGCACACGCCCAGCGCCATGGCGCAGGCCACCTGCGGGTCAACCGAGCCCAAGGTTTCCAGCAACGACGGCGAAACGCCCAGCAGCCGTTCCTTGATGTCATTTTGGTAGGCGATGACCCCGCCCTGGAGCATTCCCGAAGCCCCCGGCACCTGGACCAGGGTTGCGGCCACCATGCCGCCTGTCAAGGACTCGGCCGTGGCAACAGTGATGTTCGCCGCAACGGCCGCATTCACCAGCTGCGCCAGGGACGCTTCGGTCATCATTTCACCACGCCCCTGCCGCGGCCTGCGCGGCGCAATTGCCACGCCTTCACCACGTAGTCACCACCAGTGACCACTGTGACAGCCAACGCCGCCAGCATGATGACCAGGGCAATCACGCCCAGCCAGCTGTTGGCCGGGGTCACAGGCAGGAGGTACACAAAGATCGCCACCGTCTGCATCACGGTCTTAAGTTTCCCGCCCTTGGACGCGGCCATCACGCCGTAGCGGATCACCACAAAACGCAGCAGCGTAATGCCGATTTCGCGCACCAGCATGACAATGGTGACCCACCACCACAGCTCCCCCACGGCGGACAGCATGATCAGGGCTGAGCCGATCAGCAGCTTGTCCGCAATCGGGTCGGCAATCTTGCCGAAACTGGTGATGAGCCCGCGCGCCCTGGCGATGTCGCCGTCGAGCTTGTCAGTGTAAATCGCCACGACAAACAGGGCCACCGCCAGCCAGCGCAGGGGGCCGTAGTCGCCGCCGTCGGCCACGAAGGCCCAGATGAAGAAGGGCACCAACACAATGCGCAACAGCGTCAAGGCGTTGGGCAGATTCCAGTTCGAAGGGCTAGGCGCCACCGTATCACTCACTGTGCAAGGCTAACCGCTAAGGCCCCTGCAGGGATATTCGGGCGGGATTTGAGGGCCCCTACCGCCCGGTCAGGGACCATGCGTCGTCGCCGCCCTCATCATTGTCGCCGTCGGCACCGTCGTTGTACTCGATGGCCTGCGGGCGGTTCTCCAAATCCGCTGCCACCAAATCCTCGCCCCAACCGTGGTTGGCATTGGCGTTCTCCGCCAGGGCCGCAGCCATGGGATCCTCCGGACTTTCGGACTCGGACCCGCCCGGGCCCTGGTCGCCGCGGATGGCGGCCAGCGTCACGGCCAGGTCATCGGGCTTCACGAGCACGTCACGGGCCTTGGAACCCTCCGAAGGCCCCACCACGCCGCGCGACTCCAGCAGGTCCATGAGGCGCCCCGCCTTGGCAAAGCCAACGCGCAGCTTGCGCTGGAGCATGGATGTTGAGCCGAACTGCGTGGTCACCACCAGCTCGGTGGCCTGCAACAGCAGGTCCATGTCATCACCGATGTCGTCCTCAATGGCCTTCTTGGGCGCCTCGACGGCAACATCGGTGCGGTACGTGGCCTTGAGCTGGCCCTTGACATGGTCAACCACGCGTTTGATTTCGGCCTCGGTGACCCAGGCGCCCTGGACACGGATGGGCTTGGACTGGCCCATGGGCAGGAACAGGGCGTCACCCTGGCCCAGCAGCTTCTCGGCACCCGGCTGGTCCAGGACCACGCGGGAGTCCGTCACCGAGGAGGTGGCAAACGCCATGCGGGAGGGCACGTTGGCCTTGATCAGGCCCGTCACAACATCCACCGAGGGGCGCTGGGTGGCCAGCACCAGGTGGATGCCTGCGGCACGGGCCAGCTGGGTGATGCGCACAATGGAATCTTCCACGTCGCGCGGGGCAACCATCATCAAGTCTGCGAGCTCGTCAACAATGACCAAAAGGTACGGGTAGGGGCGCACAATCCGCTTGGAATCGACCGGCGGGTGCACCTTGCCGGCCTTGACGGCCTTGTTGAACTCGTCAATGTGCTTGAAACCGTAGTTGGCCAAATCGTCGTAGCGCTGGTCCATTTCCCGCACCACCCATTGCAGGGCTTCGGCAGCCTTTTTGGGGTTGGTGATGATGGGGGTGATCAGGTGCGGCACACCCTCATACGCCGTCAGCTCCACACGCTTGGGGTCCACCATGACCATGCGCACCTCATCGGGGGTGGCGCGCATCAAGATGGAGACAATCATGGAGTTCACAAAGGATGACTTTCCGGCACCTGTGGCACCGGCCACCAAAAGGTGCGGCATCTTGGCCAGGTTGGCCACCACAAAGCCGCCCTCCACATCCTTGCCCACACCCATGACCATGGGGTGTTCGGTGCGGCGGGCGTTGGCCGACCGCAGCACATCGCCGAGCACAACAATTTCCTTGTCGGCGTTGGGGATCTCAATGCCAATGGCGCTCTTGCCCGGGATGGGGCTCAGGATGCGCACATCCGAGGACGCCACGGCGTAGGAGATGTTCTTGCTCAACGCCGTCACCCGCTCAACCTTGGTGCCGGGGGCCAGCTCGATCTCATAGCGTGTCACAGTGGGTCCGCGGCTGAATCCTGTCACGGCCGCATCCACGTTGAACTGGTTCAAGGTGTCCGTCAGCGCGGCCACCACGGAGTCGTTGGCCTCGGTGGCTTCCTTGCCGGGGGGTCCTGCCGGCAGGAAATCGGATTCCGGCAGCGTGTAGGTGACATCGCCCGACAGCTGGAGCTGCTCGGAGCGGGCAGGGATGGGCGTTGGCGGGGCCATGGGCGGCGCGGGGATGGGGCCCGCGCCGGCTCCCCCGTCGCCGTGCAGCGCGTTGGCCCCCACAATGCCAATGGCGGCCGTGACGGTCTCGTCACTGTTGAACTGTTGGACGTCAAAGACGTCGGTGGTGGTGGGCAGGCCCTGGCGGGCCTTGATCTTGTCCGCTGCCAGTTGGTCGCGGGTGGGCCGGCGCACCCCGGGTCGCACGGACGGGACCGACGGCGCATCCTGGGTTTCGTCGTCGTCCGCGTCAACCAGCGGGGTTGCGAAGGCTTCGGTGCCGAGCACATCGTCAAAGTCGTCGTCCGCGTCCGCCTTCTTGCGCCCGCGCGGGCTGCGCGGCTTCTTGGCCTTGGCCGGGGATTCACGGTCGTAGAGGTAGCTCTGGTCGTGGCCGTCGGCGTCGATCCCTCGGTCCGGGGACACACCCACCAGTTGTTCGTACACCCAGTGCAGGCGCGAGGGGATGCGCAGCAGCGGGGTGCTGGTGAGGATGAGCAGGCTGGTGAAGGCCAGGACGGAGAAGAAGACAACAGCCAGGACGGGGCTGACCATGGCGAGCGGGCCGCCGGCGATCATCCCCACCATGCCTCCCGCGGCGCTGATGCCGTTGAAGCCTTCGTTGATGTTGGGGGCGCCGCCGGCCACGTGGGCCAGGGCGCAGCCGGCGATCGTCATGATGCCAAAGCCCACGGCGACCCGGTTGTTGGCGCGCACATTGGTGGGCTGACGGAACACCAGGATGGAGAATATGAGGAACATGGGCGCCAGCATGGCGGCAAACCAGCCAAAGGTGCCTTGGAAGACTCCGCGCATGGCGTCGGCCAGCGGGCCGGACAGCCCCCACCAGGTGAAGGTGGCAGTGACTGTTGCCACCACAATGAACAGCAGGCCCGAACCGTCGCGGCGCTCATGTGCGGGGATGTGGCTCATGTCCGTGCCCATGCGGCGAATGGCACCGCCAATCATGTGGCCCAGACCCTGCCAGAAGGCGACCACCATCCGAACAGGCCAAATCAGGTGGGTCTCCGGTTCGGGAGCTGGTAGTTTGCTGCGCGGCACCGGCATCTTCGTGGTCTTGGGGGCGCGCGAAGAAGCGCCACCCTTCTGACCGGCGGAGGAACGGGCGGGGGAAGAACGAGTCGCCATACACCCTACGGTACCGCCCGCAGCCGGTGTCGGGGCGGATTTGGCGCCTCAAACAGTCGTGGTGGCAAGCACAGCGCGGCGCCGGGACGCGCCGTCGTGCCTCCCTGCCCACGACGCAACTGGCCCGCAGCAGTGGCTGAAAAATCGCGATTTTCGCATGTTTTCGTGGGGCCCACGCGCCTGTGAGGGTTCCCTGGCCGAGCTTGCGAGGTTAGGGAGGGCTTGGGGACTGCTGCGGGCCAGTTGGCGCGTAGACGGCGCGGACTACGCCTCCAGGACCACTGGGATGATCATGGGGCGCCGGCGCAGCTTGCGGTTGACCCAGGTGCCAATCACCCGGCGCACCACCTGCTGGAGCTGGTGGGTGGTGTGGTCGGAATTGGCCATGACGGCTTCCTCCAGCGCTGCGGCAATCTTGGGCTTGATGTCATCAAAGACGGAATCGTCCTCGGCAACGCCGCGGGCGTGAATGTCGGGGCCGGTGACAATCTTTCCTGTGGCCCGGTTGACCACGGTAATGATGGAAATGAAGCCCTCATCCCCCAGCACGCGGCGGTCCTTCAAGTCATCGTCGGTGATCTCGCCAACGCTGTGGCCGTCAACGTAGACAAAACCGCATTCGACCTGGCCAACAATCCTGGCCACGCCGTCTTTCAAGTCGATGACGGATCCGTCATCCGTGAGCAGCACGTTCTCCGCCGGCACGCCCGAGGAGATGGCGATGTTGGCGTTCGCGATCAGGTGGCGGGTTTCCCCGTGCACGGGCATGACGTTCTTCGGGGTCAGGATGTTGTAGCAGTACAACAGCTCCCCTGCGGCCGCGTGGCCCGACACGTGCACCTTGGCCGTGCCCTTGTGGATGACGTCGGCACCGCGCTTGAGGAGCCCGTTAATGATCCGGAATACTGCGTTCTCGTTGCCCGGGATGAGCGAGGAGGCCAGGATGACGGTGTCGCCCTTGCCCACGGAGATCTTGTGGTCGCCGTTGGCCATCCGGGACAGCGCGGCCATCGGCTCGCCCTGGGAACCGGTGGACATCAAAACAACCTTGTTGTCCGGCAGGCTGTCCACGTTTTTCAGGTCCACCAGCACGTCGGCGGGCACGTGCAGATAACCCAGCTTGGCCGCGATGGCCATGTTGCGCACCATGGAGCGGCCCACGAAGGCCACCTTGCGGTCGTGCGCCACGGCTGCGTTGAGCACCTGCTGGACGCGGTGCACGTGCGAGGAGAAGCTGGCCACGATGATGCGCTTGTCGGCCTTGCCGAACAACCCCTCAAGGGTGGGCCCGATCTCGGCTTCGCTGGTGGTGAAGCCGGGCACGTCGGCGTTGGTGGAGTCAACCAGGAACAGGTCAACGCCCTCCACGCCCAGACGGGCAAAATGGCGCAGGTCCGTGATGCGCCCGTCCAGGGGCAGCTGGTCCATCTTGAAGTCGCCCGTGTGCAGCACTGTGCCGCCGTCGGTGCGGATGAACACGGCCAACGCGTCCGGAATGGAATGGTTGACGGCAACAAACTCGCACTGGAACGGGCCCAGCTGCTCAACCTGCTCTTCCTTGACTGTCAAGGTCCACGGCTTGATCCTGTGCTCAGTCAACTTGGCTTCAATCAAGGCCAGCGTCAGCTGTGAACCGATCAAGGGGATGTCATTGCGCAGGCGCAGCAGGTACGGGACGGCACCAATGTGGTCTTCGTGGCCATGGGTGAGCACCACGCCAACCACATCGTCAAGGCGGTTCTCTATGTAGGAGAAGTCAGGCAGAATCAAATCGACGCCGGGCTGGTCCTCTTCCGGGAAGAGGACGCCGCAGTCAACAATGAGGAGTTTGCCGTCCATCTCAAAGACTGTCATGTTTCGGCCAATTTCGCCGATGCCGCCCAGCGGAACAATCCGCAGCGTGCCCTTGGCCAGTTCCGGCGGGGTCCGCAGTCCGGGCTCAGTCATTTGAGTCATGTTTACAGTTCCATTCCAGCTTCCGCAAGGTCAGCCTTGATCATGGCGATCTCGGCCTCGCCCGGCTCCACCAGGGGCAGCCGGACAACCGAGTTGGACAGGATTCCCTGCCACTTAAGAATTTGCTTGACGGCCACTGCGCCCTGCACATGGCCCATGGTGGCGCGAATGACAGCGTCCAGCTCAAAGTGAATCTTGCGCGCCGTGACAAAGTCCCCTGACGCGGCCGCGTCAATCAGCGCGCGGAACTGCTTCGGGGCAATGTGGGCGCTGACGCTGACAAGTCCGACGGCGCCGGCGGCCATCAGCGGCAGCGTCAGTCCGTCGTCGCCCGAGTAAACATCGAGGTCCGTGTTGGCCAGGACACGGCTGGTCTCGGTGAAATCGGCCTTGGCGTCCTTGAGCGCAGTGATGCGCGGGTGGTCGGCCAGGCGGATGATGGTCTCCGTGTGGATGGGCACCCCTGAGCGGCCGGGAATGTCATAGAGCATGACCGGCAGCTCGGTGGCGTTGGCAATGGCCTCAAAGTGGGCCGCGATGCCGGCCTGGCTGGGCTTGTTGTAGTAGGGGGTGACAATGAGCAGGCCGTCAATGTCCAGCTTGGCTGCGCGCTGGGACAGGCTGATCGAGTGGCGGGTGTCGTTGGTGCCGGTGCCGGCAATAACCCGTGCACGGTGCCCCACGGCGTCAATGACGGCCTGGAACATGCCCAGGTTTTCTTCATCGGTCAGCGTGGAGGTTTCGCCGGTGGTTCCGGTGACAAGGATGCCGTCGCAGCCGTCGTCAACAAGCTTGCTGGCGAGCTCCCCGGCTGCCTTGTAGTCCACTGCCCCATCGGCGGTGAAGGGGGTGACCATTGCGGGCACCAGAGTTCCGAAGGGGCGCTGGGAGATTTCAGTGACAGACATGGATAAAACGTTACCTGCTCTTGGGCCAAATCGTTCAACGCTGTTCACGAGTCGCAGCGCCGGGAACCAGGAATATACTTCCATGCAAGGAGGATAAGGGCATGGAAGTCACGCAGTGGCGCAAAGCATCCCTGGCCGGTGGCATTGTGGCCGCCAGCATAGCCGCCACGCTGGGCGGGATCGCCTTGTTGTTCAAGGCTGAGGGGCGTGCGGCCCAGCAAACGGTGGGGCATCGCCTCGGTGACAGGGGCCCCGACGCCGACGCCGTGTATTCCCCGGAGCTCGGAGACCCGCTGCGTTTGGTGATGGCCGGCGACTCCGTGGCCACCAGCTTGGGGGCCTCCACACCGCTGGCCACCGTGGGCGCCAATTTGTCCGTGGCCCTGGCCGAGCATGCCGGCAGGGCCGTGGAGCTGCGCACCATTGCCGCCGTGGGGGCGCAGACGGTCCAGGTTTTGGGGCAGTTGGCTGCGCTTCCGGCCGGCTTCGGCCCCGATGTCACTGTCATCATTGTTGGCGGAAACGACCTGACCAGACATGTTCCCCTGGCTGATTCCATCAAGTCACTGGGCCTGGTCATAGCCAATTTGCGGGCCCTGGGCAGTGAGGTGGTGGTGGGCACCTGCCCCGACTTTGACACGCTTCCCTCGCTGCCGTCCCCGCTGCGTGAATTTGGCGGCCAAATGTCCCGCCGCCTGGCAACCGCCCAGTTCAAGGCTGCCGCCGCGGCCGGCGCCCATCCGGTGCTGCTGGGCAGTGCTGTGCGGCAGATCTTCCTGCAGGACCCGGGCGACATGTTTTCCACTGACGGTTTTCACCCCTCCAGCCTGGGGTACCGGTCGGCGGCGATGGCGTTGATTCCCGCCGTCCTGGCCGCGTACGACGAGGGGTTCCCGGCACCGGGCCCCCCACCGGTTCCGCCGCTGCGTCCCGGGGCCGACCAGCCTTGCCGGTGCGGGAGATGATCGCCCCCACCCAAAACGCTCTCGCAGCAATGGCTGGATTTTCGCGGATGCTGTCGCACTGGCTGCGATAGCGTCCGCGAAAAAGTGACCATTGCTGCGATAGCGTTTCGGGAGGGCTAGAGGGAGCGAAGGAAGGGCAGCCATTCATCAAGGACGGGCTGGGCGGGCACCAGTGTGCTGCCGTGGTTGCGGCCGGGCAGCTCAACGAAGCGGGCCGCGGGCATCAGCTCGGCTGCCCGGCGCGAATCCGCCACGCGGGTGGGGTCGGCCGTGCCGGCCATGAGCAGGGCGGGAACCGCAATGGCCGCCACGTCCGCTTCCGGCACGGGCGCATCCGCCTCGGTCTGGCGGAAATACGCCAGCAGGGCCTGCGCATCATTGTTCAGGAACGCCGACTTGGTTTGGGCATCGAGCGGCCGCCCCATGCGCGCCTCCCAGCCTGCCACGAAGGCACCCATGCCACCTGAGGCAAGGGCGGCGTCGTATTCGGGAAAGAAAAGCCAGCCAATGCTGCCCGGCTGGATGCGGAACGTCCCGCCCAGGGTGGTCAGGGACAGCAGCCTGTCCGGGGCCGCGACGGCCAGGGAGAAGCCCAGCCGGGCACCCACCGAATAGCCGCCGTAGTGGGCCGTCCGCGCCCCGGCCGCATCCAGCACTGCCAGGGCGTCGGCCACCAGCAGGTCCATCGCATAGTCGGCCGGCGTGGCGGGCTTGCCACTGAGGCCGTGGCCGCGCAGGTCCATGGTGATGACCTGAAAATCCTCACGCAACGCCTTGATGTAGCCAAAACCACGCCAGATCGCCTTGCTCAGGGCGCTGCCGTGGACCAGCAGGATGGGCGGCCCCTCCCCCGCCATGTTGTAGGCAAGCTCCACGCCGTCGTGCGGGTTCCTTGTGACTGCCATGGGTTTCCTTCCCTCAGATTTCAGTGTCTCCCGGATCTGTGACGCAGTTATTGCACCAAAATGGCTTGGAAAGCGCCTTCCGCGTGCAACAACTGCGTCACAGATCCTGGAGGAGGTCTAGGCGCGCTGGCGGAACAGGACGATGGCGTCGCGCATGGCTTTGCGGGCGCGCTTCCTGTCACCGGAGGCGTCATAGGCACAGGAGAGCCTGAACCAGGAACGCCAGTCCTGCGGCGCGGCCTCGGCTTCGGCCTTGTACTTTTCGAATTCAAGATCCGCTGCCTCGCGGACAATGCGCCCGCCGGGTGTGCGCGGCAGATTGTCCTCGGGCAGGCCGCCTTCGGCCTCGAGAATGTTGGCCATCTGCTCGGAGGTTGCACCGAAACGAACCTCGCTGATCAACGCCCAGGCCGCCACCAGTGGGATCACAAAGTAGGAGACACCCAGAAGTTTGGCCACCCAGTCAGAGTCGCCCAGGAGCAGCACTGCCCGCTGCATCATGACCACCATGTAGAAGACCAGCAGCAGACAAATCAGGGCAACCCAGATTTTTGTTTTTGACACTTTCAGCGCAGCCACGCCCCTAACCGTCCAAATCCATGTAGCCGTCCAGGCCCACGGTCAGTCCCGGCCGGGTTCCCACGGTTCGCACACCCAGCAGCACCCCGGGCATGAAGGATTCGTGGTTGAAGGAGTCATGGCGGATGGTCAAGGCTTCGCCGTGGCTGCCGAAGAGGACTTCCTGGTGTGCCACCAGGCCGGCCAGGCGCACGCTGTGGACCGGGATGCCGTCGATCGAGGCGCCGCGGGCGCCGTCGAGCTCGGTTTCTGTGGCGTCGGGGGCATCCGCGACACCGGCCGCGGCACGGGCTGCCGCCACCAGCTGGGCTGTGCGCAAGGCAGTGCCGGAGGGGGCATCCACCTTGCGGGGGTGGTGCAGCTCAACGATCTCCACGGAGTCAAAGTAGCGGGCGGCCTGGGCGGCAAAGCGGGTGGCCAGCACCGAGCCCAGGGCAAAGTTGGGGGCAATCAAAACACCTGTCTCGGGGTGCTTGGCCAGCAGTTCCCTCAGTGCAGCCAGCCGGTCGGCGTCCCAGCCGGTGGTTCCGACCACGGCATGGATGCCGTGCTCCACAGCAAAGTGGACGTTGGCCTCGGTGGAGTCCGGAACAGTCAGGTCAACAATGACCTCGGCGCGGCGTTCCAGCAGCACCTCCAGGGAATCGGCACGACCCAGGGCCGCCACCAGTTCCATGTCCGCCGCAGCGTCAATGGCTGCCACGGCAGCCGTTCCCATTCGTCCCTTGGCACCGAGCACGGCCACCTTCAGCATTTCACTCATGGGTTTAAGCCTACTGGTTTTCTGGCGGGCCGGTCTCCGGCAGCTGCGATGCCCCCACCCACTCCACGGAACCGTCGCTGAAGAACTGTTCCTTCCAGATGGGCACCTCCGCCTTGATGCGCTCCACCAGGGCAGAACACAACTCGAACGCCTCCGCCCGGTGCGATGACGCCACGGCGCACACCAGCGCGGGATCGCCAATCTCCAGGGCCCCCACCCGGTGCGCCACCCAGATCCGCACGGGGTGCCCGTCGGGGTCCGCGGTGGACTGGGCCAGGGAGTTGACCACCTCGGCCAGCACGCCCAGGGCGAGCGGGTGCGCGGTGTAGCTCAACCGCAGGACGTCCTTGCCGCCGTCGTGGTTGCGCACCACGCCGCTGAAGCTGACCACAGCCCCTGCCGCATCGGATTCCACGGCGGCAATGGCAGCATCCACGGAGATGGGGCTTGCGCTCAAGTGGGCCGAAACCACTTCGACGTTAGTGGCCATGGTGTCCGCCTACCTGTTCGCAGAGGTGCTGAATGATGGGGTCCAGCACTGCCAGCCCGTCCATGACGCCGGAGGGGGAACCGGGCAAATTCACAATCAGCGTGTGCCCGGCAAGCCCCGCATGGCCCCTGCTCAGGGCCGCCATGGGCGTCTTGGCCAGCCCCGCGGCGCGGATGGCTTCCATGATGCCGGGGATCTCGCGGTCCAGCAGCGGGAAGGTCATTTCAGGTGTTTGATCATCGGGGCTGAGCCCGGTGCCGCCGCTGGTGATCACGACGGCGGGATGTTGCGTCAGCACGGCCCGCAGCGCGGCCCCGACGGGTGCGCCGTCGGGCACCACCACGGGCGGCATGGCATCAAAGTCATGCTCGCGCAGCCAGTCGGCGATGACGGGCCCGGTCGTATCGGGGTAGACGCCCAGTGCGGCCCGGGTGGAGGCGATGACGACGGCGGCCGTGCCCAGTGACGTTCCCGGTTGGCACGCACTCACGCGTTTTCCCCTGTTTCCGAGCTGGCAGTCGGCGGGGCAGGTTCGGTGTGGACCAGCTGGGCCACCCAGTCTCCGCTCTTGCCGCCGCTCTTGGCCAGAACCTGGATGTTGGAGATGACAGCGTGTTTGTCCACTGCCTTGATCATGTCGTACACACTCAAGGCTGCCACGGAGACGGCAGTCAGGGCTTCCATCTCCACACCTGTCACGCCCCGGGTCTTTACGGTGGCCAGCACTGTGACGGCCGTGGCACTGAGTTCAAAATCAACCGTGACCTTGGAGATGGGCAGGGGGTGGCACAGGGGTATGAGCTCGGGCGTCTTCTTGGCACCCATGATGCCGGCCACGCGGGCCACGGCCAAGGCGTCACCCTTGGGAAGTCCGCCGGAGCCCAACAGGAGCATCACCTCGGCCGTGGTGGTGACAGTGCCGGTGGCTGTGGCCTGGCGGGTGGTCACGGCCTTGGCGGAAACATCCACCATTTGGGCCGTGCCGTCCTGACGTAAATGGGTAAGTTCTGGCATTGGGGAATTAGTCACAACAGCCATACTTCCACTTTTGCCCCGTGCCGCAATTCGGTGACACCCGCCGGGATGTGAATCAAGGCATCGGCCTGCGCCAGGGAGCCCAGCAAATGCGAGGACTCCCCTCCCACTTCACGCACCGACGGCGCCGATTCAAATTCCGGACCGGAGTAGACGCCGCGCCGAATCTGGTGCTTCCCCAACGGGGAGCTGAGCGGGTGTTCAAGGGCGGCAACAACGCGTTGCCGCGGCGCCGGGGCACCCAGCAGGCTGAACAACGCCGGGCGCAGGAACAGCTCAAAGGACACAAAGGCGCTGACGGGGTTGCCAGGGAAGCCAAGGAACGGCACGCCCCTATACGTCCCCAACGCCTGGGGGCCGCCGGGCTGCAGCCCCACTGAAACAAACTCCACGTCGGCGGCAGAGCCGGCGGCACCTGACCCTGTTGCCGCGCCCAAGGCCTGCCGCACCACTTCAAAGGCCCCGGCACTGATCCCGCCCACCGAAATGACCAGGTCACAGCCCGGCCGGGTCTCCCCGCCCGGGGTCGGCCCGCCACCAAGATGGGCATCCAACAGCCGGATCAGGGCCGCAGGATCATCCCTGACAATCACGGCAGTGGCCACCTCCACCGACGCCTGGCCCAGGCTGGCCCGCAGCAACGTTTCGTTGGCATCAAAGATCATGCCAGGGGGCAGTTCACCGGCGTCGCCGGTGGGGGCCACAATCTCATCCCCGGTTGTCAGCAGCAGCACCCTGGCCCGGCGCTTCAGGGGCAGGGTGTTGAACCCCAGTGCAGCCGCCAGGCCCAAATGCGCCGCATTCAGCAGGGTGCCGGCGGGGATCACCACACTGCCCCGTTGCACATCGCTGCCCCGCGCCCGGACAAAGGTGCCGGCGGCCGGGACGGGCAATGCCACCTGGGCATCCTCTGCCAGGAACGCTGCGGGCAGGGCCTTTTCCACGGGAACGACGGCGTTGGCGCCGTCGGGCAGCATGGCCCCAGTCATGATGGGCGCGGCAAATCCGGGCGCCAAAGCGTGGGGCACAACTCCGGCAGGGATGGTGGCAGCTACACGGAAAGTGGTTGATTGGGCAGAATCAACGTCTACGGGTTGCTGCGGGTCCACCCGGATGGCATAACCGTCCATTTGCGAATTGGCAAAGGGCGGCAGGTCCAGGGGGGCCACCAGTTCAACGGCGAGCACACGCCCGAGTCCCTCCAGCAGCGGCGCCTGGGATCCGCCGTCGTCGAGCACTGAGGCAGGCATATCAGCCCAGCTCCGGCGCAGCAACTCCAGCACGGCACTTTGGTGTTCGGCGACAGTTCTCCGCATAGCTTCCTCCCGGCAGGCACCTTGCGGCGCTCGTTTTCCTCAATCCTAGGTCAGCGATGCGTCGCACAGGGCTCCGGGCGCCCAATAATGGCGTAGCGTTGAGTTATGGACACAGAACGCGTAGCACTGGGCATACCGGAGGTCCGCCAGCCCCCCACCGGCTCCGGCCTGCCGCGCCCGGGCGGCACGGAAACCGGCCTGCTGGATCAATTCGGCCGCACGGCAACCGACATGCGCTTGTCGCTAACCGACAAGTGCAATCTCCGCTGCACCTACTGCATGCCCGAGGCCGGGCTGGAGTGGCTGAAGAAGGACAAGCTCCTCACCGCGGCCGAAATTGTGCGACTGGTGGGCCTTGGCGTCAACCGTCTTGGGGTGCGCGAACTGCGGCTCACCGGCGGCGAGCCGCTGGTGCGTGCGGACCTGGTGGAGATCATTGCGGGCCTGCGCGCGAACCATCCGGAACTGCCCATCTCCCTGACCACCAATGGTGTGGGGTTGGCGAAGAAGGCGCAGGCGCTCGCCGACGCCGGGCTGACGCGGCTCAACGTTTCCATGGACACACTGCACCACGACGCGTTCCTGCAACTGACGCGCAGGCCCTTCCTGGACCAGGTAAAGGCCGGGATTGAGGCGGCCTCGGCGGCCGGCCTGGCGCCCATCAAGATCAACGCTGTTTTGCTGCGCGGCATCAATGACGGCCACGCCGCGGAACTGTTGCAGTGGAGCCTTGACCGCGGCTACGAGCTGCGCTTCATTGAACAAATGCCGCTCGACGCCGACCACGGCTGGACGCGCGAGGGCATGATCACGGCCGCGGAGATCCGCGAACTGCTGACACCCGACTTTGAGCTCTCCGCCGATCCGCGGTCCCGCGACGGCGCACCCGCCGAACGTTTCGAGGTCCGCCACCACGGCTCCACGGAACTTCTGGGCACTGTGGGCATCATCGCCTCCGTCACCGAACCGTTCTGCTCCGACTGCCGCCGCACCCGCATCACGGCCGAGGGCAAGGTCATGAGCTGCCTGTTCTCCCGCACGGAAGTGGATTTGCTGGACCTGCTCCGTGCCGGGGATTCCGGGTCCGACGACGACGCCGTCGCCGCCCGCTGGCAGGACGCCATGTGGGCCAAGCCCAAGGCCCACGGCATGGGCCATCCCGGATTGGGCGACGCCGACTTTGTCCAGCCGGACCGCAGCATGAGCGCCATAGGAGGATGAGCATGAACGTACGCTTTTTTGCCGCAGCAGCAGCCGCCACGGGGGTTGAAGAGCAGGGCGTAGACCTGGCCGCCCTGGCCGGATCGGAACCCTTCACGCTGGCGGACTTGTCTGCGCTGCTGGTGGCGAGCTTTCCGGAATCAGCCTCGGGAAACACTCCCCCGCTGTCAGAGCTGTTGACCCGGTGCAGCTACCTGCTCAACGAGGTGGCCACCCTCGACCTGGCAACGGAGCTCTCAACAGGCGACGTTGTGGATGTTCTCCCGCCGTTCGCCGGCGGCTGACGCACAACTGAGCGCTGACCCGCAGCAGTGCCCACGCACCCGAGGGTTCCCTGGCCGAGCTTGCGAGGTGAGGGAGGGCGTGGGGACTGCTGCGGCTCAGTTGACGGATTGCGCCTTCGCTGCGTGAGCTGGGGGCCATGCTCCGACCTCCAACCTGTCTTAAGCCAGCGGTCCAAGCGCCAAGGCCAGAAGGGCTGCCCTGCTCTGGACGTGGCACTTGCCAAAGAGCGACTTGAAAACATCCTGCACCGTATAGCTGCTGATCGCCATGGCATGCGCCAAGGCTGCCGTGTTCAGGCCCGCTGCCGCCAGTTCCAGCAGCTGGCATTCCCGCGGACTCAACGCGAAGCACCTCTCAAACACAGCCATCCGTTCCGCAGGCAGGCAATCTTGAATGGTCACCACCAGCTGCCCCAACGGCCCATCGGCTGACTGCATCCGCGCCGCCGCGAGCTTCGCCCACACCCCGCTGCCCACATGCACGCACGAACCCGCTGGATGGCCGTCAACGCCGCTCTCCACAGCGAGCAGCTGCGCCGCCACATTCAACACTTCCGCCGGAACCGTTTGGAACGGCCGCGGACCCGGCTGCAACAAGTCCAGCCACAGCCGGGCGGAGTTTGTTTCACCCGCCACCAACAAGTCCTCGCTCACAACAAGCAGTGCCTGCCGATGGTAGCTGCCGGGCTTGGCTTTCCGGTCGGAACCGGCCAGCAGAAATTCACGCGCCGAGCAGTCTCGAAGTCCCGTGGTGAGCACAGTGGCCAACGCCGTCAGGAAGCCGGCCTCCCCGGCAGTAAACGGCGGCATGTCCTGGCCGCGCCACAGATCGAGCCAGCCCCACGTCCCCCACTTGTCCGCGAACGCAACCGACAAGACATCCCCCACCCCGTACCTGCGCAGGATTCCGTCCCACAGTGCGCTTCGGGCCGGATCGCCCGAGGTGGCGCCCTGCAGCGACACGGCCCTGGGCGGGCCTGTAGGCAGGGCTGTCCACCGATTGACGGGCGTTGTGTACTTCAGCCTGATGAGCAGCGGCAATTCACGGGTGCAGGGCACCTTGGCCATGGGTGCAATGCCCACCTGCGTCACGGGGTCTGTCATGGGCCACACCCAGGCATCGTGGGGCACTGCCGCCGTCAGGATCCCAAGGGCAGCAGTACGGAACGCCTGGCTGTCCAGCCCCTGGCCGGCCAACGCTGCCGCCCGCTCCAGAGCCCGGGTGAGTGCCCACTCTGTTCCCATGGCTCAAGTATGCGCCCGCGTTTGCGGCCTGCACCGGCACCTCCCAGATTTATGGGATGGTGGGCGCGCGCCGCCAGTCCTAGGCTCAAGCCATGGAATCAACAGAAAGGAAATCCAATGTTTACCCTGCAGATTGAACACGGCATCAAGGACTTTGGCATGTGGCAGGGCGCCTACAACGCAGACCCCCTGAACAGGGCAGCCTCGGGGGTGGTTGCCGAGAGGATCTCGGTGCCGCTCGAGGACAACCACTATGTTGTGGTGGATCTTGACTTCACCACGGCCCGTGCTGCAGAGGACTTTCTGGCCAGGCTTCGCGGTGAAGTGTGGAACTCGGCAACCGCGTCACCGGCACTGGCCGGCGGACCCAAAACAAGGATCGTGGAACAGCTCAGCGCCAAAGGCGTGTCACAGTAGCCAGCACGTCGCGGGGCTGGTGCGTTCGACTTTCCCCGCATCGAGACGTGGCTGCAGTGCCAATCGGGCACTGGGCGCACTGCACGATAGTGTGCCCGCAAATGCGGCTCGGGATGCTCGATCGCCTAGCGCAGCATGGTCCGCGGCATGGCCTCTGCGTGGGCACCGAGGAAGGCAAGCAACTGCTCCGCTACCGCTGGCCCGCTTCCCTCAGCACACCCCCGACAGCCTTGTGGATCAGGTCCTGGTCATCGTCCAGACGCAGCACAGCCAGCCGCAGCGTGTCCTCAACGTCGCCGCGGCGCAGAAAGTGCAAGGTTGCCAGGATGGCTGTGCGGCGGTCCCAGAGATTCTCTGAGCGTGCCAGCCCGTCGAGGACGCCGCGGGGCTTGTCGGCGAGGTAGCGCCCCACGACATCCCAGGCGCCGAGGCCCACCAGGTCCCAGTTGTTGATCCTGTCGATGCGCCGCAGGTACAACTCGAACAGCTCCTTCCTCGGCTGATCCAACGCGGACCTGTCGGCAGCCTGCGTGGCCATGATCTTGACAGCCCCTGCCCGCGCTTCGTGGAGTGGACTGCCCAACAGCTCCTCGAACTGGTTCAGGGACATGCCCTGATGGCGCGAGGCCAGGGCGAACACCTGGCCCATGCGGACACCGGGGAAATTGTCCCCTTCGCCATGGTCACCGGCCCCCGTTTTGAAGTAACGTTGGTTTTTTCACGTTCCTCCACCGGACTGAGTTTCCGCAGTTCTTCGAGGAACGCCTGCGCCGTGGGGGTGTCGGGGCCCTCCTCGGGGACCATGGCCCCATTGGACGCCGACGCCTGGGCAAAGGTGATGACTGTGTCGTCCTCGTGCAGGGACCCCACGACCTGGGTCCCCGCGGGCAGGCCGCTTGCCGTTCTGCCGGGGCGGCCAGCGCCGGCTGGCCTGCAAGCCAGGCGTGAGTGATCCAGAACGGCTGGTCCTTGTATGGCGAAGGCGCCTGCGACGTCTCGCTGGTCCGTTCCTGAAATGGCCGCGCGTCGTGCGGGGAGGGCGGGCAAAAGCTGCTTGGGCAGAAAAATACACAAGTTTCCCGGAACTGGTCTGCCCAGGCCGCCCGGACACCCATCCGAAAACGCTCCTGGGCCAGGTAGTTGAGACCGTCGAGGGTTCCCCCTGGTTCGGCGGAGGCGAGCTAGGCCCCGCCTGCACGCCCAAGGATTCAGCCACCAGAACCGGATCGATCCCGGCGGGCCGGCACGCGGCCGCAACCGGTCATCTACGGGCCACGAGACAATAAATGCGGAGGCAAGTGTTAGAGCCCGAAGGTTTCGGTTTCCTCGAACGGGCCACCCACCGTGATGCTGCACGGAGCGGCTGGAAGTTGGCGTGGCGCGTGGGCCCAGGATCACTTTGATCATGCGCGCCGTTGCTGCAAGGCATGGCGCCAGTGTCAAAGCTGCGCCGCGTTGGCTCCTGGCGCTGCGCATGGCCAAAGCTGGCGTGCCCGGAATAGGGTATATGCGCCACACTCGTTTCCACGGCTGCGCATAAGCCACGGGAGCGGCGAAGCCACAAACAGAAACTGACCCGCAACAGTCCCCGCGCCCTCCCTAACCTCGCAAGCTCGGCCAGGAGACCTTCGGGTGCGTGGGCCCCTCGAAAAAACCGCGAAATCGCGTTTTTTCGACCACTGCTGCGGGTCAGCTGAAAAAACTAGAGACCGAAGGTTTCGGTCTCCTCGAACGGGCCAACAACCGTGATGGTGCGCGGAGCGGCTGCGAGTTCGCGGGCCAGCTCCTGGACCTCAGCGGCGGTGACCTTGCGGATGCGGTCCAGGGATTCGTCAATGTCCATGAATTCGCCCGTGACAATTTCGGCACGGCCCAGGCGGGACATCCGTGACCCGCTGTCTTCCAGGGCAAGCACAATGCCGCCGGAGAGCTGGCCCAGGGCCTTCTTCAGCTCGGCGTCACTCACGCCGTCGGTGGCCAGCTTCTCCAGTTCGGCGCTCAGCAGCCCAATAACCTGGCCCACCTTGGCCGGCGAGCAGCCCGCGTACATGCCGAAGTAGCCGGTGTCTGCGTAGGAGGAGGCGAAGGAGTAGGTGGAGTACACAAGGCCGCGCTTCTCCCGGATTTCCTGGAACAGGCGTGAGGACATGCCTCCACCAAGAATGGAGTTCAAAACGCTCATCACATAGCGGCGTGAATCCGTGGCGCGCAGTGACGGGCAGCCCAGGATGATGTTCGCCTGCTCCACCGCCCGGTTGACCACATGCAGGCCGGCAGTGCCGGAAACGGACACTTCAGCGTTGGCGCGGCGCGGGGCCGGGGCAACACCCTCATCCAGGGACCAGCCGGCGGTGCGCAGGGCCTCAAGGACCTGGGCGCAGACGCTCTCATGGTCCAGGCCTCCCGCTGCGGTGATGACAAGAGTCTCGGGGCGGTAATGCTTTTGGTAGTGCTCCCACACGGATTCCCGCGGAACAGCCTTGATGGCGTCAGGGGTGCCGCCAATGGGGCGTCCCAGGGCGTGCCCGCCAAGAACGGCTGCCACAAACTTTTCGTGCGCAACATCGGTGGGGTCATCGCCGTCCATGGCGATTTCCTCCAATATGACGTCGCGTTCCTGCTCCAGCTCGGCCGGGTCAATCACGGCTGAGGTGACCATGTCGGCGATGACGTCGATGGCCATGGGCAGGTCGGAGTCGAGCACCCGTGCGTAGTAGCAGGTGCTTTCCTTGGCCGTGGCCGCGTTGGATTCGCCGCCCACCTCGTCAAAGGCGGACGCAATTTCCAGCGCGGTGCGGCGCTTGGTTCCCTTGAACAGCAAGTGCTCCAGGAAATGGGTTGAGCCGTGTTGGCCCTCGGATTCATCCCGAGAGCCAACACCAACCCAGAACCCGATTGTCGCACTACGCTGCCCAGGCATGGCCTCGGTCAGTACCCGCACACCCCCGGGCAGGACGGAGCGGCGCACTACTGCGCCTCCCGCCGTGCCGGAGATCAGTGTGGATTCCTCGGACGCCAGGCCATCGGCAGCGCTTGTCAGCGGCAAAAGGGTTATCGCCATGAATTATTCAGCAGCACCTTCGGTAACGGCTTCCTCAGCAGCGTTCTCTTCATCGGCAACCACCGGTGAGAGGGACAGCTTGCCGCGGTCATCGATCTTGGTGATCTCAACCTGGATCTTCTGACCCACGGCAACAACATCATCAACGTTGTCCACGCGCTTGCCATTGGCCAGCTTGCGCAGCTCGGAGATGTGCAGCAGACCATCCTTGCCCGGCGTGAGCGAAATGAACGCGCCAAACGTGGTGGTCTTAACAACTGTGCCCAGGTAACGCTCGCCGATCTCAGGAATCTGAGGGTTGGCGATGGCGTTGATCGCTGAACGAGCGGCGTCAGCTGACGGACCGTTCGTTGCACCGATATATACCGTGCCGTCATCTTCAATGGAGATGTCAGCGCCGGTGTCTTCCTGGATCTGGTTGATCATCTTGCCCTTCGGGCCAATGACCTCGCCGATCTTGTCCACGGGGATCTTGACAGCGATGACGCGGGGGGCGAACTCGGAGAGCTCGTCCGGAACGTCAATGGCGCTGGTCAGGACGGACAGGATGTGCAGGCGGGCTTCGCGGGCCTGCTTCAGGGCAGCAGCCAAAACGGAGGCCGGGATGCCGTCGAGCTTGGTGTCCAGCTGGATGGCTGTGACGAACTCGGCGGTACCTGCAACCTTGAAGTCCATGTCGCCGAAGGCATCTTCGGCGCCGAGGATGTCGGTGAGTGCGGCGTAGCGGGTCTGGCCGTCAACCTGGTCGGAGACCAGGCCCATGGCGATGCCTGCAACGGGAGCCTTCAACGGCACACCGGCGTTGAGCAGCGACAGGGTCGATGCACATACAGAGCCCATGGAGGTTGAGCCGTTGGAGCTCAGTGCCTCGGAGACCTGGCGGATGGCGTAGGGGAATTCCTCACGCGTGGGCAGAACGGGCACGAGTGCGCGCTCCGCCAGGGCACCGTGGCCGATTTCGCGGCGCTTGGGCGAGCCCACGCGGCCGGTTTCACCGGTGGAGTACGGGGGGAAGTTGTAGTTGTGCATGTAGCGCTTGCGCGTTACCGGGCTCAACGAGTCAATCTGCTGCTCCATCTTCAACATGTTCAACGTGGTGACACCCAGGATCTGGGTCTCGCCGCGTTCGAAGATGGCCGAACCGTGCACGCGGGGCAGAACTTCAACCTCGGCTGTGAGCTGGCGGATGTCCGTCAGGCCACGGCCGTCGATGCGGATCTGCTCGGTGAGGATGCGCTGGCGGATGACGTGCTTGGTCACGGAACGGAAAGCTGCGGACAGCTCCTTCTCGCGGCCTGCGAAGTCGGCTGCCAACGCTGCGATGGTCTCATCCTTCAAAGCGTCGGAGGCGGTGTCGCGCTCCTGCTTATCGGCGATGCTGAACACGGCTGCCAGCTTGGTGGCTGATGCCTTCTCGACGGCGTCGTAAGCGTCATCTTCGTAGTCAAGGAAGACGGGAAACTCAACGGTGGGCTTGGCTGCGCGTGCGGCCAAGTCTGCCTGAGCGTCACAGAGTGCCTTGATGAACGGCTTTGCAGCCTCCAAGCCCTCGGAAACAATCTCTTCGGTGGGGGCCTGGTGGCCCTGTTCCTTGATGAGCTTCCAGGAGTTGTCGGTGGCTTCGGCTTCAACCATCATGATGGCAACGTCGTCACCGGCAACCTTGCCGGCAACAACCATGTTGAACACGGCGTTTTCCAGCTCGGAGTGCTTCGGGAAGGCAACCCACTGGGGGCCTTGGCCGTCGTCGATCAAGGCAACGCGAACGCCACCGATGGGGCCGGAGAACGGCAGGCCGGAGAGCTGTGTAGACATGGAGGAAGCGTTGATCGCGACCACGTCGTACAGAACGTCCGGGTTGATGGCCAGAACCGTGACAACGATCTGGACTTCGTTGCGCAGACCCTTCACGAATGCCGGGCGCAACGGGCGGTCCATCAAACGGCAAGCCAGGATGGCTTCGGTTGAGGGGCGGCCTTCGCGGCGGAAGAAGCTGCCCGGGATGCGGCCGGCGGCATACATGCGCTCTTCGACATCAACTGTCAGCGGGAAGAAGTCGAAGCCTTCACGCGGGTGCTTGCCAGCCGTGGTGGCGGACAGCAACACGGTGTCTTCGTCAATGTAAACCATTGCGGCGCCGGCGGCTTGCTGGGCAAGGCGTCCGGTTTCGAAGCGGATAACGCGCTTGCCGTAACGGCCGTTGTCAATAACGGCCTCTGCGTACTGAATCTCGGGACCCTCCATAGAGAGTCACCTCCATTTCTGTGTAGGTGTTGTAAACACTCACTTCAAGAAACCAGCCGGAACCATCCCAGACACTCCACCGGGCAATGCTGTGAAGGTCTGTACAACACCCGGTCTTCGATCGAGGCCCACGGGCGGGCAGCGTGCAATCGCTGCTTCCCGGAGGCCACTACCGAGGACCGCGAATGCGCGGTGTCCGGCTGGCAACTTGGGTAAGTTTTGTGCAACCGTAAGTCACGGTCAACACTATGAAAGGCGGCCCCCCATTGCGGGGAGGCCGCCTGTCAAGTCATGCTAGCGACGCAGGCCGAGGCGCTCGATGAGCGTACGGTAGCGGGCGATGTCGGTGTCCTTGAGGTAACCGAGCAGGCGACGACGACGACCTACCAGGCCCATGAGGCCGCGGCGGGTGTGGTGGTCGTGCTTGTGCATCTTCAGGTGCTCGGTCAAATCGGAGATGCGTCGTGAGAGCATCGCCACCTGAACCTCGGGCGAACCGGTGTCGCCTTCGCTTGTTGCGAAAGCCTGCATGATTTCTTGCTTTACAGCGGCGTCTAATGCCACAAGTAACTCCTTGAATGTGCCGTGAACATGTTGAGCTGTGCGTTGACACAATTTCTTAGTCAAACAATCCTTGGTCAAACACAGTGGAATCCAGCCACCACGGACTGCAGCCGGACTCTATCCCTTAGTTTAGTGCAGAAGTCACGGTTAGTCGAAGCGAAGTGAGCAACGGCTCTTTAGGGTTGGCGCAGAATTTCCCGGCTGTCAAGGACATCCTGGTGCATCTGCTCGATCAGCGCTTCCGGGCCCGTGTAGGCCACCATGCCGCGCAGCCGCTGCACAAATTCCACCACCACATGCTGCCCGTAGAGATCGAACGCTTCAACCGGCTCGGCCGGCCTGTCCAGCACGTAGGCCTCAACCTGCCGGCTGACACCCACAAAGGTGGGGTTGGAGCCAACGGAGATGGCTGCCGGCCAGCGGTGCTTCTCGGCGTCAATCAACCACCCGGCGTAAACGCCGTCGGCCGGGATGATCCCGCACGCATCCGGGGACAGGTTGGCCGTGGGGAATCCCAGTTCACGACCGCGCGCGGCTCCATGCACCACTTCCCCGCTCATGGTGTGCCGGCGGCCCAGCACCTGTGCGGCCATGTCAACGTCGCCCTTGCTCAGGGCTTCGCGCACCCAGGTGGAGGACCAGCGGCGGTCGTGGCCTTCGTCGTTGACAACCACGACGTCGAACCCCAGCTCGGCGCCCAGGCTCACCATGGTGTTCAGGTCCCCCGTGTTGCCTTTGCCGAAGCGGACGTCGTGGCCCACCACCACTGCACAGGCGCCGAGCGCGTCGACGAAAACGCTTTTGACGAATGCTTCGGGGCTCTGCTGGGCGAACTCCAGGCTGTAGGGCATGACCAGCACGCCGTCCAAGCCCAGGCCGCCCATCGCAGCCATCTTGTCAGCCAGGCCCATGATTTGGGCAGGCGCCGTTTCGGGCCTGTGGATCAGTGCCGGATGGGGGTCAAAGGTCAGTGCAACCGAGCGGGCGTTGCGCGCGGCAGCCTCGGCCCGGACCTGGGCCAGGACTTCCTGATGCCCGCGGTGCAGCCCATCAAAGTTCCCCAAGGTGACCACGCAGGGTCCAAAGTCCCGGGGAACGTCATTCAATGAGTTCCAAATCTGCACTACATTTCCTCATCCACTAAGTTCTTGATCACGGTGGCACTCATGCCCAACGTCCTCATACGGTTTCCAGATTACCTGCTGAGCGGCACCGGGCCGGTCCACGGTTGTGCGGGAGCCTGCGGGTCGGTTGCCGCCAATGAGAGCACCCAGCGGTCGGCCGGTGTGCCGCGGTCGTTGTAGTCCCCGCGGATTTCCCCGTCAAAGGTGAAACCGAGCTTCCAGGCCAGCTTCCGGCTGCCCCAATTGGGCGCCAGCGCATGCCAATGCACCCAGCTGAGATTGAGCTGGTTGAACGCGTAGTCCAGCAGCAGCCGGACGGCGGCCTCCGCCGCGCCGGTGCCGCGGGCGTGGGTGCCGAAGTTGATGCCAATGCTGGCAGCACCCGGGTTTTTGCACTGCAGGTCAACTGTGCCCAGAAGGGCGTTGGTGGACGGATCCGCCACAGCGAAAGTCAGCGTGTCCCCTTTTTCCCAGCCCTGCGGGGTGAGGGTGTTGATGAAGAACGCTGCATGGTCCATGGTGTAGTTCAGCGGCACAGTGGTCCACCGCACGGATTCCTCGTTGATGCAGTTTTCCACCAGTTGCGGCGCATCGGCCATGGTCAGGGCCCGCAGCACCACTGCCTCATTGCGCAGGGTGGGCACCACGGCCGCAATGTCCAGGGCAGCCTCTTCCGGCTCCGGCGCAGCCTGGTCCCGGGCCTGGAACTGCTCCCGGCTTTGGCTGAACACCAAGCCGTCGGCCACCTGTCCGTCAAGGTGTCCGTAGCCCGGAATGTCAGCGGCCAGCACAAATCCGGCACGCTTGGCCAGGGACATGCTTGAGGTGTTGGAGCTGGTGGTGCGCCAGTGCAGAATCTCCAGCCCCAAATTGCCGAAGGCGTAGCCGCACAGCAGGTCTGTGGCCCGTTGGGCGGTGCCCGTCCCCCTGCCAGCTGGCAGCATTTTGATGCCAACACTGGCGGAGCCGCCGCGGGAGGTTGAAAAGATCTCGTGCAGGCTCAGCGTGCCGACAATGTCCCCGGCACTGTCCCGGGTGCCCGTCCGCGTGTCCACGATGGCAAAGCGCAGGTCGCTGCCGGTTTCCCACCCTGCAGCAATGGGTCCGGTGATGCGCTCGGCGGCGCCGGCCCGGCTCATGTCGGCGTCGGAGGCGGTCCAGCGCACATTCAGGGCGTCATGGTGGATGGCTGCGAATACTCCCGCGTCCTCCACTGTGAAGCGGCGCAGCGTGATGATGCCGTCTCCCAGGACCGGCTTGGGGACAGCGCTTTGCGGACTGGTCACTTGGCGTTCCTGTGGCGGTACAGCCAGATCAAGCCAACAATGGGCAGCAGCAGCGGAATGTAGCCGTAGCCTTTGCCGAAGGCGCTCCACACAGTAGCGTGCGGGAAGGCTGCCGGGTCCAGCAGGCTCAGCGCGCCGATGACCAGCACACCCACGAGTTCGATGCAGATGGAAATCGTGGCGGCCATGGCCCACTTGGGGCCGGGCTTGGCCAGGGAAATGGTGGCCACAATGTACACGACGGCGGCAAAAGCTGAGAGCAGGTAGGCCACGGGTGCATCGGCAAAATGGGTTGCGATCTGGTAGCCGGCGCGGGCCGTGGCGGAGATGGCGAAAACCGCGTAGACGGTGATCAGCAGCCGGCCGGCGCCTGAGGTTCGCCCGGGCAGGGGTGTGGGCTGGGCCGTGTCGGGGGTGCTCATAGTCCAATTCCTAAATGCAGCTGTTGAAGTGTGGCCAGCGCCTGTGCGGCCGTGGCTGTGCCGTACCAAATCTGGGCCATGCGGGCCAGCATGACAACCACTGTGACGCCCACGGCGCCCATGACGTAGTTGGACCAAAAGGTCCTTTCCATCATGGCCCAGTAGAACCCGGCGATGGGCAGCGCGGCGGCTGTGAGCATGTAGCCCCAGAACTCCCACGTCTCCCCCACCAACGATTCCCCGCTGCCAAGCCGGATCAGGGACGCCACGGCGTAGACCACAATGAAAAGTTCAACGGCGATCAACGCCAGCAGCGTGACGTCGTTGGGTTTCTTTTTCAGCACCGCCGCAACGACGCAAACAATGGTGGAGGCCAGGCCCACGACGGCTCCGGCAATAAACCAACCATCCAGGGTCATTGGGCGGACCCGGCTTCCTGCGCGGGAGGCACGGCTGCCTTGACGGCAGGCACCGGGTCAGGCGGGAACACCAGGACGGGTTTGGCGTATTTGCCGGCGTCCGCCAGTAGGGCGATGAGGGTCCCGTCAGGGGCAAACGCTGCCGCCGGCGCGTCAACAGTGTGTGTTCCTTCAGCACTGGCCGGGATGCGCCGGCCAAAGGACAGCTCATTGGCTTCCTCGACGGTGAGTTCACGCACCGGCATCAAGGCGCGGGCGGCGTCGGCAATGTCCAGGATGCGAAGATCGTCAGCCAGCTCCTCAAGGGTGCGGGCCTGGTCCAGGCTGTAGGGGCCCACACTGCTGCGGCGCAGGGCCGTCAGGTGGCCGCCAACACCCAGATCCGCACCCAGGTCGCGGGCCAGCGCACGGATGTACGTGCCGGAAGAACAGCGCACGGTGACATCCACGTCAACGTACGTGACGCCGTCGTGCGCGGGAGCGTCCTCAGCATCAGCCTGCTCACCGGCCGTGACACCGTGGCGGATCGCCAGGACGTCAAAGGAGTGGATGGTCACGGGGCGGGCCGCGAGTTTGACCTCCTCGCCGGAGCGCACGCGGGCGTAGGCGCGTTCGCCATTGACCTTGATGGCGCTGACGCTGCTGGGAACCTGTGAAATAGGGCCGCGCAGCTTCGCAATGCCAGCCTCAATGGCCCCATCCGTGACCGCGTCGGTGGCGGATGTGGCGCTGACATCGCCCTCGGCGTCGTCCGTGATGGTGGTGGCACCCAAGCGAATGGTGGCCTCGTAGGTTTTGGAGGTGCCAACAATGTACGTCAGCAGGCGCGTGGCCTTGTTGATCCCCACCACCAAC
Source organism: Specibacter sp. (assembly GCA_039932175.1). Lineage (GTDB taxonomy): Bacteria > Actinomycetota > Actinomycetes > Actinomycetales > Micrococcaceae > Specibacter. The sequence goes on from JBDTQM010000015.1 coordinate 30,947, forward strand.
ACTCCTGTGGCCATGGGGTCCAAGGTGCCGGCGTGGCCCACTTTTCGGGTCCCCGCCAGCCTTCGCATCCGACCCACCACATCATGGCTGGTCCATCCCTGCGGTTTGTCTACAATTACCAGTCCGGAAAGCACGCTTTGAAGTATATCCGCACCCGGGCATGCCCGATGGTGACTTGTCCCCATCGCGGTGGCAGCGAGCCCCGGTTACTCTATTGAAAGTAGTAATTGTGCCGCCACCCTTTGAGACGGAGATTCATGAAAACCCCAGCTTCCTACAGCTACAAGCGATCGCTGACTGCGCTCGGCGCCGGCGCAGCGGTCCTGGTCGCCTTGACCGGGTGCCTGCCCGGCGCCGCCGCGCCCAAGGATGCTCCGGAATCAGCAGCAGCCCAGAGCGAAAGGCCCGCTGCCAGCGCATCGGCAACCTCCCGCGGACGTGGCGGTGATGATGCGTCCATGCCTGCCACGCAGCAAACAACGCCTGCCCCGGCGGCACCGGCGGCCGCGGGCAAAGTGACAGCCCCCGGCACCAAGCTCAAGTTCGGCCAGGCTGCCAGCACGCACAGCAACAGCGGGGACCGAGATACACCCAAGTACAAGGAAGCCACCCACGAGACCAAAGTCACTAAAATCGCGGCGGGTAGCGAAGCCGATCTGGCCAAATTCAAGGACGCCGCCAAGTTCGCCGGACAAGTGCCCTACTACGTCTACACGGACGTCAAGCTGACCTCCCTGAGCGCCCCGTCGGCCGGCATTGGTGATCCGCGGATCAGCGCCCAACTCAAGGATGGCACCGACGCGCAGAAGCTCATTGTTTTCGGCACCATGGGCGATTGCAAGACCGGCAACTTTGAAACAACCGGCAAGGATGACGCCTTCACCTATGTAGTGGGCTCCAGCAAGACCATGTGCACGGTGTTCCTGGCACCCAAGGGCGACGCCATCACCACAGCCAGCTACGATGACTCGAATTACAACTATGTCAAGTACGGTGACAACCCCTACCGGGATAATCCGATCATCTGGGGCAACTAGCCTCAGCTGCCTTGCGGGCCCCTCCCCGCCCCGCGGGAGGGACCTGCTGCCCCGACCTCAACACATTAGGCGGAACCTTTGTCCGGTACTTTTTATGGCGCTGACGTGGCGGAACTGCGCGTTTTTGCCCAGGACCTCGCAGCATGCTCAAAGCGCCTGAAGTCGATTTCCCTCTCCCTGGGCAGCGCACTCAACGCCGTGCAATGGCAGGGCCGGGACAGTGAGCGTTTCCGCCGGGAGTGGAGCACCTCCCACCTGCGCAGCATTCGAAGCGTTTGTGCCGAGTTGGAAACGGCGGCACAGTTATTGCTGCGCAACGCAGAGGAGCAGGATGCGGCCAGCTCAGCCGCTTCGCTGGATGTTGGCGGCGGTTCCATGGCTGCCGCCGCAAGCGGCACACCGGGGGCAGAGTTGGAAAACAAACTGGCCGACATGAGCCCTGAGGAGATCGACAAGTACCTGCAATCCGAAGAGTTTCAGAAGTGGGTGCGTGAGAACCAGGACAACGCTGACGCTGCGAAGTCCGTGCTGGACAAACTCGCAGACTCCGGCCAGCTTGCCATGCTCGGCCCCGGTGACAAGCCAAATGGCTACGGTGAATTCTTGGAGCAGTATTGGGCGGAATCGGCCATGCGCCAAGCCGGGATTGATCCAGCACATTGGGACCCTGCCCAGGGCGTGGGCCACAATCGCGACGACATCTACAAGGTCTACGCGTTTTATGCCGAGCTCTACAGGAACGATCCCCGCATGGAATGGATCGGCATGGCCAACCAGGTGGGCCCGACCTTCATTGCCGGCTTTGAGGATCTTGCCGTGCTGCACAAGATGGCCGATGCAGGGCAGGACGCAAGCGAATTCCTGTCCGACATGGATCCCATGCGCTACGCTGCGTTGCAAAGCTTGATGAACTTGGGCGCCGAAGATTTGGCCTACTACGAGACAACATTTCTGTCGATGCAAAAGCAGATTTTCACCGATATTGGCTCACAGCACTTTGCCTTTCAACAGGGCGGCCTGACGGAAATTGCCAGGATGGGTTCGGCCGGAATGGTCACTCCTGCCATGAAACAGGCTTGGTTGAACATAGATACCGTGCCCTCGTATGCCAACCCGCAGGACTATCACGGGCTGACAACAACGCAGCAGGCGCTCCTCCACCAAGCGTCCTACAATATTGCCGACAGGGAACAGAACTATGTCATCGCCGACGACTATGACCACATCAGGGACCGGCCCTCGGGAAGCATTTTTACCGAGGCCATGACAGTTCTGGGCAAACCGAGCATTGTGGGCGCAGACTCCTACTATGAGCAGTTCCCGGCGGTGGACCCCTACCTTGATGTACACCGGTTCCCGGCAGTCGGCGTGGATTTTCACCACGGAAACATCTCCGTGCGGGAGGACCGCTGGGCTTTGATTGACCAGGACACTCTGGGAGCTTACGAGGATTGGCTGCACGGCCAGGACAACCCCTATGGTGAGATGATGAAGCCCATGCCTGAAAGAGTTGACGAGTACCGCATGGTACCCAAATCAGTCCGTCATCTGCTAGGTGCACCATGAAGCGAAGACTCTGTGCAGCGATACTCTCAGTGGTCCTTTTGGGCGGCTGTTCCCTGCTTCCATCCGCACCCGCACCCAAGGAGCCCTCCGTCGTGGTTAATGGCAATT
>JBDTQM010000016.1:0-33087 GCA_039932175.1 Specibacter sp.
GGCCGCACGACGAACCTCGACGCTCTCGGTGTGGCCGCCTTGGGCCTGGATCCGGCCGCACGGTTTCTGGACCCCGATGCGCAGATGAGAATTGCCGAGGGTGTCTATGCCATTGGGGACATCACCGGAAAGGGCGCTTTTACCCACGTGTCTATGTACCAGGGGGCCATCGCTGCCGGGCACATCCTGGGCCAGGACCTTGGCCCGGCCGAATACCATGCGGTTCCACGGGTGACGTTCACCGACCCGGAAATTGGTTCCGTGGGCATGACCGAGGCACAGGCCCGTGGGAAGGGACTAAACGTCCGTGTTGGTTTCACGGACTTGGCGACGTCCGCCCGTGGCTGGCTCCACAAATCCGGAAACCAGGGATTCATCAAACTCGTTGAGGACGCCGATCAGGGGGTGCTGGTTGGTGCGACCTCTGCCGGCCCTGCCGGGGGCGAGGTCCTCTCGGCCCTGGCCCTGGCCATTCATGCACAGATTCCGGTCAGCACGCTGAGGCGGATGATGTACGCGTATCCGACGTTCCACCGTGCCATCGAGGACGCCCTGACCCGCCTTGAGTGAACCAGCCAAGGCAGGAAACGAACCAGCCCCGGCGACCAGGAACCGGGCGGCCCTGCGGTTGGGATTCCTGGTGTTGCTCGTGGCTGCAGAGACCGCCGTGCTCCTGATCTTTCCGCTCCCGCCTGTCGAGCAGATCCGAGCCTATTTCGGCAGTACGGGCTGGTGGGGGCCTGCCGCCTTTATCCTGGTCTACGCCGCGCTGACCCTGGCTCCGGTGCCCAAAAGCGTCCTCTCAATTGCTGCGGGGCTGGTCTTTGGGCTCGGCGGCGGCCTCGCCGTCGTCTATGTTGCCGCGATGCTCGGCTCCGTGGCCGCCTTCTGGTTGGGCCGCTGGTTGGGCCGGGAAGCGGTGGAGAAATTCACCGGAACCCGGGTGGAGAAAGTCGACGCCCTGCTGCGACGGCGCGGTTTGACGGCCATGATTGGTGTCCGCCTGGTGCCCGTACTGCCTTTCACCGCCATCAACTATGCGGCAGGACTGACCTCCCTTGGCTGGTGGCACTACCTTCTCGGGACTGCGATCGGCATCCTGCCCGGCACGGTCAGTTACGTGGCGCTTGGCGCGTTCGGCCTGACCCCGGGATGGCAGCTGGACCTCGCACTTGGCGCTCTTGGAGTCTTGACCCTGGCCGGGCTGGTGGTCGCGGTCCTGAGGCGCCGGAAGGGAAAGTCCGTCAATGTTTGATACCAGATTGCGCCGGGTCTTGGAGCCAGCCACGGAACGGGCTGCCACCTGGCTGGACCGGCCAGGGATCACCCCCGACAGGCTGACAGCCGTGAACCTGGTCCTGGGCCTGGCCAGTGCAGCCTTTGCTGCCGGACAATGGTGGCTACCGGCCCTGGCCGCGTGGCTGTTGTGCCGGATCGCCGACGGCCTCGACGGGCCCCTGGCCCGGCTGAGAAGACGACGAACAGGCAATGAGGACACTGGCAGGGGCGGATTCTGGGACATCTGCGCCGATTTCATCGTCTACGGCGCAACGGTGGTTGGTGTGGGGATCGGCGCGAGTGCAGCGTTCGGTGCCCCGTGGCTGCCGTTCCTGCTGGTCCTTTTTGCGTACTACATCAACGGCACGGCCTTCCTTGCATTCTCCTCCATCGCCGAAAAGACCGGTCGTCAGCTGCGGGACGGCCGGTCCCTGTCGTTCCTGCCCGGGCTGACCGAGGGTGCGGAGACGGTGGCCGTGCACAGCCTGTGGCTGATCTTCCCGGGTGCTGCGTGGGAAATAGCCGCCGCCTGGGCGCTGCTGGTCACAGCCAGCGCCGTCCAACGGATCGTCGCCGGCTACCGGTCGTTGCGGTGAGCTGTGGCCCTGTCGAGCCAGCGGCGCCGCCCCCAGGCCAGAGCCGCCGTGGCCCGCCCCATCAAGGGGGATGCCAGGCGCTCCCGGACGTCGGCGACGGCGGCATTCCACACCCCATCCGAGTAGGTGGGGTAGGGGTGCGTTGTTCCGGCAATGTCCGACGTCGTCATCCCCTTCTGCACCGCCAGGGTCAGCTCAGCCAAGGATTCACCCGCCCTGGGACCGACAATGGTGCCGCCGAGGATTTTTCCCCGCCGGTCCACGAGAAGCCGGGTGAACCCGCCGGTGTTGTCCTCGGTCACAGCCCGGTCCACATGGGAATGCAAGACAGTCCGGATACGGTGCCCCGGACCGGCGTCGGCCGTGGCAAGCCCGACTGCGGCCACCTCCGGGGACGTGAACGTCACCCGGGGCACGGTCTCGCTCACCTGGCGTCGGAGCCCCAGCACGGCGTTGGATGCAGCCACGGAGGCATGGATACCGGCCAAATGTGTGAACTGCGGGTTCGCTGTCACATCCCCGGCGGCCCAGATCAGCGGGTTGCTGGTGCGCATCCGCGCATCCGTGAGGACATGTCCGCCCCTGTCCAGATCCACCCCGAGCCGTTCCAGGCCAAGACCTGCGGTCCGGGGGGTTCGTCCTATGGCCATCAGGACCGTGTCCGCGTCAATGGCCGTGCCGTTCCCAAGCCGGAGCCGCGTTCCTGTGCCCGTGGTCGCGGCGTATTCGATGGCGGTGTGCTCCAGGATGCGGACACCATCGGATTCAAGCGCTTTGCGCACGAGATCTGCTGCGCCGGGGTCTTCCTTGGGCAGGATACCGGAGCGGACGATCATGGTGACCTCTGAACCGAGGCGGGCGAAGGCCTGTCCGAGCTCGCAGGCAATGGGACCACCGCCCACAATGGCCAAACGGACCGGAAGTGCTTCCAGGTCCCATACCGTCTCCGAGGTCACCACCCACTCCGGATCCAGTCCGGGGATCCCTGTGGTCACTGGTGCACCGCCGGTGGCGAGCAGTGCCTGCCGAAAACGGATCTGTTCACCATTGACCTCAGCCACACCGTGGGCACGGAAGATCAGGGCACCGTGGATGACTTCCACTCCGGCGGCTTCCAGCGCTGCCGGGGAGTCGACGGGTTCGATGGTGTTGATCGCGGTGGAAATCCGTTGGCGGATCGCGGCAAAGTCTGCCGGCGCCCCAGTCACTGCACGGACGGTGGCGGCGTGCTCGGCCGCCGAAAGCAGCGTCTTGGACGGGACGCAGCCAGTCCACAGGCAGTCCCCTCCTGTGCGGTCCTGTTCGACCAACAGGATTCGCGCCCCAAACCCGGCTGCCGTCTTGGCGCCAACGATTCCGGCCGTGCCTCCACCCACCACAAGAACGTCTACGATCGGGTGCCTGACTGTCATGATGGACTCCTTGTGGATGTGCTGGATTACCGGAGACTACACCCGCCGGCGCATTCCTCTGTCACTGTGTCGCAGTGAGGGAACGTACGTAAACGAACTGGAAGGAACCCGCTGTGGGGGATAAATACACTCGCTTTGCCCCGTTCTATGACCTGCTGTCAGGGGAATACCCTGTCTATCATGCCGGACGGGTGCTCGGCATCAACGCCCTGGCCCCCACCCCGGGGCAGCAGGTCCTGGATATCGGGTGCGGCACGGGGCTGAATTTCATGCTGCTGCAGGACCGTATCGGGTCCAATGGCACGATCGTGGGCATTGACCGCAGCGCCCAAATGCTCCGCCAGGCCCGGCGCCGCGCCGAAGCCCGGCACTGGGACAATGTCATCCTGATCCAGGCGGACCTGGTCCTTGAGGGACCCGCCACTCTCGCCGGGCGCATCGTGGAGGCGGGAGGAGCGGCCCTCTCGGATGCAGCACTGGCCACCTACTCGCTGTCGCTGATGAGGGAATGGAAACGAGCCTGGGCCACCACGGCATCCCTGCTGGGCCCCGGGTCCCAGATTGGCATCGTGGACATGGCCGATCCGATGGGCTGGGCCCGCTGGCTGACTCCGCTGGCACGGCTGGCCTGTTCGCTGGGGGGATCCGACATCCACGCCGCCCCCTGGCGGGCCGTCGAGGAAGGGTGCACCGACGTCGTCCGGGCCTCCTCCCGGGGCGGGCACCTGCAGATCCGGGCCGGAAAAACCGTACCGACCCTGGCCCGGTGAACCGAACCCGCGCGGGCCCTGGGCTGGGATGCGATGGTGAAAAAGAAAAGGCCGGCGGTGGTGGCTTGTTGTGTAGTCCAGATTACGGAAGAGGGGCGCCGGCCAGCCGTAGCTTTGAGGAGTCAGCACACCCACCTCCATGAAAGGCCGACACCATGGCTACCGCCTCAGCTCTTTCGCACTCTTCCCTTTCCTCCAGCCTGGGCAAGCGGGTCCTCGCCGGGGTCGCCGGCGGCCTGGCCGGCGGCATCGTGTTCGGCATGCTCATGGCGATGATGGGCATGTTGACCATGATCGCCTCCATGGTTGGTTCCTCCTCGGCGATGGTCGGATTTGGCGTCCACCTGATGATTTCGATGTTGATCGGGCTGGGCTTGACCGTGCTGTTCGGCAACCGGCTCCTGAGCAGCTACGGCCGCGGCGTGGTCGTGGGCATCGGCTACGGGGCCATCTGGTGGGTCCTGGGTCCGCTGATGATCATGCCTGCCATGTTGGGCATGCCTCTTTTCGCTCTCAGCCTGACCACCATGCTGAGCCTGATGGGCCACATGATCTTTGGGGCTATTCTGGCATTGGTGGCCGTACGGATCATCGCGGCCCGGGCATGAGGGAAGAATGCAAAAACGAGCTGGCCGGCGTCGTCCCCGGAGATCTCAGGCCGTGGACCCCGAACCTACGAGAGGCAGAACCCTTGGTGAGTGGACCGTTTGACCCATTCAGCTGTTTGACCGAAGTCGAGCTGTTCGCCGACTTGAGCGCGCAGGAAATCGCGGCCATGGACCTCATGGCCCCGGCCCGGCTGTTCCGGCGCGGGGAATTGCTCTTTAGCCAGTCTCAGCCCGTCACGGCCCTGTTCATCCTCAAATCCGGCCGGGTCAGGGTCTTCAGGGTCGCCGAGGACGGGAAAGCCCTGACCATGGCCATCCTGGAACCCGGTGCGGTGTTCGGGGAGATGATGCTCGTAGGCCAGCGCATGTACGACAACTACGCCGAAGCCATCGAGGACGCCACCATCTGCCAACTCAGTGTTGACGAGGTGGAACGGTTCCTGCTCTCGGATCCGCGCATCGCCATCCGCATCTCCCGCCTGCTCGGGGAGCAGGTTGCCCGGCTTGAGGAACGCCTGACCGACCTGGCATTGAAGCCGCTTTCGGCCCAAGTCGCCTCGACACTGTTGAAACTCTCCGAGAACGTCCCCACCCACCGTTTCAGCCAGGACCGCACCATCCACCTCACCCACGAACAACTCGCCGGACTGCTCGGAGCCTCCCGCGAGGCCACCAGCAAGGTCATGGGCGAACTCACCGGCAAAAATGCTATCCGGCAGGGCCGCGGACGCATCATCGTCACGGACCGGGACCTGCTGCACAGACTGGCCAGGAGCTCCTCATGATGAGCGCCACATTCCACGGCCAGGTAATCGCCCGCGCAGAGCGGACAATCCAGCTGGAGGGCAACCACTACTTTCCGCCCGACACCGTCGAACCCGCAGTCCTTGCCAAGAGCTGGCTGCGAACCCTGTGCGTGTGGAAGGGCATCGCCCGCTACCACCATGTCCAAGGCGGCGGCTTCCGGGCTTCCAACGCCGCCTGGTCCTACCCGCTGCCATCCCCGCTGGCCTTCAAGATCAAGGGCCATATCGCCTTCGACCCCGCCAGTGGCATCGTCATCAGCGACGACGGCAGCTGAGCCGGCGCATCCCTGCCAGAGCCTGCCACCCCGTCCGACAGTCCCGTAAATCCCTCACGAAGAAGGAAACATCCCGATGCCACGCATTCCCGCACACACCGTTGCCACAGCCCCCGCAGCTTCACAAGAGACCGCACGGAAACTCGAGGCGAAAATGGGCAAGCTGCTGAACATCCATGCCGGCATGGCGTCCTCACCGGCCGTCATCGCAGCCTATACGGGGATGAACGCTGCCATCGCCGAACATGGCACCTTCAACGCCCGCACCCGTGAGGCCATCGCGCTGGCCGTGGGCAACCAGAACGGCTGCGACTACTGCCAGGCCGCGCACACCCTCTCGGCCCGGCGGGCCGGCCTGGACGAGCAGCAGATCCTGGACATCCGCGCCGGAGAAGTGGACTTCGATGAGAAGATCGACACCATCACCGCCGTCGCCCGCGAGGCCGCGGCCAATACTGGAAACGTCCAGGAAGCCACCTGGCAGGCAGCCCTGGCTGCCGGCTGGAGTGCCGATGAACTCGCCGAGGCCTTCGCCCACCTTGTAGCGAATCTGTTCACCAACTACTTCAACCACTACGCCGGGACCGAGCTGGACCTCCCACCGGCACCGGAACTGCACGGCTAAGTAAGAACCCGGCCCCCAACCGTGACAGCCCCTCCATCCCCAGCCTGAACCAGAGGACCATCATGAAGATCGCAGACCTCCTCCGAGACGTTGAACTGACCACCAGACCCATCCAACCCGAAACCAGGACGGCGTTGGAGCGACGCTGGGCGGAGCTGCCCGACCACGTCAAAACCCCCGGCCAGCTGCTGGGGCGGGCCGCTGTCGGTTGTGAAGGCACGCACGGGGTCTTCCCCAAATGCAACCTCACCTGTTCGCCGTGCTATCACTCGGCCGATGCCAACAAGGTGCGGATCGACGGCGGCCACACCCTCAGGGGGGTCACCGAACAGATGGAGTACCTGCGTAGCATCCGCGGCCCCCGCGCCCATGCCCAGTTGATTGGCGGTGAAGTGAGCCTGCTCCCGGCCGAGGACCACGCAGCGGCGCTGCTGGCCATGCGCGCCAACGGCCGCGAACCGATGTCCATGACCCATGGTGATTTTGACTACCAGTATCTGCTGGATGTGGTGTTGGGCCCTGATGGAAAGCCCCGCCTTGACCGGGTTTCCTTCGCCGCGCACTTTGATTCGCTGATGCGTGGACGGCGCGGGGCCGTGCGCCCCCACAACGAGGCCGAACTCAACCCCTTCCGGGCACGGTTCGCAGAAATGTTCACCCGCTTAAAACACGAACACGGGATCCGTTCCTACATTGCCCACAATATGACCGTCACCCCGTCCAACCTTGACCAGGTCGATGAAGTGGCCCGGGCCGTGATCGGGATGCCTTATGACATGCTCTCCTTTCAGCCCGCGGCCTACATCGGGGATGACCGCAGGTGGTCGGGAGGATTCGACGCCGTCTCCATTGACGCGGTGTGGTCCCGGATTGAGGCCGGCGCCGGCCATGCCATCCCCTGGCAGGGGACCCAGTTCGGTGACCCCCGCTGCAACCGGACCGCGATCACCGTCAATGCCGGGACCCGCAGCGCCGCGCTGCTGGACCCTGATGACCCTCGGGACCTTGCCGTCCGCGACAGGGCCCTGGCACACTTTGGGGGCATGATTTTTGGCGGCATTCCGAAACGGATTGTGGCCGCCAGAATTCTACGGGCGCTGCTGAGCCATCCGGGCGACGTCCCCCACCTGATCTCCTTCGCCCTGCGCCTGGTGAACCGGGTGGGCGGGCTGCGGGCCGTCGCCTCGGCAGCCGTCAAACGGCGGCTGTCCTTTCGTACGTTCGTGGTGCACAACTTCATGGACGCTGCCGACGTCGCACCCGCCTGGGCCCTGATGGAGCAGGGAGTCTCCAGTGAGGACCCGAAAATCAAGGAAACCCAGAAACGCCTGGGCGCGTGCATGTACACCATGAGTCACCCGGAGACCGGGAAGCTGGTTCCCGCGTGCGTCCAGCATTCAGTCCTGGATGCCGGCGAAAATATCGGCTTGCGAAAAATGCTCCCCCTCAGGCCACTTGCGCCCTCCCGTACCAACAGGGATCCGGTTGCCGGTCCCGACCACTCCTACCCTGGGCAGGGCTGAGATGCGAAGGTTTGGCACGCGCCGGATACGTTTGCGCACGCTCCTGGCAGGCGCTGCCGCTGCCGTGTTGGCGCTGAGCGCCTGCAGCGCCCCGGCGGCGCCGACACACCAGGGATTTGCCAACTGGAGCCAAGTCAGCGCTGCAGCGAAAGGCCAGACCGTGCGTCTGTGGATGTACGGCGGCGACCAACAAGGCAACGCCTACGTGGACAAGACCTTGATCCCGGCAGCGGCGAAACTGGGCGTCACGCTCCAACGCGTCCCCGTCGCAGACACCACGGACGCCCTCAACCGTGTCTTGACAGAGATCCAGGCCGGCACCGGCGACGGCAGCGTCGACTTGGTCTGGGTGAACGGAGACAACTTCAGCACCGGCAAACAAGCGGCCGCCTGGACCTGCGGCTGGACGTCACTGCTGCCGAACATGGCCTTGACAAACCCCACGGACCCCCTGCTGGCCAACGACTTCGGAACCCCTGTCCAGGGCTGCGAGGCCCCGTGGAGCAAGGCCCAGTTCACCATCGCCTACAACTCCGCCACCGTCAAGGACCCGCCACGCACCCTGGCCGGGGTCCTGGATTGGGCACAACAACACCCCGGTCGCTTCACTTACCCCGCGCCCCCGGATTTCACCGGCTCCGTCTTTACCCGCGAAGTCCTCGACAGCGTCTCCGGCGGGTACAAGAATGTGCCGCTGGCCTTTGACCAAAAAGCCTTCGACCGCCTCACCCCCGCCCTGTACAGCAGGCTCAAGGAACTTGCCCCCTCGCTCTGGCGTCAGGGTAAGACTTACCCCAAGACTTCCGCTGAACTCAATGCCCTTTATGCCGGCGGGCAGGTGGATTTCACCATGACCTACGGGCCGGCAGAACTGACCAATCTGGTCGCCAACGGCACCTACCCAGCCAGCACCAGGGTACTGACGCTGAAGGAGGGCACGGTGGGCAACGCCAGCTTCCTGGCCATACCCGCAACGTCCGGCCACCAGGCGGGAGCCATGGTGGTGGCAAACTTGGCGCTATCCCCACAGCAGCAGGCCGCCAAGGCCGATCCGCGCACCTGGGGCCAATACACCGTCCTGGACACCGCCCGCCTGGACCCTGCCCAGCGGGCCCTGTTCGAGAAGCTGCCGCAGTCCCCGGTCGTACCGGACTATGACGTGCTTTCCAAAAATGCCAACCCGGAACTCTCAGCCGCCTGGGTGCCGGTACTTGACAACGCATGGCGGCGCCAGGTCCTGGGAAGCAGGTGAAGACAGGCATGGCCCCCAAGGTCCCCATAATCGTTCGCTCCCGGCTTCCGGGGACGTTGATGGTAGCCCCCGCCGTCGTGGTGGCCGCGTTCGTGGTGGTCGGGGGGATGGCCGCAGCCCTTGCCCAAAGTCTTGGCCTGTTCCCCCTGGTGGGTCCGCCGTCGCTGACGGTGGCGGCCTACGCGGCGCAGGCCGGGGATCTGCCGCTGGGGATCGGCTTGTCCCTTGGGATTGCCACGGCGTCGACCCTGGTGGCCTGCCTTGTGGGTTTCACCGCGGCGCTGGTCATTGTCCAGGGCAGGTGGTGTGGAAAACTCGTCGCCGCCATGGGCTCACTGACCATTCCCATTCCACACATCGTCGGCGCCGCATCCATCTCCTTGCTGCTGGCCGATTCGGGGCTGCTTGCCCGTCTGTTCAACGCCGGGGGGTCATGGCCGGAACTGGTCGGCGGACCGTGGTGGATCGGTGTTGTTGCCGAGTATGGGTGGAAGGAATCAGCATTCGTGGCCCTGGTGGTGACCGGCACCCTTGCCACCAGGGCGGTCAGCTACGACGAAACAGCCGCGCTGCTGGGTGCGGGCCGTCTCAGGCGCCTGCGGCACATACTCATCCCCCTCAGTCTGCCTACCTTGGCCGTCTCGGCAACCATCGTTTTTGTTTACAGCCTGGGCTCGTATGAAGTGGCGTGGCTGCTGGGCCGGGTCTATCCGGAACCGCTGCCGGTCATGGCGCTGCGCCTGTTCAACTCTGTGACGCTGGCCGCCAGACCGGAAGCGGCTGCTGTTGCCATGGTGACCACCCTGCTGTCCTTTGGCGCCGTGGCCGCCGCCCTGACCTATTTGCGCAGGAGCACACTGTGGCGCTGACCCTTCCCCCCGATTTCCGTACCCCGCTCTCTTGGCCAGAGCAGCCCGGAAACGGGCTGAGAACCTCACAAGGCATCGCCCGCACACTTCGGGTCCTGCTGTCCATGGCCCTTGCGCTGTGGTTCGTCCTGCCACTGGTGCCCCTGGCCCTGTGGGCCTTTGCCAACCGATGGTCCTTTCCGGCGGTTCTGCCACAGGCCTGGGGGTGGGACGGAGTACGCGCTGCCCTGGCGCAGGGAGCCGTTGCGGCCTTTGGCCATTCCCTGCTTCTGGGGTTGCTGGTCAGCGTCCTTGCCACACCCCTTGGAGTTCTTGCCGCACGTGCCCTGGCCTACGGCCGGGTCCCGTTCGCCCCTGCCGTCAATGTGCTGCTGTTCGCTCCGCTCGCCCTGCCGGCCTTCGTGGCGGCGTTGGGGCTGAACGTGCTGCTGCTACGGTTGCACATTCCTCCCTTTGCCGGCGTTGTCCTTTTGCTGACGGTGTACGCCCTTCCTTACACGAGTTACACCATGCGAGTGGCCTATGGGGCCCACGATCTCGCCATCGAGGAAGAGGCACGGCTTCTGGGCGCCTCACCGTGGCAGGTCATGTGGCGGGTGCAGCTGCCGCTCTTGGCGCCGGCCCTGGCCAGGGCGGCGTTTCTGGCATTTTTGGTCGGCTGGAGCGACTACGTCGTCACGCTGCTCGTCGGCGGGGGCACGATCGTGACCGTCCCCCTCTTGGTCGCCTCCGCCGCCGCAGGCACCGGCAACGATTCCACCGTGGCACTGCTCTCCGGCGCCGCCCTGCTTCCTCCGCTGGTACTGCTGCTAGGCGTGGGACTGTTGGGCCGAGGACCCAGCGGCAAGCCCAGTTCGCAATCATCGAATGGAGACCTGACATGATCCCCGGCATCACAGTGGAGGGCCTGTCAAAATCGTTTCCGGGCGCCGCAGCACCCGTCCTGGACAATGTGAACCTGACCGTTGAGGCAGGCTCGTGCACTGCCCTGCTGGGTCCTTCCGGTGCGGGGAAAAGCACCCTGTTGCGCGCCATCTGCGGTCTTGAGACGCCCGACGCCGGTAGGGTGCTGGTCGGCGGGCGGGACCAGGACGGGGTCAGGCCCGAGCGCCGCGGCATGGCCATGGTCCAGCAGCGTCCCCTGCTCTTTCCCCACATGAACGTTTTGGACAACGTTGCGTTCGCCGGCACCGTCCGCGGGGTCCCCAAAAAAGCGGCCCGGGCCGATGCCGCCGGTTTCCTCGAGTTGGTGCAGCTGGCAGGGTTTGGCCCACGCCCGGTCGCGGGACTCTCCGGCGGCCAGGCACAACGGGTCGCCATCGCCCGGGCCCTGGCCGCCAGGCCCGCCGTGCTGCTTTTGGACGAACCGTTCAGCGCCCTGGATCCGGAACTGCGCTCGATGATGCATGAACTTCTGGCACAGGTGCGGAGCAGCGTGAACCCCACCGTCCTCATGGTCACCCATGACCGCAGCGAGGCCGCCGCGGTGGCGGGGAAAATTGCCCTGTTCAGCGGCGGCCGGATGCTCCAGCACGACAGTGTTGAACGGATGTACTCCCGCCCTGCCTCCCTGGAAATTAGCCGGCTGATGGGCGGCGCCAATGAAATCCCGGGTACCGTGCGCAACGGATTCCACCACTCAGCGCTGGGCGCGATACCGCTGCCCGAGGACACGACGTGGCCACCCGGGCCGGGGATGCTGCTGGTACGCCAGGAGAGTATTGAAGTGGGTCTCGGTAACGGAGCCGGGATTCCTGCCACGGTCACCGGGCTGCGGGCACTGGGGCCGCGCCGGCTGGTCAGCCTCGATGCGTCCGGGACCCAGCTGCAGGCCGAAGTCCACTGGGGCCGTGCACTTGCCCCCGGCGACACGGTCACACTCGGCATCCCGACAACCGTGCTGGCCGTCGTAGCCGATCCAGATGCCGCCCACACGCGCCCGGAAGCCGGGGAAAGAACCCAGATCACCGTCCAAGGCCGGAATGCCCTGGCCAGCATCGACAACTGAGAATTCGGGACCCCTCCACCGCGCAGAAGACCTGGGGGAGGCCGCCTCGGCCCTTCGGGGCGTCCGGTCACACGGACTCCCACGCGCTCCCCACCGCCGGTCAGCCGGGCAGGGGGCTGAGACCGGATTTAGAGGTAGCTGCAGATGCGTCCAGGATCACAGCTTGCCGGGTCCCCTGCCGCGGCAGCCTCACTGACCGCGGCGACGGTTGCCCGAAGCCCGGTAAGTTCCGCGATCCGGGCGTCCAGGTCGGAGAGCTGTTTGCCCAGCAACTCCCGGACGTGGATGCAGGGGGCCTGACCGATGTCCCGGACGGCAAGAATGCTCCCAATCTGGTCCAGGGTCAGCCCGGCCGTCCGGCCGCGGCGAATGAATTCCAACCGGTTGACCGTCTCCGGGACGTAGTCACGGTATCCATTAGCTGTCCTGTCAGCCGCGGGCAACAAGCCCCGGTCCTCGTAGTACCGCAGTGTCTTGGTCGTCAGGCCAGCGGCCGCAGCCATGTCACCAATACGCATCATGCCCCCTTTGTGCACGGAAAATATTTATTCCTTACCTTCCAGTCTAGTGGAAGGTAAGGAAGGGCTCCGGTCCCGGTGTGCTGTCCGGGCAGGGGCGATTCGAACCGGACCGTTGCCTGGCCCGGGCTCGTGGACCGGGCGGCTTGTTGACATTCCCCCTTGAAGGAAGGTGCACACTGGGAACAGAACCAGGCATGCGGCAGTTCTGCGGACACGGCAGGAACGGACCGTGGCACGACTCCGGGAGGAAACATGGCTGAACCAAAGACATACGACTACGATCTGGCCGTCATTGGCTCCGGCGGCGGCGCGTTCGCCGCGGCGATCCGGGCCACGAACCTGGGCAAGCGGGTGCTCATGGTCGAGCGTTCCACCGTGGGCGGCACGTGCGTGAACACCGGCTGCGTACCATCCAAAGCACTCCTTGCAGCCGCCGAGGCACGTCATGTGGCACTGGACTCGGGCCGATTCCCCGGCATCTCCACCTCCGCCGGACCGGTGGACATGCCCGGACTGGCAGCCGGAACACGCTCCTTGGTGGAGACCATGCGTTCGGAGAAGTACGTGGACCTGATCGCGGACTACGGCTGGGAGCTGCGTCAGGGCAGCGCCGCGTTCGCCGGCACGCCGGAGGCACCGGTCCTGGAGGTCACCGGGGCCGACGGGACCTGCGAAGCCGTCACGGCCGCGCACTACCTGGTGGCCACCGGGTCCGCCCCGTGGGCGCCCCCCATTGAAGGACTCTCAGACACGGAGTACCTGACCTCGACCACGGCCATGGAACTGGACGAAGTGCCTGAGTCCCTGCTCGTGTTCGGCGGCGGGTACGTGGCGCTTGAACAGGCCCAACTCTTCGCCCGCCTCGGATCCAAGGTGACCATGCTGGTCCGCTCCCGCCTGGCCTCGGCAGAAGAACCAGAAGCATCCGACACCCTGGCGGGCGTATTCGCCGACGAGGGCATCCGCGTCGTCCGCCGTGCCGCCGTGTCCTTCGTGCAGACCGACACGGCCACCGGCGCGATCGTCGCGACCGCCGCGGTCTCGGGTGGGCAGGAGGAGTTCCGGGCCGCGAAACTGCTGGTCGCCACGGGACGCCGCCCGGTCACGGACGGGCTGAACCTGGACGCCGTCGGCGTCAAGACGGGGGACCGGGGAGAAATCCTGGTGCAGAAAACCTTGGCCAGCACCAACGACCGGATCTGGGCCGCCGGAGACGTGACCGGACACAGCGAATTCGTCTACGTCGCCGCCTCCCACGGCACCATGATGGTGGAGAACGCCTTCAACGGCGCCGGACGCGAGGTCGACTACCGGCACCTGCCCCGCGTCACCTTCACCAGCCCCGCCCTGGCCGCGGTCGGCATGACCGACAGGCAAGCCAACGACGCCGGTATCCGGTGCGAATGCCGCGTCCTGCCCTTGGAGTATGTGCCCCGCGCCCTGGTCAACCGCGACACCCGCGGCTTCATCAAAATTGTCGCCGACGCCGACACCCGGCGCATCCTCGGCATCACCGCCGTCGCGAAGGACGCAGGGGAACTGGCTGCCGCCAGCGTCTACATCCTCGAAGCCGGAATGAGCGTGGACCAGCTCGCGACCCTGTGGAGCCCCTACCTGACCATGGCCGAAGGACTCAAAATCGCAGCGCAGTCATACACAACAGACATAGCCAAACTCTCCTGCTGCGCTTCCTAATACTGCCGGCCATTTGTGGGGCGTCACCGCCTATCCAGGGCTTCTCCCGCCCAGCCCCGGCACCTTCCAGCGGCTAACGCCTCGCAACAGTCTTCGACATGTGATCGCCTCACGGCGGGGTGGATTCAGGCGAAGGCTGCCGCTGAAGGACCGGATCGGCCAGACTGGTCACCAGCCCGCATTTTTTCTCACGGGTTTTCCTACACGAAGGAGTACGCATCATGACCACCCCGTCGGTGATTGTTTTTGACGTCAATGAAACCCTTTCGGACATGTCTGCGATGGCGGCGAAGTTCGCCGAAACCGGCGCACCTGCCCCGCTGGCAAAGCTGTGGTTCGCAACCCTGCTTCGCGACGGGTTCGCCTTGACCGCGGCGGGGGACAACCCCCGCTTCGCCCATGTCGGCACCGAGGCCCTGCGAGGCCTGCTGCCCGACGCCGGGATCACCTGCGGCCTGGAGGAAGCCGTCGGACACATCATGGCAGGCATGGCGTCCCTGGGCCTGCACCCTGACGTGACGGAGGGTATCCGGGCGCTGAAAACGGAAGGATACCGGCTGATCACGCTCACGAACGGATCGTCACAGATCGCGGAAAGCATGTTCGCACCAGCGGGGATTCTGAAAGAATTCGAGGCCCTGCTCTCCGTCGAACAGGCGCCGGCCTGGAAACCAAACCCAGCCGCCTACGCCTACGCCGCGCAAGTGTGCGGGACAAGCCCGGAACAGATGCTGCTGGTCGCCGTGCACCCGTGGGACATCCACGGCGCAGCCAAGGCCGGACTGCAAACAGCCTGGATCAACCGCACCGGCGCAACCTACCCCGCCTATTTCAGCTCCCCCGACCACACCCTGACCGCCCTCACCGGCCTGCCCAACACCCTCCGCAGTGTAAGCCGATAAACCTGCTTCCCCTCCGGTCAACGGCCTACGGATCCCAACCGGGCCGCATACCGGTTCATCGCCTGGTTCCGCAAACGCCACCGTGCAGCGGTCGGCCATGAGTCCTTGCAGGGTTTGGAGCTGAGCGATCCACCGGCACGGGGACGGCCAAGATGGGACGTATCAAGCTCCTGGCCGACCAGCGAAGGACGAACTGAGCAAGGGACAGGGGCGGTGTCCGTATGGTGATGCTACGAGTTTCGGGCTTCATTCCGTGAGGTCTCCTGCGGATTGTTCCCGTGGTTGTGGCAGAGGTCATACGGTCTGGAAGGCTAAATCAACAGGACTATGGCCAGATTTTTGCTGCTGAACGATGCTGGAGATGGCGAAAAGGCCCGTCCCTTTGCAAGGCAAGAGGTTTCAATCAGACTGCGTGTCCCAGATCGATTTGTCGCCGATGACCACATTGTGATCATCTCGCCGGTTCGGCTTGGGGCTGCCGCAGCCCTGTCGCTCACAAAGGATGAAGGCTGTTGGTTGTTGCCCTCGGGAGCAGGCACGCCGCTTTTCATCTCTGCGAGCCAGCTCTGGGTAGTTTCACTATGTTCGTTTGAGCTTCGAGTTGATCTCGAAGGGCCTGATTGTCGATTGTGAGCCGTTGGATATGGGCGACGGCAAGCTCAAGCTGATCGCGCAGTGTCGCATTTTCTTTTCGAAGCACCCTGTCAGTGGTGTTGTTCGTTGTGGAACCGAGGGGAGACGTCGGTGCGCTGCGCAGCGCGGTTCGTCGTTCATCGGCGACCACCTGAGCGATTTCAGGGAAATGCCGCCAGAAGGTCGCGTTCGCGAGGCCAACGCGGTGTGCGAGGTCCCGCGCCGAGACGGCGCCATTCTCGTTTGATGCTCGCAACTGCGCGAGAGCAGCATGGACTTCAGATTCGCTGGGAAGAAGAACGCGGCGCGTCATTGCGGCTCCTGATGTCGGGCGATGAAGTGGGCAACCTGTTGACGGCGAGCTTCCAGACGAGTGATCAGTAGTGGTGGGAGGAGCGGTTTGGAGCCGAGGTCTCGATCGATTGCGGCGAGCTCGCTCTGCCACGTTTCGACATTCTCGTCAGTGAGGGCGACGTTGCGGCAGGTCAGGGGCTTGCAGTTGCTTTGATCTGGGGTGTCGTTGTCGACTCCAGTCCGGGTGCGGCAAAGAGCTTTGTCCGGGTTGTAGACGCAGGTGACGTATCGGCCGGGGTACACGGCGGAAGTGGGTGAGGAAAGGATGCGCAACAGCCGTCGGCGATCGGTGGTCACCGTACCGGCGAATGCCGGATCTGCGCCAAGACCGATCAGACGGCGCTGGGCCTCTTCGGCGGCGGGGCCGGTGAGGTGGGTGTGCTCGTTGCGATCGATCATCGCCAGAAGATGCTCGCCTCGGGCCAAGGCTTCTTCGGCTTCGACCTCGGCCCGGAAACCAGATGCGCTGGTGCCGGCGTATCCCTCGAACATTTGGACGCTGTGGTGGCGGTAGGCAATTGCCCCGGCGATGGACCCGCCGGGCCGCCGGGCGATGTACCAGGCGAGGGTGCGTCGGAACTGTCGGGTGCTGAGCCGCCAGGGCTTGCCATCGACGTCGGGAATACCGTCTACGCGACCTCGGGCCGCGCAGTAGTTAGCAACCCAGGAGACGAACCGGTTGATCTGAACATTGGTGCCAGCAAGTGTCATAGCCTTGTTTTCGCCGCGCCCAGCAGAAGGTGTGCTTTTGCCCGTTTTGATCCATGCGAACAGCCAGTCGGTGCGGTCGCGCGCCCTATCACGGTGGATTCGTTCGAGGACGTCGATGGCCTGCGCTGCTGATTCACCGACGATCCATGTCGCGGGGACACCCATATTGGTGCTTTCACCCTTGAACGCGAGGCTCGAGACTTTCCAACGGTAGGGGTTTCCGTTGCCGTCTGATTCGGTTGTACAGCAACCGACGCGTAGGTGTTTGATTTCGCTGTCACGCATTCCGGAGAGGAACGCGATCACGATATAGCAGGCTGCTTGCAGCATCTGTATGAGCACTGTCAGGGAGTCATCGCGGATCGGGTCTAGCGAGATGCCTTCGATCCATGGGTCGCCATCGATCGCACCACTTACCGTGATGTCGAGATAAATATATTCGGAGACCCCGATATCTTCGACAGTTGCAGTGATGTCGGTCAGGTGTACGAGTAGCGCATTCCGATCGCAACCGATAGACCTAGCCAAGGCCGCGTGGCTGACTTGTCCGTTGGTGCCGGGCAGAGGCCGACCAGAGCTACGAGCGTTCTCCAAGTAGTTAGCAACTTTGGTCCGGTTTGAGCCATACGCGGCGACAGTACCAGGTCGCTTGGTGCGGAGCCCTTCTAGGCGGTTGACGGCGTTGAGGATGTCGTCGGCGAAGTCTTTTACGAAACGTAACGCCCAGATCAGCACCCGGCTTTGGACGTCCTCGGGTATTCGAGCTGTGGTGTTTTCGGCACCGAGTTGCGTCGAGTCATAGGATTCGCTCCAGCCGGAGACGGTGCGCGGATCGAGCGGGAGTGACTCATCGGAAAGGCTTCGTCGATACCTCCAAAAAAACACGACAGCGGCACGGAGCATTCGACGACGCGATGGTGACCGGTATCGGCCGAGCAGGAATCGCTGAAATTGCAGGAGCGTCTCGTCAGTAACCTGCGCGAGACTGCGCACGGAGTGATGGCTGTCAAGCCAACGCAAGAACACCGCAGCGTTATAGAAGACACTGGCGACACTGCTGATGCTGGGCCTCGGCTCGTCCGCCGGGAGCTCACCGGACAGAAGAGCATAGGCGAGTAGCTTCAAGGCGTGCCGATGCCCTGCGGGGACTTTACCAAAACGCAAGGTTAGGCCGCGTTCTTGTCCTTGGAGTGAGGCTGGCACCAGGGGCCAGTCACTGTCCTCGAACCGAGCGGTGTCGGCCAAGACCGTGCCGGGGCGAAGCTGGCGGTCGTGAAGGACAAACGTGCCATCCAAAGGTGTGGCAGTGGGTGAAGCGTTGGCATATGTGCTCATGGTTGCTCCCACGTGGGTTCGACTAGATCGAGAAGGCTGTCGCTGGGTTTCGCTTGCTCGGCTCGCTGGACTTCCGCCTCGCTGAACTTCGGCAGCACCTCATAACGGATCGCCGCCCAACTGGATCCGTAACGCGACCACCAAAGGTCCTCACTGATCTGACCGCGGCGCATTTCGAGTGCGTCGAGCAGACTAAGCAGCCTCGGCAGATGATCGTCAGTGACCACGCAGTTCCCACAATGGAAGCAGTCTAGAAACGATGCTGCGCACCGACGACCGGTCAGGGGGTGATGCTCATGGTCCGAGCAGCTTGTCCACGCGGTACCAACCTCACCAATATGAGGCTGCTGGAAGGCGCCGTCATCTGCCGAAGGGACGCGAATCTGCAAGGTCCCCACACCGTGAGTAGCCAGTGCGCGCCGATGTGCCGACCACGCGGCCTGCTCGACTTCGACAAGGGTCTCCGCCACTAGATCGCGGGCCCAGTCGATCGTGCTGTGGTCGCCGGCAAGGTAGTTCCTGAACAGTACCCCTGTCGTGTTCGTGCGGGCGGCCGAGGGCAAATGGCCGCCCATCTGCCGGGTGCGGCGGACATCGATGCTCGTCTTGAGCCGGTTGAAGTCCAGTCTTAAGAAAGGAGAGTTTTCTGCAGTGTCACCTTTTACAGGGTCTGCCTTGATGCCCCATTCGCGCATCCACGGCTGATTTCTCAGGCTGGCATCCAAGGCCTTCGCGAATGGGTTGCGGCAGCCTTCGCCAACACCTGGCCCGTGCCGGAACCAGACTGCCCACAAAGACGAAGAATCGTCCATGAGTTCGCGCGCTGGGGCCATCAGTCGATGCAGAAGCAGGTATACCCCGCCGGGCGTAGTCAACTCTTTCCCTGGGGGCCCGATCTCCCAAGTCACGGTCTGATGCCAGTTCCCGGCGCCACGTCGACGCTTTGTTACTTCAACTTCCACCGCGAGACCTTCAATGATGCGATGCTGCGCCGGGAGGTCCTTGATTACCTCAATATTCCAGCCCGTCGTGGCGACCAACAGGGTCAGGAGAGGCATTAGATCCTTGCGGCTAACAAAGATCTGCTCTGCGATCTTTCTCCTGACTCCGGCAGGCCGTGGTACTGGTACGCCGTGGAAGGGCACTATGCCTGTCGTGCGAGCAACTTCAAGGAGACGTCGCTCCTCCTCGTTGAAATCGGGCGGTGAGGTAAGTAGCCGTTCCTTCAGGGCAGCAACGTCAGCCCGAGCGGCCGCTACTATTCTTGCAAGTTCGCCATCCGAGTACCCCGACCGCGGCGTCAGACGGTTTGCTTGATGCGGTCGCATACGGTCGCGAACCTCGGCCGAGACAAGCCTTGCCAGAGGGAGCGTTTCGAACACCAGCGCAATGGACCGCAATTCCAATTTGGCGTGCCGTTCCCCGGTACTTGATTCCCGAAATCGCCGATACGCATCAACATGCCAAACATCAAGATCGCTGGGAGTCTCGGGAGTGCGCGGGGTTTGCGCAAGAAACCGGATCAAGCGCACCAGCGAGCTCCAAGCCGTAGTCGCCGATGAGCGCGTTCGCAAAGAACCAGAAGGCCCAACACGGGATGCCCAGCTCGCGGCCAGAATATCGTGCCATCCCGGAAGCGGCAACAGACTTACATCGAAACTCTGGGATCGGCCATCCTCCCCAACGAAGTCGATCACCGAGCCTGTGTGCTGTGGGCGCGGCGTGTATGTGCCGACGGGCAGTGGCGACGTTCTTCCTATCCCAGTGGATCCCCGAGGGCTCATTGTGAATCCCCTTTGACTGGGTCAAGGTTCGCAACCAGCCTCGGATTGCGTGGGTCCTCCCACGCGTCGGACGTCAGTGCCATCCGGGTCTCCATTTCTAGCTCCTCCAACGCGTGCAGGTAAATCTGAGTTGTTGTCACACTCTTATGCCCTAACCGGCGACGAACCCAGTCCAGCGGATCACCGAACACCCTCGTGTACTGACCGCGCTGCGCTGGGTTCAGCTGTGCGAGCGCCGCTATGTGGCCCCGCTGCAGCTGCTCCAGAGTCAGCACTGCAAACGTATGCCGCAGCATGTGCGCGTGTGCGCGGGTGTCCACCGAATGATTGCCGCATCGGTTGTTGGCCTGCCGGAAGAGGTCTTTCCAGCTAGATGTAGACATTGGCAGCCCATCCTCGGTCAACCACAATGCCGCTGGCTCCAGTCCATTCGAGCCAACTACCAACAAGTGCCTCCTTTCCTCCGTTGTCAGCTGTGATAGCTTGGCTCTTCCCTCGGAGACGTCCGTCATCGTTACGTGTCGTTCGTCGAGAATAAGATAGTCATCGCCGGCTTGGCTGTACCGGCCATGAGCTTGCGCGCGAGAAACTACCGTGCGGCGGTCAAGGTCAATATAGGCATGTAGCTCTCGAAGTATCACCGACGGTATGTAGACCCATCTGGCCGAGCCGGATTTTGCAACAGCACCCGGAAGCCAAAAACGGTGATATCCACTTTGCGCGCGAACACCGGGAAGCTCAAACGTGGTCAACGAAGCCTGCTCCGCGAGCCTCAAGCCAGTACGCACCATCAGATCGGCGAAGAGCGCGTTCCTGTCCGCCCAACGGCCACGGAAAAGCGGATCCGGTATCCCCTCCGCGTCGTACCCCCGCAATCCAACATCACGCCACTGCCGATAGGAACGCGCAGGAAGCCACTGAATCCGTTCACTGCGCGCGCCATGGGAATACGATGCCGCAGTTTCACCCGAATGCCCATGCCGACTGAACCCAGGGGAAGAACGGCGCAGTCTCTGCGGTATCGGGCTTGTCCGAACATGACCACGAGCTACCTGCCAGCGATAGAAACGGTTTACCGCGGCAACTTCACGGTCCCACGTCGACGGACTGATACGTGGCCCATCCGGATCCTCACGGCGCCAAATCAAGTAGGCCCGGTGGTCCTCCTCGCTCGCATCGCGCCACGAAGTCCCGCCCCGGCCGATTACGAGAAAATTGAGGAATCCTTTCAGATCGCGTGCATAGCCGACCCTGGTCGACAGACGAGCATTCAGCATGTCGACGGAGTAGAAGAAAGCATTGAGCTGAACGTCGTATTCAAATGTCGGACCAATGAGGATGGGGGTGCCCACCGGGATCCCGGCGTCCGTGCGCCACCCTGACCAATCCTTCGAGTCCATCGATGCAACGAGGCCAGGCAGGGAGGTTGATGGGACCCGAGGCCGGACTTGGTGCAGTCTCCATAGCGACCCCGTTATGAGCGGTTCGATATCACCCTTGTCCATTTCGTCACAGTACTCACAAGTCCATGGCTTTAGACACCGGACACGCTACAAACCCCGGCCACAAGGTGCTGTCCAACAACGACGGCTGCGTGGTGGCGCGCTCGGCGGAAGCCAAGGTGTTGGGCATTGCCACCGGCGCCCCGTGGTTCCAGCTGCAGGCCCAGGCCAAGGCGTGGGGTCTGGTGGCGCGTTCGAGCAACTATGAATTGTATGGGGATTTGAGCGCCCGGGTTATGGAAGTGGTGGGCCGCTTTGGCACCTGGCAGGAGGTGTACTCCATCGATGAATCGTTCATTGGCCTGGTCGGGGACCCGGCACAACTCCACGCCACGGGCAGTGAAGTCCGGGCGGCAGTGATGCGCCACGTGGGTGTTCCCGTCTGCGTGGGCGTGGCCGCCACCAAGACGCTGGCGAAGTTTGCCAACAGGATCGCCAAGCAAAACCCGGCCCTGGCCGGTGTTTGTGCCCTCGACGCAATGCCGGACGGGCACGTGGCGGGCATCCAGGCACGGGTGCCCGCATCAGGGCTGTGGGGGGTTGGCGGCAAGACTGCCGGCAAGCTGAAAATGATGGGCATTGAAAGCATCGCCGATCTCAAGGCAGCCGACCCGGCCCTGATTCGCAAGAAGTTTTCGGTGGTGCTGCAGCGCACCGTCATGGAGCTGAACGGCACCGAATGCATCCCCCACACCGAGGAACACGTGGACAAGCAGCAGATCATGTTCTCCCGCAGCTTTTCCGCCCCCGTCACCACGGTGGAAGGGATGGCGGAGGTCATGGCCGTCTATGCCCAACGCGGTGCCGCCCGCCTCAACCACGAAGGGTTGCGCGCCTCATCCATGACTGTCACGGCGGGAACCAGCCGCTTTGCCGGCGGCGAGGGCAGTTTCCCGGCCGTCACAGTCCGGTTCATGACGCCCACCCAGGACCCCATCGTGCTGATCCGTGCGGCCGTGGCGGCCATTGGCCAAAGCGCAGTCCCCGGGGCGGCATACCTGCGGGCAGGTGTCATGTTCAACGGACTTGAACCTGCCTCCGGGACGGGCATGCTGGATGTTTTTGGCCAAGCGGCGGAGCAGGCCGATGTGGGCGGTGTGCTGGGCGAGGTGCGCAACAAGTTTGGCAGCACAGCCATTGGCATAGGCGTGGGCGGCCTGGCCCAGGCCCCGGCGTGGTCCATGAAACGCGAGCACTCGTCCCCGCGCTACACCACCGAGTGGAAGGAACTGCCCGTGGTGCGGGCCTGACAGGGGTGCGCCGGCGCCGCCGTTAGACTCGTGCCCATGGCTTTGATAAAAACCCCCAAGTCCCGGCGCCTTGCGCTGTTCATCGCGGCAACCGACGTGGCCGTTCTGGGGCTGGCACTGCACTTCCTGGTGCCAGGTGACATTGCCTCCCTGGTCACCGACGCCTTGTTCACTGTGCTTGTGTACCTGTTGCTGGCCCTCCTGCTCCCCACCGCCAAGCGCCACTGGCTGGCGCTGGGCGCCTTCGCCATCAGCGCCTTCATAGAGATTGCCCAGCTGACGGGTGTTCCCGCGCAACTGGCCGAAAGCTTCCCGCCGTCGCGCCTGGTCTTTGGCACCACCTTCTCCGCGCTGGACGTGGTGGCCTACGCCGTGGGTGCCGCGGCCGTGTTTTATGCGGACAAAGCCCTCTCACAGCGCGGGCGCACGTGGCGTGCGGCACAAACGGAATAGCTGCATCAAGGGGCAGGTTCCACCACTACAAGGAGGCAACAATGCTGGACGTGGTGGTTATCGGAGCAGGCCAGGCAGGACTGTCGGCGGCGTATTACTTGGCGCGGCAGGGGCTGAGGCCCGAGACCGATTTTGTGGTCCTTGACGCCAATCCCGCACCCGGTGGCGCATGGCTGCACCGCTGGCCGTCGCTGACGCTTGGCGCGGCCCACGCCGTCCATGACCTCCCCGCCATGATGCTTGCCCCGGCCGATCCCGGCGAACCGGCATCGGCGGTGGTTGGGCGCTACTACGGCAACTACGAAAAGACGTTCTCGCTGCCCATTCGCAGGCCCGTGAAGGTGCATGCCGTGCGTTCGCTTCCCGCGGACGACGGCGGCGTCCCCGCCGACACTGCCGCAGCACCATTGGCCGTGGACACTGATGCGGGAGTGTTCACCACCCGGCTGGTCATCAACGCCACAGGCACCTGGGACAAGCCGCACTGGCCGCACTACCCGGGCGTGGAAACCTTCACCGGGCGCCAGCTCCACACCCACGACTTTTCCTCGGTGGCGGACTTCGCCGGACAGAACGTATTGGTGGTGGGCGGCGGAACCTCCGCAGTGCAATTCCTGCTGCAACTCGCCCATGCCGGCGTCCATACGGCCTGGTCCACGCGCCGCCCGCCCGAGTTCACCGCACTCGAGTTCAACCCCGACTGGGGCCGGGGCGTGGAAGCCCGCGTCAACGCCCGCACCGCTGCCGGGCTGCCACCGCTAAGCGTTGTGGGTGTGACGGGACTGCCCTTGACCCTGCAATACCAAAACGGCATTGCCGACGGAACACTGGTTTCCCGCGGGCCCGTGCAACGGCTCACCCCGGGCGGGGCAGTGTTTGGAGACGGCACCACCTTTGCCGCCGACGCCATCTTGTGGGCCACCGGATTCCGGGCGGCCATGGACCACCTGGCGCCGCTGAAGCTGCGCGAACCGGGCGGGGGCATTGTTATGGACGGGGTGAAAGTGTCCCGCGAACCGCGCCTGCTCATGGTGGGATACGGCGCCTCCGCCTCAACCCTGGGCGCCAACCGGGCAGGCCGTGCTGCGGCGGTGGCGGCCCTTGAGCGGCTCAACGTTCCCGCCAGAGTGTGAGTAGCAACAGGGCGGGTGTCGGCGGGCATTCGCGCCCGGGCGGGCTGCGACGTCGGCCATCCTTGAAGGGCCGACGTGAGAGAGGCCACGGGCGGAAATATCCGGGCGGGGTTGGGGGTTGGCGCTAGTGAGACCACTTCGAAAGGCAGCACCCATGACGCTTCCCATTTCCATCCTTGACCTTGCCCATGTTGGCCAGGACGGCATTGCCGCCAGCCTGCACGCATCCGTGGAATTGGCGCAAAAGGCGGAGGAGTGGGGGTACAAGCGGATTTGGTACGCCGAGCACCACAACATGCCCTCGATCGCCTCCTCCGCCACGAGCGTTTTGATTGCCCACGTGGCCGCCCACACCAAAACCATCAGGCTCGGCGCCGGCGGCATCATGCTGCCCAACCATTCCCCGCTGCAGATTGCCGAGCAGTTCGGCACGCTGGAGACGCTGCATCCGGGACGCATTGACCTGGGGCTGGGACGCGCGCCGGGCAGCGACCAAAACACCATGCGTGCGCTGCGTCGGGACCCGCAGGCTGCCGACACCTTCCCGGCCGATGTGCAGGAACTGCAGGCTTACTTTGACGGGGCGAGCCGCATTTCCGGTGTCAACGCCTACCCGGGCAAGGACACGGCCGTGCCGCTGTATATTCTGGGTTCCTCACTGTTTGGGGCGCGATTGGCCGCTGCCCTGGGGCTGCCCTACTCCTTTGCATCGCACTTTGCCCCGCAGGCACTCGAAGACGCCGTCAGGATTTACCGCCGCGAATTCAAGCCCTCCGCCGCGCTGGCCGAGCCATATGTGATTGCCGGGGTCAACGCCATCGTGGCAGACACCCAGGAGGAGGCAGATGTCCTGTCCCTGAAGGCCAGGCGCCGCATGGTAGGTGCGCTGGTGGGCGGCGGACGCACCTTCACCGACCCCGAGGCCGACATGCTGCTGGAATCCCCGGCCGGCCAGCAGGTGGTGAACATGTTCCGCTACGCAGCCGTGGGCACGCCGACCGTTGCGCGCGCCTACTTGGACAAGTTCGCCGTGCTGGCCGACGCCGATGAGCTGATTGTGGCATCCCAGGTCACCGACAATGCGGCCTGGATCCGCAGCTTCGAGCTGCTGGCACAGGCCATGGAACTGCATTCGGCCTAAGTTAGTTCGTGGCGGCCTGGCTGCTTAGGGCCGCGCGGCCTTGGGCAGGGCGCAGGTCCAGATCCAGGCATGCCGTGGTGATGGCCGGGATGATGATGCGTGCGAGTTGCCAAGCACCAGGGCGGCCCAGGCGCGCAGTAATCCCTCCGGGTTCGGCTTGCCCTCACGGACGTCCTCGTCGGTGACCACCACGCCAAACAGGTCCAGCAGGCCCGCCCGTTCCAGTGCGGGGATGACCTGCAGCCGGCTGGCGCCGGTCACCACGCCCAGCTTCAGGCCAGCCGCGTGCAGGGCGCGGGCCAGCTCCCGGGTGCCGGGCGGGATCGAGCTTTCCCGGGCCACCCTGGCCTTGTATTCGGCGTCGATCATGGGCAGAAAGGCCTCGACTCCACATGGTTCATCCGTGGCCAGGATGTCAGTCATGATCTCGCGGTCGCTGCGGCCGGCCAGCTCTTCCTGATACTGGCGCGGCGTAATCGACCCCCCGCATTCAGCGGCGGCCAGGTCGATGAAGAGATCCCGCAGCACCCGTTCGTCGTCGGAGAGGGTGCCGTTGAAGTCAAACAGCACCCCGTCCAGCTCTGAGAGGGTCAAGGAGGTGCTCGCGGTGACTGCGCCCATGGTGAGTGTCCGTTCTGTGCCGGGTGCACAGCGTGGCTTTGGCCTAAATCGTCAAGTTGTCCGGCCAGAGCCTACCGTGCCCAGGTGAACGCCCGGAAACGGGCCGGGAAACATCTCAGCGCGGGTTTGGGACGGCCCGGGTGAACTACTTTCTAGTTGGTCCGTGCGGCTCCGGCGGGCAGGTGGTGGGTGTCTGAACGGGAAATGCTGACGGCCGCCACGAGCAGGCCAAGAACCACTCCCACCAAGGTGTCGGCCACACGATTCATGGCGGCGTCAGCTCCCAGCGGTCTGCCCATTCCCGTCATGATCAAGGCCATGGGTGTCACAGCAATGGTGGTGAGTGTGTAGTTCCGCAGCACCAGCAGCTCGGCCGCGACTTGGAGCAGCACCACGATGGCTGCCGAGGGCCAAAACCCCAGCGACAAGGACAACAGGGCCACGGCCACCAAGGCCCCTAGCACATTGCCCACCAGCCGTTGGATGCCCCGTTGGACGCTGATGCTGTAGTTCAAGCCCTGCAACGTGGCCACAGCACCCATGGATGCCCACAGCGGATGGCCCAGCCCGAGCGCCACGGCAACCCAGCCGGCCAGGGCAGCGGCCACTGTCATGCGCAACGCCTGGTGCACGCTGGCCCTGGAGGCCAGACCCGCCCGCCCCACCTCGCGGAGAGTCTTCGCCGGTATTGCAGCCTGCGGATTCCCGGCAGTGCCCGCCGTGAACTCCGGTGCGCGGCGGAACGTACGCAGGGCAGCCTCATGGCGGGCGAGGGTGGCCAGTACGGCAGGGAAGGCGGGCGTGTCCAGGACGGCCAATGCCGTGTCCGCCTGATCCATCAGTGCTGCCAGCTGTTGGGCCTGTCGCAGCAGGGCGGCAGTCCGTGCGGACTGTCCGGTCCGCGCCCTGATGCTCAGGGCAATGGTTGTCCGGGCGTTCGCGATGGCGGCCCTGGCGGCGGCACTGTTCCTCCCGCCGTCGTCGTGCATGCCCGTCCCGCCCTTGCCAAGGCGCCCGACGGCGGCAATGGCGCGGGCAGTTGCCAACCGGGCAGGCCCCAGCGGAAACACCAGCACGGGAGCCACAGCCACCGCCCAGCCCACCAGCGAGCCGATGCCCACGGCAGCCAAGACGTGGACTATCTCTGTTGGTGAGTGGGCATAACCGGCGCCGGCCGATGCGGCAAAGACCAATATAACCGGACCCGGGCCGGCGATGCCCAATGCCGTGAACAGGTGGGCCGAGCCCCCTGCGATGAGGGACAGTGCTGCAATTTGGAGCCACAGCGGAGTGTCAAGCGTGGCCAGCAGCGCACCGACGCCGGCTGCGGACAGGAGCCCAGTGGCCACCACCGCAAGCTGGCGGCCCAGCCGTCCATAGGACTGGTAGCGGCCGAACGCAGACGTCAACGCTCCGAGGGCCGCCACGGCCGCGAGTTGTTGCTGGCCCAGCAAGCCGCCTGTCACAAGCACCAGCGTGGCTGCGATGCCCACCTTGATGGCGGGGGCAAGCAGGGCATCAGCCGGGCGCAGGCGCATCGAGTTGCGCCATGCGGACGGCGACAAAGGGTGGACCAGGGCTGTGCCCAGATGGTGCAGTCGAGCTGAAGTGGTCATGCATCAAGCCTATAATCTATTTTACTAGTAAAATAGATGTGAACCATGTGAGTGTTCTCTCTAGACTGGTGCACATGGACCTTTTTGCGGCGCCCGAAGACTTTGTTGATGCTGCCCGGCAGGGTTGGGCACAGGCCCGGCCCGAGCTTGATGTCTCAAGCATTGAGGTCATGGGCAGGATTAACCGCATCGGGGCGCTGGTGACGCAGCGGGTGGAGCATGACCTGGCGCCGGAAGACATCACCCGGACTGAATTCGACCTGCTGTGCACCCTGGCCCGCAGCGGCAGGCCCCTGCGGGCCAGCGAAGTTACGGCTGCCACCATGCTCAGCGGCGCTTCCACCACCAAAAATGCCGACAGGCTGGCCCGGCGCGGCCTCATCGAGCGCCTGCCCTCCGAGCGTGACGGGCGTGTGGTGCTCCTGCAGCTGACAGCGGACGGCCACGCCCTGGTGGATAGGACGTTCCCGAATTTTCTGGCGCGGGATCAGGAATTATTGTCCGGACTGACTCCTCGTGAGCGGGCCGTCCTGGCGGGCTTGCTGCGCAAGGTGGCCATGAACCTGGAGGTCCGGCACTAGGCTTTCTCCCGCCACCACTGGACCGTAGCCCGCGCCGCCGTGTCCAGCGGGGTTGGTTCCAATCCCAGCAACTGCTGGGATTTGGTGGAGTCCAGGACGAAGGGTTCCTGAAACTGGTACAGGGTCTCGATCAGCTCCCGCATGTCGGCGGAAAAGAGTGCTGCCGCCCTGATGGCCCATCCGGGGATGGTGCTGACCTTGGGGGAGCGGACTCCGGCGGCTGTGGCAAACGCTTCGGCAAGCTCGCGTTGGGACAGGGCGGGGTTGCTGGGCGCGTGAAGCACAGTGTTCCAGGTCGACGGCGTGGCGGCCGCCCGGATCATGGCGGCAGCCAGGTCCGGGACGTAGGTGAAGGAGTGCGGCGTGTCGGCGCTGCCCACCACCTGCAGCCGCTTGCCGGACAGGATCCGCGGCACCATGCGGTCGCCGGCGTGGGACAAGAGCACCCGCGGCCCAAAGAAGTCCGACGCCACAACACTGACGGTGGGTGTTTTTGACACCGCCCGGGCTTGCAGCAGGGCCGTCCTGACGCCGCGTTTGCCGCCTGTTGCCTGGCGCGGGCCGTCCTCGGTCATGGGCTTTTCGGGATGGTTGTAGGAGTACAGGCTCTCCGGGAAACCACCACGGCGCCTGCTTCGCCGGCGGCTTCCAGCACTGTCTGTTCGGCGGCCGGCAGTTCCCGCGCCCACGCCTCAGCGTTGTACCGTGATCCGTGGATGCAGTGGAAAACCGTGTCTACCTCCGTCATGGCAGCACGGAGCTGCTCCTGCCGGCTGACGTCCACTCGGCACCTTTCGACCAGCGGATGTTCGGGTCCGGAGCCTGAGCGGGTCAGGACGCGAACGCGGTGGCCGGCATCGGCCAGCTGCGCGGCAACCGCCCAGCCAACGGGGCCGGCGCCGGTGACCACTTTGACGGCCGTGGACGGTGCTTGGTTGGTGGAATCCTGGAGTGGCTTGTCGGCATGCATGGCACAGTCCTTTGTGGGGCGGTAAATGTGAGCGGTGCTCTCGCTTTAACTATCCAGCCCTGACATTACTTAAGTCAAGAGCAATGCTCACTTAAGTTGACGGTGGTCTCGAAAGTGCGAAGTATTGTGTCATGACCCAAACACCCCGGGAACGCGCGCGGCTGCAAACCATGTCTGAAATTGTCAGCATTGGTCGCAAGCATCTGGCGGTGCACGGCGCGGCAGGGCTGTCACTGCGGGCCGTGGCGAGGGAGCTTGGCGTGGTTTCATCGGCCGTCTACAGGTACGTCAGGAACAGGGATGAGCTGCTGACCCTGCTGCTTGTTGATGGCTACAACGCCCTGGGCGACGCCGTGGACAACGCCGTGAACCAGATCCCGGCCGGTGATTTTGCCGCGCAATTCCGGGCGTTGGGCGGGGCCGTCAGGGCATGGGCGGTGGCCGAGCCGGCACGCTACGGGCTGCTTTTTGGCTCGCCCGTGCCAGGATATGAAGCGCCAGCCGAACAGACCACGGTTCCGGGGACGCGCGTGATTACCCAATTGGTGCGGATCATCGAAGAGGCCCACCGGGCAGGGAAGCTGCGTGCTGACGAACCGCTGGCTGTGCCAGGCCCCGGGCTCGCCACCGACTTTTCCGCCATCCGCCAGGAACTGGGGCTGAGCGTACCCGACCACGTCCTGGCCCGCGGGGTTCTGGTGTGGACGGCCCTGTTTGGTGCCGTCAACTTTGAAGTTTTTGGCCAGTACGGGCGCGAAACGTTCAGTGACCCGGCAGCCCTTTTTGAGCTTCACCTCGCGGCCTTGGCGGACTTGGCCGGCCTCATCTAGCCAGATAGCCAGCTCGACGGCGTCCCTGTCGCGGAAGCTACCCCAGTTCAGGCAGCCGGGACAGCAATTCTTGTGCGGCCGCCGTCGGATCCGGGGCCTGGGTGATGGCCCGGACCACCACAATCCGTGAGGCGCCGGCCGCAACCACCTGGTCAACGTTGGAAAGATCCACCCCGCCGATGGCAAACCACGGCTTGGACGTGCCCAGCGAAGCCGCATGTTCCAGCATGGACAGGCCGACGGCGGCCCGGCCGGGCTTGGTGGGGGTGGCCCACAGCGGCCCCACACAGAAGTAGTCGGCATTGGGATCGGCGGCGGCAGCTGAAATTTGGGCGGGGTCGTGGCTGGACAGGCCTATCGACACGGAGCCGCCCACCAGGGACCGTGCGGCGGGCAGGGGCAGGTCCTTTTGGCCCACATGGAACACCGGAGCGCCGCTCAACATGGCAAGGTCCGCCCTGTCATTGACGGACCACAACTTGCCGAATTCCTCGGCCACGGACCGCAACACGGTCAACATTTCCAGTTCCTGCGCAGCCTCAAGCGACTTGTCGCGGAGCTGAATAATGTCCACGCCCCCGGCATAGGCGGCACGCAAAAAATCGGCGAAATCGCCTTGTTCCGCCCGCGCATCCGTACACAAGTACAGCCGGGCGGTGGCAAGGGTGGCGGTGGACGTTTCGGATGTGGCGTCATAAGTGACAGAAGAGCTGCTCATATCTCATAGACTAATGCAGTACCGCGGGAGCCAGGGAAGCTGGCTGAGAGGGCGCCGACTGCGCCGACCGAAATACGCCCCGCGAGGGCGTGGAACCTGATCCGGCTCATACCGGCGTAGGGAAGGAGATCAAAGTGGCGCACACCGTGCCGCAAGTCATCACCACTGATGTGGCCATCATTGGCGCCGGAATTGTGGGCCTCGGCATTGCCGCCGAAGCCCAACGTGCCGGATACGCCGTCACCCTGATTGACCCCGCACCGGCCACCGGCGCCACCTTTGCCGCCGCCGGAATGCTGGCACCTGTCAGCGAACTTCACTACCAGGAGGAAGACCTGCTGGAGCTGACACTGGCCGCCTCGGCACGGTGGCCGGAGTTCCTGGCAAACCTGCCGGCAGGCAGCAACACCGGATTCAGCACAGTCCCAACCCTCGTTTTGGGTGCCGACCCGGCGGACCGGAAAGCGTTGGCGGATCTGCGTGATGTCCAGGGCCGGCATGGCCTGGGCGTTGCGCAGTTGACCATCCGCGAAGCCCGGGGCCTGGAGCCGATGGTGGGGCCGCACATTTCCTGCGCCTACACAGTGGCGGCAGACCACAGCGTTGATCCCAGGGCGCTTGCCGAAACGCTGCGCAGCCAGCTCACGACGACGGCTGCCGCGCATGGCCGGGCCGGTGCCGAGGACACCTTCGTGGCCCAAAACGCCGTGGGCCTGCTGCACCAGGACCCCGCCAGCACCCACTCGGCAGTGACGGGTGTGGCGCTTGCCGACGGCCGGGAAGTCCATGCGCGGGAGGTTGTTGTGGCCAACGCCCTGGGCGCCCCGAAGCTGGACGGGCTGCCGGACGGGCTGAAGCTTCCTGTGCGCGCAGTCTACGGAGACATCCTCCGGCTAAAGGTTCCGGAGCACCTGCGCCCGCTGACCACCGCCACCATTCGCGGCCTGGTACGCGGCCTGCCCGTGTACATTGTGCCGCGCGACGACGGCACGGTGGTGATTGGGGCCAGCAGCAGGGAAGATGGTTCGTCCGGCGTCAGCGCCGGGGGAGTGCACCAGCTCCTGCGCGACGCCCAAGTTCTTGTGCCGGCCGTGGTGGAACTGGAACTGCTTGAAACAACTGCCCGGGCCCGGCCTGGAACTCCCGACAACGCCCCCTTGCTGGGCCGCGTCGCAGGCGACGACGGGAAGGACATTAAGGGGCTCATCATTGCCACGGGGTTCTTCCGCCACGGCGTGCTGCTCACTCCCATTGCGGCACTCATTGCCAGGCAGCTGCTGGGCGGGATCACGGATCTGGCGTGGACCCGCTTTCGGCCCGACAGGTTCTCCCCGGACCTGCTGCCGCACCACCACCAGCCACGCCTGCACACCGCATCCACCGATCAGGAGACACCATGAGCACCATCCAACTTAACGGCAGCGCCCACCCCTACGTTGCCGGCACCACTGTTGCCGAGCTGGTGTCGGCCATGACGGGCCGGGCCCTGCTGGCCTCCGGCCAGGCGGCCGACGGCGGCCGGCTGGGCGTTGCCGTTGCCCGCAACTCAGACATTGTGCCGCGCAGCCAATGGGCAGCAACCCCCCTTGAGCTCAATGATGAGCTTGAGATTGTCACAGCCGTCCAAGGCGGCTAAAGCATGTTCGCGCCCACACCATCCCTCCCTGTTCGAAAGTGAAGTGCCATGACTGAAACCCTTACCCGCAACGATGCGTTGATTATTGACGGTGTGACCTTGAACTCCAGGCTCATCATGGGCACCGGCGGGGCCCCGAGCCTGTCGGGGCTGGGAGCTGCGCTCATTGCCTCCGGCACCGAGCTGACCACCGTGGCCATGCGCCGGTACTCCGTGGACGGGGCAACTGACGCCAACACCAACCTGTTCGGGCTGTTGCATGAAAACAACATCCGCGTGCTGCCTAACACTGCCGGCTGCTTCACAGCCCGGGAAGCTGTCATGACGGCCGAGCTGGCCCGTGAAGCGTTGGAGACTGACTGGATCAAACTCGAGGTCATCGCCGATGAGCACACGCTCTTGCCCGACGCAGTGGAACTTGTCGAAGCCACCGAGCAGTTGGTCAACCGCGGCTTCAAGGTCTTCGCCTACACCAACGACGATCCCGTCCTTGCCCTGCGTCTGGAGCAGCTGGGGGCGGCCGCCGTCATGCCCCTGGGCGCCCCTATCGGCACGGGCCTGGGCATTCTGAACCCGCACAACATTGAACTGATCGTTTCCCGGGCTGGCATTCCCGTGGTGCTCGACGCCGGCATCGGCACCGCATCCGACGCCGCCCTGGCCATGGAGCTGGGCTGCG
>JBDTQM010000017.1:0-32988 GCA_039932175.1 Specibacter sp.
CGACAGTGCCGACCGTGCCGCCGACGACAGTGCCGACCGTGCCGCCGACGACCGTGCCGACCACTGGCGTCACGCCGAGCGCCACTGTTGCTGCCACCTCTGTAGTCACGAGTGCAACTGCAGTGCCCACCGATGGTTTGGCAAGTACAGGCAGTCATACGGCAGTTCTGGCGTCCTTTGCTGCGCTTCTGCTGCTGCTTGGTGGGGCAGCTTATGGGCTGAGACTTCGACATGGAGGTCGTGGCCGCAGAGCATAGCTAAGACCTGAAGGGCCCTGTGCCACCCGGTTGTGGGTGGCACAGGGCTTTTTGATCTTCTGCCCGACGAGGGTGCTCAAGCCATTGTGGGTTGTTCAATGACGTCTCCCAGACCAAGCAATCCACAGGATTGTGTGGTTTTGAACCGCCGACAGAAACTTCCGCGCACGCGGAAACGGTGAACGGGAGTCGTTGGAAGCTCCCACCCTGACCACCTCGAAACTGAACGAACCATCGTGATGGCACTCAGCGTCAAAGATTAAATGATCCTCGCTCAACGACTTGTTCGTGCCCGCGGTGCATCGCGTGTCATGGATGAAGCAGTCAGCTCATCCCGTCGAAGGTGCCCTCGGTGTAGCGACTGAAGGGGCCGCTCTCCCTCCACCGCTGAACGCCCGGTCCGGCATTCTCTCGGGTCAGCTGTCGCAATCGACAATCATGCGGCCGCTGTTGCCGCCAGCGAGCAAAGATGCGAACGCCGCAGGGATCTGGTCGAAGCCGCCGAGGAGGGTGTGGACGCTGCGAACCTTTCCCGCGCGCAACCAGCCAGCAACGGTGGCCTCGAATTCCCGGCGCAGGTCCTCGTTTGAGGTCACGTCGAAGCCGCGCAGGGTCAGCTGCCGATAGATCATGCGCAGGTAATTCGACGGGCCCTTGGCTTCGTTTCCCTTCCCGTACTGTGACGCGGCACCGCAGATCACCACACGCCCGCCAAAGCGCAGGGCCTCCAGTGCGGCTTCCAGCTGGTCCCCGCCCACGTTGTCATAAAATAGGTCGATCCCATCCGGCGCTGCCTCACGAAGCAAGTCCAGTGCCGCACCGTCGCGGTGATTGAAAGCAGCATCGGCACCCAACGAGCGCAAGAGCTTGACCTTCTCGGCTGAACCCGCACTGCCAATGACGGTAGCGCCGACGGCTTTGGCGAACTGCACTGCACAGCTACCCACTCCACCTGCCGCACCGGACACAAGGACCGAATCCCCTGCCCGCAAACCACCAAAGCGCATCATGCCGGTGTACGCGGTGAAGCCGGTATGTCCAAGCACCGTCAGGTGCGCCTCCAACGAAACGCCGGCCTCCGGGGCTGGAATGCGGTGCAGTTCATCTTCGGTGGCGACGTCAATACTACGCCACGGTGATTTTCGCACCGCCATATCACCTGGCCTGAACGCGCCGCTGCGGGACTCAACGACCTCAACGATGCCGTCACTCGCGGGCACGTCACCCGGGGTGATGCCCGGGCCATAGGCCGTGTCCGGACCCCCAATCCGGTTGGCCAGCCCGGCGTTCAGCCCCAACCTGCGCAGGCGCACCACCACTTGACCGTCTCTGGGCTCCGGGACATGAACCGTATCGATACTGAAATTCCCTGCCTCCACGGCGCCGTCCGGGTAGTTGGCCAGCTGAACTTCATGTGCATCCATGGCACCAGTTTAGGCCCCTTGGGTGTCCGAACGCGTTGGATTGCTCTTGCGCAGGCTGCCCTTTGTCGTAGACCCCGGGGCGGTTCGACTGGTTGGTTTCCGACGGCAAAGTCCTGCAGTTTATGTCCCCGGAACAAGTGCGGTGAGCGGCCCGCAAACTTCGTCCTCACTTGAGAACCTGAGGACCCTCCGCGAAGACTCCCATGCCGGGCCGGCACATGAAGCGTTTGCGCTGACCGGTTTGATATGAACCCTCGGCGTTCTGCGTGGTTGACCGCATGACAACCATGTCGGATGAAAATCCTCACACCGAACCGGGGAATGAAATCGGCGCACCCGCGCAGGTCCGGTACGGCAGGGAAATATCCGCGATTGTGTCTTCACGGGCACCAAAGTAAGGATTTTTTCGAGTGATACATTTTAAATCCAGTCACCCGCGCGAATGACATGGAATGCCTGCCCACGCCTCATGCGTCGCCAGCTCCTTTCCACCAGATTGGTTGTCGTCGCGATCATGTCAATTGAAAGCAGCAGAAATGAACAAGAAGGTTGTGGCCATCGTGGGTGCCGGTCAGGGCGTCAGCGCCGGCGTGGCCAGGAAATTCGGAGCCAACGGTTTCACGGTGATCCTGCTGGCCAGGAACCCTGAAGCACTTGAAATTCGAGTATCAGAGCTACAGAACGTTGGCATCGAGGCCCATGGCATCGTCGCCGATGTGACCGACTCGCAGAGCCTGCAATCGGCTTTCGCCCGTATCCAGGCCGAACACGGAACCTTGGATGTGCTGGTCTACAACGCAGGAGCCAACACGATTGCCAACCCCTCCGTACTGGACACCGCGGACCTGACCCGGGATTTCGTCGTCAACGTGGTCGGGGCGCTGAGCTGCGTCCAACTGGTGGCTCCTGCCATGATTGCACGCGGTTCGGGATCCATTCTTTTCACCGGAGGACTCTTGGGCTTGAATCCCGTTGCATCCCGGGCATCAGCCTCCATCAGCAAGGCCGGGCTACGCAACTTGGCCTTCACCCTGGCCGATGAGCTCGCCCCGGACGGCCTAACGGTGGGCACGGTGACCATCGGGGGCGTCGTTGCGGCTGGCACCTTCTTTGATCCGGATTTGATCGCCGAAGCATATTGGGACTTGCACATCGGAAAGTCGGCAGGAGAGGTCCTGTACGTGCAGCCCTAAGCCTCGATCCGCCGAACCGATTCCGGGTTCTAATCGATCTCTGGGTCCGGAAGCGGTGCCCCGAAGGAATACCAGGTCAAGAATCCGTCCGGCATCTCCAGCCGATAGGTTGAAGCTCATCCCGTAGATCGGGGCCCAATATTCAGTGACGGCACAGTTGCCCTGTACCCCCGACAAACTTTAGACGCGGCCGCCCCCTCGCCAGCGAAGACGCCGAACCAGTCAAATGGTTGTCGGGTGGCACCGGGACAGAAGAAAATTTTCGGACCCACACAGAGCAGGCTCAGCAGATGTGGGCTGGCAATGGCTCCGTATTCACCTTCGCGATCCGGTCAATGCCCCACGATGCTCTCGCGGGGGAGAATCGATGTCCGGCTCGACCAGGTGGCCTACCGTCGGGATCAGGCGAACCTGGTGTACGGCTTGTATCCGGCGTGGCGAGGACGAAGGTTAGCCCGAGGCGGTCAACTTGGTCCTGAAATTCCTGCTTTCAAATGCTGCCATCCAATGGACCCTGATGCCAGTGGAACCTGGCAATCTTCCATCTGCGGCAGTGGCCGTACGCGCGGGTTCCACCCTGACCGCTCGCACCACTGAGACCGGAGATGGCCACGAATGCTGCGACCGCGAGGCCCCTTTGAGGTCCCCTTACGGGCAGGACAATGCCAGGGGACGGCCTCCAATCAACACGCGAATCTAGGCCACCGGATTCCATCTGTCAAGCCGGACCAAATTTGCAGACAGAAATTGACAAGGAAACGACACGCTTTCGACCAAAGCGTGTCGATGTTCGATGCTATTTATTGACTGTTGAAACTCCTGTTTTGCCTCGAAATCCAGGGGTTTTAAACAATGTTAAAAACCGTTAAAACACAACCATTTAAGGACGAGGCCAGGGGGTGGAATCTCCTTAGCTCCACCCGCTTGATGTCTCCAATCATGGATCCGATTGGGTGTCGAGACCCGGGTTCAACTTCTTGGGCGAATGCTTTGAATATGCGTGATTAGCTTCTTGGCCGCTCTGCAGCGCACCAGATTTCCCTGATTGACGGGCCTTCACACTTTAGCTGCCGCACGCTGGTTCGTCAGGAGCCCTGCCGCACATTCCGCAGGCGCTATGCCCCGTGGGTGGCGGACTGATCCGCTTCGGACCGGTCCAGGTAGGCCAGCAGGAGATTGCCGGCCCTGTCCAGTTCGCCAGCTTCGAGCGCCGCGCAGATCTCCTCGTTGTTTTTCAGATATCCACGGTAGAAGTGCGCATCGGCGCTGGCCTTGTGGAAAGACAGCCTCATCTCGGCCAGGACCTGGGACATGATGGCGTGCAGCCGCGGGCTGTCGGCCAGCGCCACAATGGCACCGTGGAAATGCTGGTTGGCGCTGCCCAGCCCCTCTTCGTCATCAGCGGCCGCTGCGCGTTTCCCCTCCTCCACTGCTGCCCGGACGGCGGCCACGGCTTCAGGAGTCCCGCCGCCGCGGATGGCGCTGACCTCGATTGCCCGCCGGACGGTGTAGACATCGTGGATGTCGTCGGCTCCCAGGCTCGCCACAAACACTCCCCGGTTCGGGTGGCGCACCACCAGCCGCTCGCTGGTCAGCTCGGCAAAAGCTTCACGGACCGTGTTGCGGGAGACACCCAGCTCTTCGGCGATGGTGGACTCGGTAAGCCGGGTGCCGGGGAGGAGAGCTCCCTCCGCCAGCTGAAGGCGCAGCTCATCGGCAACCCGTTCCGCCACGGAAGGCACGGCGACCCTCAGCCTCGCTGCCGCGCCGCGCCCGGCCCGGCCCTGCCCGGCATCGTTGTCTGCGTGCAGCGACGGACTGGAAATTACTGCTTCTGTTCTTGCCATACGTCAGAATCTACACGATCGCCACCTCGTCGAATCGAAGGATTGTTGAACAATTTGGAAAATTGGTGCATCCTTATAGGGACGGACCAATGAGACGAGGATCACAATGATGAGCATGGACCTGAATAGCGACGTAGGCGAGTCCTTCGGCCACTGGACCCTGGGTGACGACACTGCGATGTTCCAATCCGTGTCCAGCGCCAATGTGGCCTGCGGTTTCCACGCAGGCGACCCCACCGTAATCCGCCGGACTTGCCGGGAAGCCGTCGCAGCCGGTGTCACGATCGGTGCCCACGTGGGCTACCGTGACCTCGCCGGCTTCGGCCGACGCTTCATGGACATCAATCCCAGCGAACTGGCGGACGACGTGGTCTACCAGATCGGCGCACTGCAGGCATTGGCCGCAGTGGAGGGCGGCCGGGTCCGGTACGTCAAGCCCCACGGCGGCCTCTACAACGCGATCGTGTCCCACACCGCCCAGGCACGCGCCGTCGTCGACGCCGTAAAGTCCGTTGACCCGGACCTGCCCATCCTCGGACTGCCCGGCTCGGAGGTCCTGCGCCTCGCCGAAGCCGCAGGCCTCCGCGGCGTGTCGGAAGCTTTTGCTGACCGGGCCTACAACCCCGACGGAACTCTCGTCTCCCGCTCGCTGCCCGGGGCCGTCCTGGAGGATCCGGCCCAGGTGGCCGAGCATGTCCTGCGGATGGCCACCGACTCCGCCATCCGCACCGTGGACGGCTCCCTCCTGAAAATCAATGCAGACAGCATCTGCGTCCATGGCGATTCCCCCGGGGCCGTTGCCATGGCTGTCGCAGTGAGGGCGGCGCTTTCCGGCGCCGGCATCACCATCGCATCGTTCGTCTAAGCCCCTTCCTGACCGCCACCAACACACAGGCAGCATCCCCGCCCCCTGGAGGACAACCATGACAACATTCAACCCGGATCCCCAAGCAGGAACCAGAAAAGCTCCTGCCGGCGCCATGAAGGCTTACATCGCAAGCCTCACCGGCACTTCACTGGAATACTACGACTTCGCCATCTACTCGGTGGCTTCCGCTTTGGTCTTTCCCAAGGTCTTCTTCCCGGGCAACGACGAATTTGTCGGACTGCTGCTCTCCTTCTCGGCCTTCGCTGTGGGTTACCTGGCACGGCCCATTGGCGGCGTGATCTTCGGCCGCCTTGGCGACAGGATCGGCCGCAAACGGGTCCTTTTCATCACTCTTATGGTTATTGGTATCGCCACGGTGCTCATCGGTGCGCTGCCGGGTTACGCGACCATCGGCGTGGCGGCCCCCCTCATCCTGGTGCTCCTGCGCCTGGCCCAGGGAATCGGTGTCGGCGGCGAATGGGGCGGTGCAGTGCTGCTCTCCAGTGAATTCGGTGACCCAAAGAAGCGCGGATTCTGGTCCTCGGCCGCCCAGATCGGCCCCCCGGCCGGCAACCTGATGGCCAACGGCGTGCTGGCCGTGCTCGCTGCAACGATCAGCACCGAAGCGTTCCTGGACTGGGGCTGGCGCGTGGCCTTCCTGGCTTCCGCATTGCTGGTGGTCTTCGGCCTGATCATCCGGCTCAAGCTGGAGGAAACCCCTGTCTTCAAAGCCATCCAGGCCCACGGCGATCAGCCCAAGGCGCCCATCAAAGAGGTGTTCACCAAGGAGCCCCGGGCCCTGGTTGCCGCCGCCCTTTCCCGCGTGTGCCCTGACGTCCTGTACGCGCTGTTCACCGTTTTCGTGGCCGTCTACGCCACCAGGGAACTGGGCATGACCACCGGCAACGTGCTGGCCGCCATCCTCATCGGATCGGCGTTCCAGCTGGTGCTGATCCCCGCCGCCGGCGCCGTGACGGACCGCTTCAACCGGCGCCTGGTCTACGCCATTGCCGCCGTCGGCACCGCCGTCTACATCCCGCTGTTCTTCCTCATGATCCAGGGCAGGTCGGTGCTGATGCTGACCGTGGGCGTCGTGATAGGCCTTGCCTTCCACGCCTTTATGTACGGCCCGCAGGCCGCGTACATCACCGAGCAGTTCCCGGCCCGTCTCCGCTACGCCGGCA
This sequence comes from Specibacter sp., assembly GCA_039932175.1. Taxonomy (GTDB): domain Bacteria; phylum Actinomycetota; class Actinomycetes; order Actinomycetales; family Micrococcaceae; genus Specibacter. The sequence goes on from JBDTQM010000017.1 coordinate 6,774, forward strand.
GCTCGCTGGCTTACACCCTGGCCGGTGTGATTGGCGGCGCCGTGGCTCCGCTGATCTTCACCGCCCTCTACGCAGTCTCCGGCAACTGGTCCCTGATCGCGATCTACCTGCTCGCAGCCTCGGTGGTGACCATCGTTGGCCTGGCCCTCGGCAGGGATCCGCGCCCCGACGAGGAAGAGCGTCTCCTGCAGGATTCCAGCGCCCCAACGGCGCGGGCAAACTAATGATTGAGGCAGCCATGCAAGCACTGACGGTGCATAGGGTCCGCTCGGTGCGGCCGGTGGGAACCCGTGCGGTACTTGCGGAGCTTTCCGGCACGCAGGACGTGCTGGCTCTGCAGGCCATGCTTCTCGAGGCTCCGCTTCCGGGGCAGCAGGATGTCTTGGCGGCTGCCGAGACCGTAATGGTCAGGGCGGACTCGCCCGCAGCGGCCCGGCGCATCGGCAGGATCCTCCTCGAGCTGGAGCTGACCGCGCCGGCGGAGCAGGAGAGTGGCCTGGTGGTCATTGAGGCCGTGTACGACGGCGATGATCTCGCCGAAGTGGGGATGCTGACAGGCCTCGGCACTGATGGTGTGATCGCAGCCCATACCGGCCAGATCTGGACGGTGGCGTTCGCCGGTTTCGCGCCGGGGTTCGGGTACATGGTGGGGGAGAACCAGGTGCTCGAAGTTCCCCGCCGGAGTTCACCGCGCACCGCCGTCCCTGCGGGGTCGGTGGCCCTGGCCGGAAACTATTCGGCGGTGTATCCGCGCCGGTCCCCGGGAGGCTGGCAATTGATCGGCCGCACGGGAGCCCGAATGTGGGACCTCGACCGTGCCGAACCGGCTCTGGCGAGCCCCGGCCACCGCGTGCAGTTCCGCGCGGTCCGGGACGTCGTGACCCTGACCTCGGAGTCGGACGACGCTGCTTCGACGCAAGCGGAGCAGCCGGCACCCGAGGGCGGGTCCGGACTCCGTGTACTTTCGCCCGGAATCCACAGTCTTATCGAGGACCTCGGCCGGCAGGGCTACTCTGCCCTTGGCGTCTCTGCCGCCGGGGCACTGGACCGGTCCTCGCTCCGCCGGGCCAACCGCCTGGTGGGCAATGGCCCGTCTGCCGCCGGAATCGAAACCGTGGCCGGCGGCCTCAGGGTTCAGGCCAAAGGGGACCAGGTTCTGGCAGTCGCCGGGGCGCCGTCGGAACTGACTGTCCTCTCGCCGTCGGACGCCGCTGAGCAGTCTGACTCAGCTGATTCGACCGGCAACGCGGAATCCTTCCGGCAACGAACGGTCCCGATGGCCACACCTTTCGCCCTGCTGGACGGTGAAATCCTCAATATCGGCGCTCCCGAAGCAGGGTTCCGCACTTATCTTGCCGTCCGCGGCGGCGTGGACGCCACCTTGGTACTGGGCAGCCGATCCACCGACACCATGTCCGGAATCGGCCCGGCTCCGCTGGCCGCCGGACAGCTGCTCGCCGCCGGCGATGTGGTGGACTCCGGTGTCGTGGGAAGCCCCGAAATTCAGCCCGATTTTCCCCGTGACGGGGTCACCGTGCTGGATATCGTTCCGGGACCGCGCGCCGACTGGTTCGATCAGGCGGCCCTTGACTCATTGTGCGGCCAGGACTGGGAGGTCAAGCCGCAATCCAACCGGGTGGGTTTGAGGTTGCGGGGGACGCCCCTGGAACGCAGCCGGGCCGGCGAACTCCCCAGCGAAGGAACAGTGGCGGGGGCCATCCAGATCCCGCCGGAGGGCCTGCCCGTGCTCTTCCTTGCCGACCACCCCATCACCGGCGGCTACCCCGTCATCGGCGTCGTGGTGGACCATCAGCTGGACCGCGCAGCCCAGGTGCCCATCGGCGGAATGATCCGCTTCCGCACCGCGCCCCCTGCAGAACGAACTGCCCCCGAACCAACTGGCGCCTCACCGGCCGACTTCCGAACGAAAAGCGAGTAACTTATGCGCAAGGTCCTGATTGCCAACCGCGGTGAAATCGCCGTCCGCATTGCCCGTGCCTGCAACGACGCGCAGCTGGAATCCGTCGCCGTGTATGCGGACATCGACGCCGATGCCATGCACGTCGGCGCCGCCGATGAGGCCTTCAGCCTGGGCGGCAACTCCCCGGCAGACACTTACCTGAACATCGGAAAGCTGCTCAGCGTGGCGGCACAGTCCGGGGCGGACGCGGTCCACCCCGGGTACGGCTTCCTGTCCGAAAACGCCGATTTTGCCCAGGCCGTGCTCGATGCCGGGCTCGTGTGGATCGGCCCCACCCCGGATGCCATCCGCCAGTTGGGCAACAAGATCACGGCACGCGATATTGCCGTCCGCGCCGGTGCACCGCTCGTGGCCGGCAGCGACGGGCCCGTGGAGTCAGCCGCCGAGGCGCGTGCCTTCGCCGAAGGGCACGGCCTGCCCATCGCCATCAAGGCCGCCTTCGGCGGAGGCGGCCGCGGGCTAAAGGTGGTCCGGAACATGGATGAGATCGAGGAAGCCTTCGACTCCGCGGTTCGTGAAGCCGTCGCCGCCTTCGGCCGCGGCGAGTGCTTCATTGAGCGCTATCTGGACCGCCCGCGCCACGTCGAGGCGCAGGTGCTGGCCGATACGCACGGCAACGTCGTCGTCGTCGGAACGCGCGACTGCTCCCTGCAGCGGCGGCACCAGAAGCTGGTGGAGGAGGCCCCTGCGCCGTTCCTGACTGACGAGCAGACCCGCCAGATCTACGACTCAGCCAAGGCAGTCTGCCGGGAAGCCGGCTATTCCGGCGCCGGCACCGTGGAATTCCTGGTTGCGGCCGATGGCACCGTGGCGTTCCTGGAAGTGAACACCCGCCTGCAGGTGGAGCACCCCATCACCGAGGAAACCACCGGGATCGACCTGGTCCAGGAACAGTTCCGGATAGCGGCCGGCGAGCGGCTGCGGTTCGCCGAGGATCCCGCGCCCCGCGGACATTCCTTTGAATTTCGGCTCAACGCCGAGGACGTGGGACGCGGTTTCCTGCCCTCGCCCGGGACCATCGACGAATTCAACGCCCCCACCGGACCGGGCGTGCGTCTGGACACCGGCGTCCGCTCCGGCTCCTTCGTCCCGCCGCAGTTCGACTCCCTGCTGGCGAAACTGATCGTCACCGGCGCGGACCGCCAGCAGGCGCTGCGCCGGGCACGCCGGGCACTGGCCGAGCTCAGCATCACCGGGGTCGCCACCGTCCTGCCCTTCCATCGCGCAGTGGTGCAGGCCGAGGACTTCGTTTCGGAGACCGGCCTGGGCATCCACACCCGCTGGATCGAGACGGACTTCGCGGACCGGATCCCGGCGGACCCGGGCTTCAGTACTGCGGCGCCCGACGGCGAACGGCGCACCGTCACCGTGGAGGTCGATGGCCGCCGGATAGCTGTCGGCCTGCCGGCAGACCTGCTGGACGGCTGGGCACGCTCCGGCCAGGCCCTTCCTGCCGGGGGAACAGCAGCTTCAGAGTCCGACGGCGGCACCCGCGCCGGCGGGGCCGCTGACCCCGGCGAACTCCGCGCCGACATGGCCGGCACCGTGGTGAAGTGGCTCGTGGAGCCCGGCGCCGAGGTGACGGCAGGGGATCCGGTGGTTGTTTTGGAGGCGATGAAGATGGAAACCCAGGTTGCGGCCCATCGCGACGGCACCATTACCGATCTCCGCGCCGAAGCCGGTGGCGTGGTCGCGGCCGGAGCGGTGCTGGCGCTCATTCACTAGTGCGGGTTCCGGCGCCCGCCGGTTCCGTCGCCGTCCGGGCTGGAGCTGCAAGGGAAGGGAACCCTGACGGCCAAGGCCCCGACGCCAACGACGGCGACTCTTTGACGGTCCAGCCGGTTCTCTCGGCACTCAGGCCTCTCGACGGCCCAGCCAAAGACTTTCCGGATTTCCGGATGTGGGACGTGGGGGTGGGCATGATCCACCCCCGCTCAGCAACAACACTTACCAGTGCGCATGGCGCGCACCTGGCCAGTCAAGGAAGAAGAACCATGCCTCACGGCCCCACACCTGATTTCCACGACGACCATCACGAACAGGGGAGCCGGGTCATGGCTGAATCCTGCAACCCCGCGGACCTTGCCCCAGCCGTCGTGGCAGCCGCGAAGCCAAAAGACGGGGTGAAAGCATGAACGAAGCAGTGACGGCGACGGTCGCGGGCGCTGAGACATTCAACGGGATTCCCAGCAGTGTATGGCGGCTGCGCAGCGATGCGTGGGAGTTCCTGGGCTACGCCACCAAGCAGTTGGCTGCTGCCGACGCGCCGGAGGCTTCGGTGAACGGCCTGCCGCGTGAGATCGAGCGGCGGCTGCAACTGCTGGAGGCGGTCGAGCTGTATTGGGCGTTCCCCGGGCACCGGCATGTCACCCAACTGCACCAGCGCGTCGACGCCGGGGACTACCGCGGGGCGCTTGAACTCATTGAACCCGTTACCCGCGGTCTCGCGAGATTGAGCCCCAGTCCGGACGAGCGGGAATCGTCTCCCGACGGGGATGCCCCCAGTGCCGATCTGCCGGCTGCGCCGGCCCCGGCGGAGGTTCGGCCGAGATTCGAGGTCCTCATCGTCGATGACATGGCCGCCACGGACAGGGACGCCCTTCAGGCCGAGATGATCCGCCAGCGCAGGCCTGCCGACGCGTTCATCTACGAGCTGACCATTGTCCCGAGTTATGAGGACGCGCTCGTGGCGGTGTTGTTGAATCCCGATATTCAGGCCTGCGTTCTCCGTCCGGGGTTCGGATCCACCACGCGGCAGCGGCTGGGCCATGACCTGCGTAATTTCCTGGCCGGATTCGCCGGAGAGGACCTCGCCCCGATGCGGCCCATCGAGCGGATACTTGGTCTTGCGGACAAGCTCGCGCAGCTGCGCCCCGAACTCGATCTCTACTTGGTCGCCGGTGTTGCCATCGAGGAGCTCGCCGGGTCACTGACCCGAAGGTTCAGGCGAATCTTCCGCCGCGAGGACAGCTTGGAGTTGCACCTGTCGCTGCTGCGCGGTGTGGCGGACCGCTACGACACGCCGTTCTTCACGGCTCTTCAGTGCCACAGCAGAAAGCCAGCGGGCGTCTTCCATGCGCTGCCCGTCTCCCGGGGCGGTTCCGTGGTCAACTCCAAATGGATCAAGGACATGGGCGAGTTCTACGGCCTCAACCTGCTCCTGGCGGAGACCTCTGCCACCTCTGGCGGTCTGGATTCGCTGCTTGACCCGCACGGGTCCATCAAGGAGGCCCAGACGCTGGCGGCCCGCGCTTTCGGGGCCCAGAAGTCGTTTTTCGTCACCAACGGCACCTCAACGGCGAACAAGATCGTCCACCAGTCGATCATTGCCCCCGGCGATGTGGTTCTGGTCGACCGCAACTGCCACAAGTCACACCACTACGCGCTCATGCTTGCAGGCGCCCAGGTGGCCTATCTGGATGCATACCCCCTGCACGAATACTCCTTTTACGGTGCCGTGCCGCTGGCCAGCATCAAGGCGATGCTGCTGGACTACCGCCGGGCCGGGCGACTGGCCGAAGTCAAGATGATCGCACTGACCAACTGCACCTTTGACGGCATCGTCTACGACGTCGAGCGGGTCATGGAAGAGTGCCTGGCGATCAAACCGGATCTGGTGTTCCTGTGGGATGAGGCATGGTTCGCCTTCGCCGGCTTCCACCATGTCTACCGTCGCCGGACAGCGATGGCCACGGCACGAAAACTGGCGGCGGCCTTCAAAGACCCCGCCTACGCGCGTCGCCATGCGGCGCAGGCGAAGGAACTCTACGACGCGGACACGAAGAAGCCTGTCGCCGACGAGATGTGGATGAAGACCCGGCTCATGCCGGATCCGGCGATCGCCAGGCTGCGGGTCTACGCCACGCAATCAACGCACAAGACCCTCACCTCGCTGCGCCAGGGGTCCATGATCCATGTTTTTGACCAAGACTTCAGCCACCTCAACGAGGAGGCATTCCGCGAAGCCTACATGACGCACACCTCGACCTCACCGAACTATCAGATCCTGGCCTCATTGGACGTCGGACGCCGGCAGGCCGAATTCGAAGGCTACGAACTGGTACAAAAGCAGGCCGACTTGGCCGTTAGCATCGCCCAGGCAGTGGCGCGTCATCCCCTTCTGAAGAAGTATTTCCGCACCCTCACCACCCGGGACCTTATCCCGGATCAGTATCGCGAAAGCGACAGGCCCATGCCGCTTCGGGACGGGCTGGCGGCCATGGACGAGGCCTGGCGGCGGGACGAATTCGTCGTTGACCCCAGCCGACTGACCCTATATATCGGCCTGACCGGCGTCGACGGGGACACCTTCAAACACGAATACCTCATGGACAAGTTTGGTATCCAGGTCAACAAGACCTCCAGAAACAGTGTCCTGTTCATGACCAACATCGGCACCAGCCGCAGCTCCGTCGCCTACCTCATCGAGGTTCTCGTCAAACTGGCCGAAAGCTTCGAAGACGAGCAGCTCGCCCTGAGCCCGCTTGGCCAACGAGCCCGCGCGGCCCGCGTCGCAGCGCTCACCAGCGCGCCCCCGCCGCTGCCGGACTTCAGCCATTTCGCAGACCGCTACCGACGCGACCCGCACACCCCTGACGGGAACATCCGGGCGGCCTACTTCGAAAGCTACAAGCCCGGATCATGCGAATACCTTTCCCCGGCCGGGCTGGCCGAGCGGGTGGCGGCGGGCCAGGAGGTGGTCTCCGCAGGATTCGTTACTCCCTACCCGCCGGGGTTTCCCATCCTGGTGCCGGGCCAGGTCATCACCGCCGGGATCCTGGAATTCATGTCTGCACTGGACACCCGTGAGATCCACGGGTTCAACCACGAACTCGGATACCGGGTCATGACGGGGGCAACTGCTGCTGGCAACAGCAGGGGTTGAAGATGGGCGCCGGCAAAAGATTGGAACAGCAACTCCAGCAACGCCAGCCGCGTCCAATGGTGAAACCTCATCTCGAGGAAACTGCGCCCGGAGTTCAGGGACGGCATCAAGACCGCGACCCTGGATCCGGTCCGCGGCTACGCTAAAGCCATCCACGACGAATTCCCCGACGCGGTGCAGGTCTTGGGCGCGTTCCATGTCGTGAAACTGGCCACCATCATGGTCGATGAGCTCCGGCGGAGAGTCCAACAAGCAACGATCGGCCCCCGTGGACGCAAGAGCGAAGCTCGACGCCGGGGCCACCTGCCGCTACTGATGAGCGTGGAAGGACCGTTCTCGAAATCTGAGGACACGAACGAGCCCGATGAACCACGGCCCTGCTAGTCACCGCCGGAAGAACTTTCCCCGACATGCGACAGTGACGCAGTTCCGCTCGATGAAGGGTGCGGCGTCAACAGACTGATGGGATGCCCGGTACAGCGAATGGTCTTGACTCCCAGCGCCAGGGCCACCACCCCGAACGGGCGAATTCGTCAGCGAGCAGGGCCGAATTTCCTGGCGGCCCGACGCTTTCGGTGCCGATGGGTCACGAGGCCATCGACACGAGAAGTGCGAATCCAGGCCCCGCGAACGCGACTCCGACCAGCAGTGCGACAGCTGCCCTGATCCCGCTCCTGGGTGACCAAGGCACGAGGAAGATGGGTAGTCCGATCAGAACTGGAATTGGCGCAAGGTTGCCGATCGTCCCGCCGACATCGTGGCTGATTCCGTATCCGGCACCCATGCATCCGTTGATTCCGCAGAATTCCCACAGCGCGCTGACCAACAGCACCGAACTGACAATCACTGGAATTGGAAGCGCCCAGAGCAGGCGAAGCCAGGGACGCTGTTTCGGCATAGTTTCGGACACCTAAGACCCTCTGCTTTCCATCAGCGCATTCATGGCGACGCCACCAGCCCTGGTGTGACTACGTTCGCATACGCGATTGTAGCTGCACCACTGCTTGCGAGGCAGGTGGCCAAAATTTGTCCAGAGAAACGAAGCTGGACCGTTGATCTTCGCTGAACCTGCGGCCAATACTTGGGTGGAGATTTTTGGATCTATGCTCAAGCCGCCGGAAGCGGGCCCCGCAGAGGGACAGCCAGCCTCTGACCTTCGGTTTGCCATTGCCTGATAGTGGTCGCATGGAATCGATGCGGACACGACACGCTGTGGATTTAACCGATTGACGCCCGCCTCGCTCGTCGATGCGCGGCAGGAAGGCGCCCGCGCGTTGTGTGGTTAAACAGGACGGACACCCTTACGAGCTGCCCGCCTGGCAACGAGGAGCATGGCTACTGCGGCCGCGGCCGTCGACGCCGCGACGACCGTCTCCGTCCAGGGTGTTGTGTCGTGAGAGGTGTAACCCGCGACCACGGGGGCTATCAGATACGCGGCGATGAGGTAGCCCGCCAAGCTCGAGCCGATCAGGAAAACGCATGCGAGCGCAGCCTCCCGGGACCTGCTCAGCCACAGGGCGCCGAGCGCACCGAGGCCTGCGAACCCAAGCCAACCAATGGCGACCCATGGTTGCAGCGGGGACGGGGCGCCGGCAAGCCCCGAGATGAGGGCGTGTGCCCCGTAGATGCCGAATGCGGCGGCGACAACTGTCGCAAGCATGACTTCGCAGACGGCGGTGATGACTCTGATGGCACTGTGCCGCGGGGCGGCACCAGGCAGGGCCACGACCCCAATGGCCATGGCCAGAATGCCGAGCACCTGAATCAGCAAGCCCGTCCCGAAGAGCTGGGCCGCCGTCCCGACAGGCTCCCAGGCATCAATCGTCCCGACGGGATCCATGGACTCATAGGGGAAAAAGTAGTCGTAGAGATGGTCTTCCGCCATGATTCCGTCGGGCCCAAGCGAGCTCCTGAACACGACCCACCGCTGGAGTGAGGCAACGAACTGCAGCACGGCTGAGCCCAGAAACAGGCCGGCCCCTGTGAGCGAGAAAATGATTGCAGCCCTTTGGAAGCGGACGGACTGCCCAGGCTGCTCGGAAACGTCGAAGTCCGACATGACCTGACCCTAGCAATGTCAGGCGATGTGTCAAGTGGTTGCGGCCGTGGCCGCCGAATCACACGGCCTTAGAGTCGCAGTGCGGACTTCAAGTCGGGGACGGCTTCCTTTGTTTGGGTCGCAAGGTCCCGCTCTTTTCGCTCGCTCGACGGGCCGTCAAATGTGCCGCCTGGCGTGACCAATACAGAGTCCTTGCGTGACCAATACAGGGCATGGGACCAAAAAGGAATCACTTTCCTGATGACACCGCGAAAACCCTCGTAGCTCAAGCGTACGGGCACGTCCTGGACGCCGCGGCCAACAACGATGATCCTCTCGTAGCTGTCGTCGGCATGCAGCTTCTTGACCGGGCCCTCGACGCCGGATATTGTCCCGCGCCCTGGTGCCTCTCGGGTTTGGCGCAAAGTAGCGCAGGACGTCCGAAAGGGACGAGCGGCTGAAACGCCAGACAAGGTAGTTAACCGCGCAAAGGCCCAAAATGATCACAGTGATGACGACTGTCCCAGGAAACGTCCCAAGCCCCGCCAGCGCGTGCGGCCGGACGATGCCGAAAAGAATCCATGCCGTCAGCACTGCAAGAATTCCAAGGCAGAAAACAGTCTGCAGCCCATCGAATCAATCCGACAATCCGCCCCGGCACGCATTCTGGCGCCCAATAGTACTCAAAGAAGTCCGTGGTGGGCCTGTTGCCGACAAGAGAAAGCGTCGGAGGCCTGTTCGATCGGAAAACCGGTCCGGCTTGTTGACCAAGACCTCGGCCCCGTCCGGGGCGTCCGGTTGCTGGGCGATCGTGACTTAAATCCGCCTCCAGGTCGTCCATTGCCGGCAGATTGACAGCCCCGTTCCTGGATTGGGCGAACTTTCCGCCCGCAAAGCACCCAGTGGCGTGAGGGTATCAACGTTTGCGCATAAATTCGGGTATTTTGGCACCCGTGTGGCGTTGACGCCTGTCACAGGTGTATTATTGTCTCGCCGCCTCTTTTGGCGGTTGTCATCGGGATTGTAACTTTCGGCAATAACCTGGGACGCCACGCCTCGCGCAGCAATTTGCAGGGGCGATCCGTCTGTCTTTGTCCGAGGTTCCATCCATGACAACGCATACCGCGTGGGCCGCCAACGTTGCCGCCCGTCACGCATCATTTGCGTTTCTCCTGCATGGTCCCCATCGGCTCAGATTCTGGCTTTGACGACGTCGTCAAGCTACGAGCGAAGGGAATTGTAGTGTTCAAGCAACTTTCAAAGATCGGCAAGGCTTTCATGCTGCCGGTCGCCATCCTCCCGGCAGCCGGCCTGCTGCTGGGCATTGGCGGGGCGCTCTCCAACCCCACCACCGTCGCCGCCTACCCCATCCTGGACAACCACGTCCTGCAGGGCATCTTCGGCGTCATGTCGGCCGCCGGTGCAACCGTCTTTGAGAACCTGGCGATCCTTCTCGCCGTCGGACTGTGCATTGGTCTTGCCAAGCGTGACAAGGGAACCGCAGCACTCGCCGGTGTGGTTGGATACCTGGTCATGGTGGCAACCATCAAGGCACTGCTGGGGATCTTCACCCCCGACGCCGCGGCGATTGACACCGGTGTTGTTGGTGCATTGGTGGTCGGTGGTGTGGCTGTCATGCTCCACAACCGCTTCCACAACATCGCGCTGCCGGCCGTCCTGGGGTTCTTTGGCGGCTCCCGCTTTGTCCCCATTGTCACGGCCTTCGCCGCCATCATTGTTGGTGCCGTCTTCTTCATCGTCTGGCCGCCCGTCCAGCAAGGACTGGTCAGCGCAGGTGAAGGCATTGCCGGCATGGGCGCCTTCGGTACCTTCCTCTACGGCTCACTGCTGCGCCTGAGCGGGGCTGCCGGCCTGCACCACATGATCTACCCCATGTTCTGGTACACCCCGTTGGGCGGCACCGAAATTGTCAATGGTGTTCAGGTGGTGGGTGCGCAGAAGATCTTCTTCGCCCAGCTTGCGGACCCCAACCATGTTGGCCTGTTCACCGAAGGCACCCGATTCTTCGCCGGCCGCTTTGCCACCATGATGTTCGGCCTCCCGGGCGCCTGCCTGGCCATGTGGCACGTGATCCCCAAGGGCCGCCGCGCCAAGTACATGGGCCTGTTCGCTTCGGTTGCCCTGACCTCCTTCATCACAGGCATCACCGAGCCCATCGAGTTCATGTTCCTCTTTGTGGCCCCCGTCCTCTACGTGGTGCACGCAATCTTTGACGGCCTGTCCTTCCTGATCGCCGATCTGCTCAACATCAGCATCGGCAACACCTTCTCCGGCGGCCTGATCGATTTCCTGCTCTTCGGCGTCTTCCAGGGCAACGAGCGCACCAACTGGCTGCTGGTCATCCCCGTGGGCATTGTCTGGTTCTTCCTGTACTACTTCACGTTTAAGTTCTTCATCAAGAAGTTCAAGTTCGCCACTCCCGGACACTTGGAAGACACCTTGGGGGACGACGACGACGACGCTGCTGCCGCCGGCGACGCTGAGCTGGTCCCGGCCATGGCGGGCGGTGCCGAAGCAGGCACGCCCATCCAGCGCGAGGCCGCGCAGATCCTTATCGCCCTGGGCGGTCCGGACAATGTTGAAGAGGTTGATGCCTGCATCACCCGGCTGCGTGTTTCCGTCAAGGATCCCAGCCAGGTGGACAAGGAGAAACTCCGTAAAATCGGCGCCGCCGGCGTGTTTGAGGTCAGTGGCGGCGTTCAGGCCGTCTATGGCGGGAAAGCAGTCCTTTACAAAAGCGCCATTAATGAAAGCCTTGGCATTGACGACTAAGTTCACGCCAAACGTTCTTCCAAGCTAGGAGTCAATTAGATGTTGAAAATGTTCAAGAAAAAAGGCGAACAGATCTTCGCCCCCGCGCCCGGATCCGTCATGGCGCTTGCCGAGGTGCCGGACCCCGTGTTCGCCAGCGGCGCCGTTGGTGAGGGCTTCGCCGTCGAGCCGACGGAAGGTTCCTTTGTGAGCCCGGTGGACGGGGAACTGATCCTGGTTGCCAAGACGCTGCATGCCTTCGCGGTCCGCACCGACGCCGGAGCTGAAATCCTGGTCCACATTGGCATGGACACGGTCAAGCTCAAGGGTGCAGGTTTCACCGCGCACCGGGCAAAAGGCGAACAGGTCAAGCAGGGCGATGTGATCATCACCTGCGACTTGGCCGAGATGACGGCATTGGTTCCGTCCATGGTCACGCCGGTTCTGCTGACCAACGGCAAGGACTTCGCCATTGCCGGAACCGAAATCGGCGCTGCAAACGGATCGCCGGTCATCACGGTTCGGAAGAAATAACATGCTGCCCGTCACGGGCGCCGCCTGCGCCCAGAGATCTGCCAGGACCGCATCGCCATGGACCTGAACCAAGGAGCATCCGCAACCATCAAGCGGGTCTACAACAACAACGTTCTCCTCGCCGCGCTCAGCGACGGCAGCGAGATGGTTCTTGTTGGCAAGGGCATCGGCTTCAACCACAAGCCGGGCGAAGTCGTTGACCTTGAGGCTGCGGATCAAAGGTTCGTGCCAGATGGCAGCTACGCCGCCAGCCACGTTGCCGGCATCCTCAGCGATGCTCCGCTGGAGCAGATCGAGCTGGTTCAGGACATCATGGCGATGGCCCACACTGAGCTGAAGTTGGAGCCCCGGCAGTCACTGCTGGTCCCGATTCTGGATCATTTGGGGTTCGCCGTGCAGCGCGCCCGTGACGGCATCAAGGTCGACTTCCCGCTCCGGTGGGAAGTGGCCCAGCTTTACCCGGCCGAGGGAAATTTGGGGCGGCGCGTCGTGGCGCTCATCAAAGAGCGGCTTGGCGTGCAGCTGCAGGAGGAGGAGTGGGTGGCGTTCGCCCTCCACTTCGTCAACCAGCAATGGTCCAAGGCTGATTTTTCCAAGACCGTCTCCATGACCGAGACCATCGCCCGGGCGTTCTCACTGCTGTCGGTGCGGTGGGGCAAGAACATTGACGAGAATGCGCTCAGCGCTTCACGCTTCGTGACCCACCTGCGCTATCTCTTTGCGCGCCCGGCGGAGGCCACCGGTGCCGCATCGATCCGGGTTGATGTCCTGGGGTCCGTCCGCCAGGCCTACCCGGAAGCGGCGGATGCCGCCCTGGAGGTGGCCAAGCTCATCGGTGCCGCCCTTCGCCGGGAACTTGGGGATGACGAGGTCTCCTACCTGGCACTGCACACAAGTCGGCTCTATGTCGAAATGCTCAATACTTAGGATACTTTCATGATTGACAATGCCATAGCCACCACCGGAACGGGTGTTGTGGCCGGGCTTGGCTATGCGCCGGCACGCTGGGTGAAGCCAGCACCCCTCCTGCCCCGCAGCGCTGAAGCACTCGTTGCCGAGGAGGCCCGGGATGCCGAAACAGCCCGCTGGAAGGCAGCCGTCGAGACGGTGGCCGGACGGCTCACAGCCCGTGCAGCCACAGCCTCGGGTGCGGCTGCCGAAGTCCTCGAAGCAACGGCAGCCCTGGCAGCAGACAGGGGACTGCAACGGGCGGCTGCCAAACTCATCGCGGCAGGTTCCACGGCTGAGGCCGCCACCGCCACGGCCATAGCCGCGTTCATTGCGAAGTTTGAAAAGCTCGGTGGCCTGATGGCTGAGCGTGCCACCGACCTTGGCGACATCCGCAACCGGGTCATTTCCGAGCTGCTGGGCTTGCCGGAACCTGGCGTCCCCACTCCGCTTGCCCCCATCATTCTGCTGGCCGAAGACCTCGCACCGGCGGACACGGCAACGCTGGACCCGGCCTTGATTCACGGCATTGCAACCCGTCTGGGCGGACCCACCAGCCACACGGCCATCATTGCCCGCCAGCTGGGCATCCCCTGCGTGGTGGCTGCAGCGGAACTGGCTGACATTGCCGAAGGCGCCCTGGTCCTCATTGACGGCGCCGCCGGCACTGTGGCGGTGGGAGCTGATCCGGCCGAGGCGGCAGCCAAAGTCCTGGCGGATGCTGCACGCCGCAAGGCCGTGCAGTCCTGGAAGGGGCCCGGGCGCACCAAGGACGGGACCGCCGTCGAAATTCTGGCCAACGTCCAGGACGGCGCCGGTGCACGGGCGGCGGCGCAATTCCCGGCACAGGGAGTGGGGCTCTTCCGCACGGAATTGTGCTTCCTGTCCGCACAATACGAACCGTCCGTCGCCGAACAGGCCGGCATCTACGGTGAAGTCTTGGCGGCTTTCCCCGGCCAAAAGGTTGTCATCCGCACGCTCGACGCCGGATCCGACAAGCCCGTGCCCTTTGTGGTGCACCCCGATGAGGAAAACCCGGCACTGGGTGTGCGCGGCATCCGGCTCGGTCAGGGCGATCCGGGACTGCTGGCGCGCCAGCTCGACGCCGTTGCCCTTGCCGCAGAACAGCAGGGTGTGGCCGCGGCCAAGGTGATGGCACCCATGGTGGCCACCCTCGATGAGGCCCGCAACTTTGCCGCAGCCTGCCGTTCGCGAAATCTTTCACCCGGGCTCATGGTCGAGGTGCCGTCAGTGGCGCTGCTCGCGGACGCGTTCCTGGCGGAAGTGGATTTCATGTCCATCGGCACCAACGACCTCACTCAGTACACGATGGCTGCCGACCGCATGGCACCGTCCCTGGCTGCACTGACAGATCCGTGGCAGCCGGCGGTGTTGCACCTAATCCGTCTCGCGGCCCTGGCCGGCACCAGTGCCCACAAGCCGGTTGGCGTGTGTGGCGAGGCGGCGGCAGACCCACTGCTGGCCTGCATCCTGGTGGGCCTGGGCCTGGGCAGCTTGTCCATGGCACCCAACGCCGTGGCCGCCGTCGGCCTCCAGCTTGAATCAGTAACGCTGGAGCAATGCCAGCAGGCCGCCGTTGCCGTTCTTCACTGCACCACGGCCCTTGCGGCCCGGGCCACGGCCCGCGAACTGCTTTCATAATTCACCCAAGAAATAAATGTTCCAAGGAGTAAAAGAATGACCACCCAGACAGTTGTAGTTGGATCCCCGGTAGGCCTGCACGCCCGCCCCGCCGCCATGATTGCCAAGGCCGCAGGTACCTACGACGACGAGATCCTGCTGATCCTGGACGGCGAGGAAGCAGATGCTTCATCGTCTCTGATGATCATGACCCTCGGCGCAGACTTTGGTGCGAGCGTCACTGTTGAGTCGGAGAACGCCGACGCCGTGGCGGAAATAGCCGCCTTGATCGCCAAGGACCTGGACGCCTAACGGTTCACCCCAGTTGGTGAAAGGCACCCCGATCAGTGGATCGGGGTGCCTTTTCATTAAGGCGTGTTTCCAGCCGCATGTGCCTCCAGGCGCGCCTGCATTTCCCAGTAGGACGTGGCGGCTGGCGTTGGCGTGCCGTCGCGCAGGGCGTTGGCCACGTTCACGGCCGCGTCCACGGAGGCACGGTAGGGGAGGGAACCGGAACTCACACGCCGGACACCCAGCCCCCACAGCCCGGCAACTGTCAATGAGGGATGTGCCAGCAGGTTGACCGGCAGCCCGATCCCGGCGGTGATGCCCCGGATGTCCTCCGGAGCCACAATGCCGGGGACAAAGATCCCGTCCGCCCCGGCGTCGGCGTAGGCGCGGGCGCGGCTCAGCACGGCATCCACCGTGGCCTGTTCGCCGAACCAGAAGTTGTCCACCCGCGCATTGACGAACATGTCCGGGCTGCGCCTCTTGACGGCTGCGACCTTGGCAGCAAAGGCTGCCGGTTTCACCAGATGCCCGTCCGTGCTGTCCTCAAGGTTGACCCCGGCCACGCCCAGGGCTGCCAGTTCGGCCACAAAGCCGGCGACCTCGGCAGGATCGTCGGAATAGCCGTCCTCGCTGTCCACCGTGATGTGGACGGGCAGCCGGCACAGCTGCGCTGCCAAGGCGAGGGTTGCCGCCTTGGTGGACCGGCCGCCGTCGGGCACGCCTGCGCTGGCCGCGATGCCAAAGCTGGTGGTGCCGACGGCGGGATGGCCTGCCGCCGCAAACGCCAGAGCCGAGCCGAGGTCCCAGGCGTTGGGCAGCAGGAGCGGTGCCTCACCGTGGTGGAGTTCCCTAAAGGTGGCCATTTTCATTCCCTTCCCAAACGAAGCGAACAACGCAGCTCCCCTCCAGCCTACAAGCGTGGCTGGAGGGCGCAAGGCTGCACTTGGCACGGCAGAATGCAGCCCGCGCGCTTCCTCGCTGAACTATTGTTTCTACCCCCGCCCGGGTATATCGTTAACTATCGCTGAGTATCGTTCGCGAGTGTCCGATGAGTGTCCAAGGAGAGCATGATGCACAATTCATTCCCGCCAGGCGGGTTTTTTGGCAACAACATGGACGGCATGTGGCAGGCCGTTGAGGAGTTGCGTTCACGGTTTGAGAAGCCCTCGGGCACGCGCGCAGGCCGGGGCGAAGTGCGGCTGGCAGTGCTGGCCTTGCTCGCGGAAAAGCCCATGCACGGCTATCAGATCATCCGTGAGATTGAGGAGCGCAGCGGCGGCAGCTGGAAGCCCAGCGCCGGCTCCGTCTACCCCACACTGCAGCTGCTGGCCGACGAGGGGCTCATCAGTGCTGAGGAGTCCAACGGCCGCAAGATCTACTCGCTGACCGAGGCAGGCCGCGAGGAAGCTGCGAATGCCTCGGCGCCGTGGGACACAGCGGGCCCCGTGCAGGGTGGCGGGTTCGCGTCGTTGCCCAAGGCCGGCATGGAGCTCGCGCAGGCTGCGGCCCAGGTGGGCCGATCGGGCACGTCGAAGCAGGTGCAGGAGGCCGTTGCGGTGCTCGATGAGGCACGGCGCAAACTGTATTCGATCCTCGCCCAGAACTGACGGGTGTGACGCCGATTCGTGGCGGCCGGAAAGCTCCGGTGCCCGGCGCCGGGAACACCCGTGCCCGCTACCGCCGCATCCTGCGCTTCGCCGCGTGGCATCTGGCGGTGACCTGGTGGTTTGAGCTGGTCCTTCCCCGGCTGGGCCTTGCCGGGGTTGCCAACCGCACCCGGGCCAAGCGGATGCGGCAATTCGCCCGGCGCTTTCATGCACTTGCGGTGGACCTTGGCGGTTTGATGATCAAGGTTGGCCAGTTCATGTCGTCCAGGCTCGATGTGCTCCCGCCGGAGATCACCGCCGAACTGGAGGGCCTGCAGGACGAGGTGCCGCCCGTCCCGTTCCCTGCAATTCGTGCCCTTGCCGAGGCGGAGCTGTCAGCGCCGCTGACCACTGTGTTCGCTTCGGTTGATCAGACGCCCATCGCCGCCGCATCCCTGGGGCAGGTTCACCGGGCGCAACTTCTTCCCGCCAATGCCGCCGACACCGGGCTCCACCATGTGGTGGTGAAGGTGCAGCGGCCGGGCATCGCGGAGATTGTGGGTGTGGATCTGGCCGCACTGCGCAAGGTGGGCGGCTGGCTCAGCCACATTCGAATCGTGTCCAACCGTGCCAACGCGCCCGCCCTGGTCGAGGAGTTTGCGCAGACCAGTCTCCAGGAGATCGACTACTTGAATGAGGCTGCCAATGCAGAACGTTTTGGCGCCGATTTCGCGAACGACAACAGGGTGGCCGTGCCCGAGGTCGTCTGGGAGCGGACCACCCGGCGGGTGCTCACGCTTGAAGATGTCACGGCGATCAAGATCACGGACACGGAGGCGCTGCTTGCCGCGGGCATCGACCCGGCGCAGGTGGCGCCGGTTTTCGCATCGGTCATGTTTGACCAGCTGTTCACGAACGGTTTTTTCCACGCCGATCCGCACCCCGGCAATATCTTCATCACCCCAGTCGCCGATACATCGGCTGAGCATCCGTGGAAGCTGACGTTCGTCGACTTCGGCATGATGGGCGAGGTTCCGCCCAACACGCGCTCCGGCTTGCGAAAGCTGCTGATCGCGGCCGCCGCGCGCGACGGCAAGGGCCTGGTGGCCGCGATCGGCAACGTGGGCGTGCTGGTGCCGTCGGCCGGCACGGCCGAGCTCGAGCGGGCCATGACACAGCTATTTGCCCGGTTTGGCGGGATGGGGTTCGCCGAACTACGCGACGTTGATCCGCGGGAGTTCCGCGACTTTGCCGTGGAGTTCGGCGACGTGGTGCGCTCGTTGCCGTTCCAGCTGCCGGAGAACTTCCTGCTCATCATCCGCGCCATTGCGTTGACTTCCGGTGTGTGCAGCTCCCTGGACACCAAGTTCAATTTGTGGGATTCGGTGGAACCCTATGCGGCGCGGCTGCTGCGCGAGGAGCGCGGCAACATTGTCCAGGATGTGGCCCAAGAGGCGCTCGACGTCGTCGGGCTTGCCGTGCGCCTGCCGAAACGCCTGGACGGGCTGCTCACCCGGATCGAGAACGGGACATTGCCGGTGGCCAACCCGCGCCTGGAACGGCAGCTGGCACGGCTGCGCCGGACGGCGCAACGGGCCGTATCGGCACTGATCTTTGGCGCCCTGCTCATCGCCGGAGCCGTGGTCCGGGCAGATGACACGGTGCTCGGCAACGTGCTGATGCTGCTTTCGGTGGTTCCGCTGCTGCACGGACTCTGGGCGGGGCGCCGCACCTGACAGCTCACGTGGAGGCTGCCCCGAACCAGGTGGGCAGGTGGCGCAGGAGGTCCTGTTGGCCGTCGCCGAGCCATGCGACGTGGCCGTCCGGGCGGAGCAGGATTGCGGGCACATCCAGGTCCACGCTTGCATCCGTGACGCTGTCGATCCGGTCTGTCCACCCTGCCACTGAGAGTTTGCCGCCCGCATCCAGCAGGAGCCCGCGGCCTTCGTGGGTGAGCTGGTAGAGACGGCCCTGCGAGAGGGGGACATCGCGCAGCCGCCGCCCGAGCATCCCGGGTCCTTCACCGAAGTCGTAACGGATCCCGATCCCCGTGATCTTCTCGGCCAGGACACGGCTGACGTCCGGCAACTCCATCAGCTCAGTGAGCAGCCGGCGCACAGCCTGCGGGCCGGGCCCGGGGGAGATCAGTTCCGACTGGGCGCGGGTGAGGGTCAGCACCTCTTCGGCGACCGGGTGCCGCTCCGCGAAATAGCTGTCCAACAGCCCCTCAGGTGCCCACCCGCTGACTTGGGCCGCGAGCTTCCAGCCAAGGTTGAAGGCATCCTGGATGCCCAGGTTCAAACCCTGCCCGCCGAGCGGCGGGTGGACGTGCGCCGCGTCGCCGGCGATGAGAACCCGGCCCACCCGATATTTTTCGGCAAGCCGGGTGGCGTCGCTGAAACGGGTCAGGGAGCGCGGTGAGTGGACGCCGAAGTCGGTGCCCGCGTAGGCCCGCAACTGCGTCCGGAATTCCTCCAGGCTCGGCGGGACCGTGCGGTCCTGGGCCACTGTCGCCGCGGGCACCACGGCGCGGTACAGGCCGTCTCCGGCAGGGCCGATCCCAAACCCCTTGTTGGCCCTGCGAACCCGGTCCGCCACCTCGGCCAGCTCGTCCGGGGGCGTGGTGAGCTCCACTTCGCCCAGGAGCCACTCTGTCTGGGCGGGCTCACCGGGGAAACCAATATTGAGCAGTCTGCGCACCAGGCTGCGTCCGCCGTCGCAGCCCACCAGCCAGCGAGAGTGCAGCCGTGTGCCGTCGGTGAGCTCGACGCCCACCCCATCCTGGTCCTGCTCGAAGCCAGCCACCTCGGCGCCGCGGCGGATCTGTGCGCCGAGCTCGACGGCGCGCTCGGCCAGCAGGCGGTCGGTGACCGGCTGGGGGATGGCCAGGACATAGCCGTGGGCGGTGTCCAGCGCCACGGGCTCGGGTGCCTCGATCCCGGCGAAGCGGCCGGCCCCGCCGGGATACTGCCGGCCATTGGCAAGGAACCTCTCCAGCAGCCCGCGCTGGTCCATGATCTCGATGCTGCGCGGGTGCAGGCCCAGTGAACGGACCGCCACGCTCGGCTCCGCATCCTTCTCCACCACGAGCACGTCCACGTTGTGCAGCCGCAACTCGCTGGCCAGCATCATCCCCGTTGGCCCGCCGCCGCTGATGATCACGTCAAACATCCGCAACCCCTCCAAAACCCCCTTGCCGTGCCTGTGGCTCCGACGTGGGGAAGCGTCCGGAACAATCCCCATTTTCACAGCTATTGTGTTCGTGGCCAAGCATGGTGCCGAGTTCCGGGCGGGCAGCCCTCAGTTGTGTCACCGCCCACAGTTGTTTTGAGTAAATCAAAACAACTGCCATGAATTGAGTCATGGCAGGGAACGCGCAAGCAGAGGACTTTGGGGCCCGGCTCAGGCTGGCCGGACTGAAAGTGACGGCACCGCGCGTCGCTGTTCTTCGCGTTCTTGCCAACAGCGGCCATCATGATGCCGAAGCAGTGTTCTCGACAGTCTCCACGCACCTGCCGAAGACCTCCCTGCAAGCGGTCTACGGCGTGCTGGCTGCGCTGGCATCGGCCGGTTTGGTTCGAAAAATCGAGCCTGCCGGCTCCGCGGCGCTCTATGAGGCCCGGGTGGGTGCCACCACCATCACATGGTCTGCCTGAATTGCAAGAGCGTGGCTGATGTGGACTTCGTTGTCGGGCAGAGTCCCTGCCTGACCCCGTCGAACACGTTCGGTTTCGCCGTGCAGACCGCTGAAATTACCTTCTGGGGCCTCTGCTCCCAGTGCCAGACCGACGCCCCATGGCCTGTGGCGCGTGCGGCGCCCCTTTTCTTGGCTAGTTGGCTCCATGGCCGCTGCCACGAACCACATGACGTGGCGCGATTTGTTGCGCCCTCATCAAGCAACACCAAAGGAATTATTTCGACTACATCCACTTTTTCATCGCGCCACCCCCATATCCGCTTGTACATGAGCGACCATGCCGATGGCGGATCCCGTGCAGCGGGCTGGGCCCCGCAGGACGCTACGTGACAACTTATGCCCGGCCTGCAACGCGCCCGGGGAGCTACGTGACCACCAGTGCAACGCCCTCCGCTCCCGTGAACTCCTACGTCAGCTGCGCCAAGCGTTCCGCGAGGTAACTGTCGCAGCGTCCGCCGGGTGGTCGGTGGAGCAGGCAGTGGACGCCGGAACGACGGCGGCCCAAGGCGGCCAAAAACTGGCTGTACCTTGCGCCGCCGTCGTTCTTCCTGATCTGCATGGCATTGCACGTTGGGAGGAGCCTCGCCTGCTGACCCAAATCGGCGGACCCGCCGCAGCACCACGGTCCGGGTGCGCGACAAAATGATCCGGCCCTCGGCATGCCACCGGACGGCGTTGGTCAGGGCCTTGCACTCAGAATCCTAGCCAACAGCCACCAGATGCGCAGGGCTCTCTGTGTGGTCCACGTCGATGACCTGTTGGGCGATGATGGGACCTTCGTCCAGTTCGGCATTGACGTAGTGGGCCGTTGCGCCTACCGTCTTGACGCCACGATCGTACGCCTGGTGATACGGCCTGGCGCCCTTGAAGCTTGGCAGGAAGGAATGGTGGATGTTGATGGCTCGTCCGGATAGTACAGTCGTAAGGTTGTCACCGAGAACCTGCATGTAGCGTGCCAGAACAACCAGCTCACCCCTGTACTCCGGGACCAGCGTCAGCAACTCTGCTTCGGCGGCCGGCTTCGTTTCAGGTGTTACGGGAATGTGGTGGAACGTGATCCCGTGCCAGTCAACCAAGACCTTGTGGGTCTCGTGATTGGACACGACGGCAACAATTTCCACCGGCAATTCACCGGTTCGGGCGCGAAAAGCAGGTCATTGAGGCAATGGCCAAACTTCGAGACCATGACCATGATGCGTTCCTTGCGTTCCTTGCGGTTCAAGACGCCAATTCATACCCCAGTGCTGGGCCACCGGCGCGAATTCCTGCCGGAGGTCTTCAGGACTTGGCCCGCCAACGCCGGCTATGAAATGAACTCTCATGAAGAAGTGCCGCACCAGCTGGTCACCGAATTGCTTGATGTCCACGATGTAGCATCCGTGGTTCAGCAGGCACTGCGCCACGGCATGCACGATGCCCGGGGATTCGTTGCAATCGGGGGTGGGGATCAATGCCCCACCCTCCTGAGGATTAGCAGGAACAATGGCCGACGGCGTCAGCGGACCGGTGCTCATTTTTCTGCCGAGCTCTCAGCCCCGAGTGGTCCCTGCGCGGAAACTCGTTCAGATTCAAGATCTTCCTTGAACTTCGCGTAGCGGGCCCGGTGGCTGGGGGTTTTGCCCACGAGGTACCAGACCACAGCCAGCACAATGAACCACAAAGGGGTCACCAGCAGGGCAATCAGCGTATCCACCTGAGTGGTCAGGGCCCACAGGACAAAGGCAAAGAAGGCGAAGACAACATAGACCATGGGAATGCCGCCAGGCATTTTGAACTTCGAGGATTCATGCAGTTCAGGGCGGCGCCGGCGGAAGGCGAGGTAGCTGGCCAGAATGATGGACCAGACAAAGACGAAGCAGACAGCGGCCACGGTTGTGACCATTTCAAAGGCCTTGCTGACGTCCTCGCCGACGTACAGCAGCGCGATGCTGGAGAGGAGTAAAACGCAGGAGAGAAACAGCGCATTGTTGGGGACCTTGCGCTTGGACAACTTGGAAAACCGGAAGGGGGCATCGCCCTCCTGCGCCAGGCCATAGACCATGCGGGAGGTGGAGTAGATGCCGGAGTTGGCGCTGGACATCGCGGACGTGAGGACCACCAGATTGATGATGGTGGCAGCCGCGCCGAGTCCCGCCATGGAGAACATGGCGATAAACGGGCTTTGGCCTGCGGCGAACTGCGTCCAGGGAATGACCGACATCAGGATGACCAGGGCGCCTACGTAGAAAAGCAGGACGCGGATGGGAATGGAGTTGATGGCCTTGGGCAGGTTCTTTTCCGGATCCTTGGCCTCGGCTGCGGTGGTTCCCACGAGCTCAATGCCCACGAAGGCAAAGACGGCGATCTGGAATCCGGCGACAAAGCCCATGAATTCATTGGGGAAGAGTCCGCCGTGGCTCCACAGGTTCGTGAAGCTGGCCGTTCCGGTGTCAGATTGGAAACGGCTGAAGATCATGAACAGGCCCACACCGATCAAGGCGACAATGGCAACGATCTTGATCAGGGCAAACCAAAATTCCGTTTCGCCAAAGGCCTTCACGGTGGTCAGGTTCAGGACAAGCAGGATCCCGATGGTGACCACCCCCGGGACCCACAGCTCGATCCCCGGCAGGAGTACCTCCGAGTAGGCCGCGATGGCGATGACATCGGCGATGCCGGTGATGACCCAGCAAAACCAGTACGTCCAGCCGGTAAAGAAGCCGGCCCATGGGCCCAAAAGATCCGCGGCAAAATCGCTAAAAGATTTGTAATGGAGGTTGCTCAACAGCAGCTCACCCATGGCGCGCATGACGAAGAACAGCATGAAGCCGATGATCATGTACACAAATATCACCGAGGGACCGGCTGCGGAGATGGTCTTGCCGGAGCCCATGAACAGGCCGGTTCCGATGGCGCCGCCGATGGCGATGAGCTGGATATGCCTGTTGCTCAGCTGCCGCTCAAGGTGGGGCTCGGCATCGGGTGTGGTGATGGATTGGTGGATCGTCAAAGGAAGGCCCTTCGTTTAGGTGGCAGGGTGCACCACGAAGATTTGCTTCCTCCCCACTCTGTCTTGGACCTGAGAGTTTCCGCGTTTCCTTGGAAATCAAGGGGACGCTTGCACCGTCGGTGAGCCCGGATGTTCGGGCTGCTTTCCAGAGTTGCCTCGCCACGGCGGTACGGGGGCCTGAGAGATTCCCGGGGAGGGTTTGCTCCTTCGGCGCCCACTGGATGTCTGCGCTTCGCACAGATGTACCGGCGGAACTCTCCCGCCGCGGATCATAGGCCTTCTAACAACTTTATTTGGTGACGCGAGTCACAGGTTATCCTGAGCTGTGACCGCGCGCAAGGTGGGTTCAATCGGTGCCGGGCGTTCGAGGGGATGTTTGGCAAAGTTGACTCCCAGGCTGGACAAGGTTTGGACGCGCATAATCTATCGTGTAATGTGTGCTTCGAGTCACCCATATCTTAATACGCCTTTCGAACCGTGGCGGGAGAGTCCTCCCAGCAATGTGGCGGCGCCGTAGGAGCAAATCCTCCCCAGGAATCTCTCAGGCCCCCGTACCGTCATGGTGAGGCAACTCTGGAAAGTAGTGAGGCGAAAGCCCCGCTCACCGACGGTGCAAGCGCCCTCCTTGAACGCCAGGAGACGCGGAATCTCTCAGGTCCAAGACAGAGCGGGGAGGAACCCAGCCCTTGCCGAACCCTAAAAAGGGCGGCCGTTCTTTGGAGTTCCTCATGACCATTCAATCCAAGCCCACAGTGTTCGCCGACAGGCACATTGGCGCCCGCCGCCAGAGCGACGTGGACACCATGCTCAAGGCCATCGGCTACGACAGCGTGGACTCCCTCGTGGACACGGCAGTCCCCGATTCCATCCGCCAGGGCACGCCCCTGGACCTTCAAACCGCGCTGAGCGAAGTTGAAGTGCTGGCCGAATTGCGCGGATTGGCTGCGAAGAACAAGACGGCCATCCAGATGATCGGCCAGGGCTACTACGACACCGTGACACCGCCGGTCATCCGCCGCAACATACTTGAAGCGCCGGCCTGGTACACGGCCTACACGCCGTACCAGCCCGAGATCTCCCAGGGCCGCCTCGAGGCGCTGCTGAACTTTCAGACCATGGTCAGCGACCTGACGGCCCTGCCCGTTGCAAACGCCTCCCTGCTCGATGAAGCCACCGCCGTGGCCGAGGCCGTGCTGCTCATGCGCCGAGCCAACAAGTCAAAGACCGCCGCAAACGGCAAGACAGTTCTCGACGCCGACCTGCTCCCGCAGACCATTGCCATCGTCCAAGGCCGTGCCGAAGCCCTGGGCTTCGAGGTGGAAATTGCGGACCTTTCCCTGGGCCTGCCCGACGGTGCCATCAACGGCGTTGTCCTGCAGCAGCCCGGTGTTTCCGGCCACGTGTTCAACCACGCCCCCGTCATTGCGCAGGCGAAGGAACGAGGCGCACTGGTTACCGTGGCCGCCGACCTGCTGGCCCTGACCCTGATCACCCCTCCCGGCGAGCAGGGCGCGGACATCGCCGTCGGAACGGCCCAGCGCTTCGGCGTTCCCCTGTTCTTCGGCGGCCCGCACGCCGCCTACATGGCAGTCCGCTTGGGGCTGGAACGCTCACTGCCGGGCCGCATTGTTGGCGTCTCCACCGACAACACGGGCCTGCCGGCCTACCGCCTGGCCCTGCAGACCCGCGAGCAGCACATCCGCCGCGAAAAGGCCACGTCCAACATTTGCACCGCCCAGGCGCTGCTGGCCATCGTGGCCTCCATGTACGCGGTTTTTCACGGTCCGGACGGCCTGAAGGCCATTGCCGAAACGGTCCACGGCCACGCCCGCACCCTCGGCGCGGCACTTGCGGCATCCGGCGTCGAACTCCTGCACACCTCCTTCTTTGACACCCTCACGGTGCGGGTCCCGGGCCGCGCCGGCGCCATCCTGGCCCTCGCCGAGCAGGGCGGCATCAACCTGCGAGCCATTGACGCCGACCACGTGGGCATCTCCGTTGATGAAACCACGACGGCGAACATTGTGGCCCGCGTTGCCGCCATCTTCGGCGCCGCACCGGCAGGCGACGGCACGGACAACGCAGCAACAGCCACGCTGGCCATCGTTGCCGACACGGAGCGCACCTCCGACTTCCTGACCCACCCCGTGTTCAACACGCACCGCTCCGAGACGCAGATGCTGCGCTACATCCGCCGCCTCAGCGACCGCGACCTGGCCCTGGACCGGACCATGATCCCGCTCGGTTCTTGCACCATGAAGCTCAACGCGACCGCCGAGATGGAAGCCATCTCCTGGCCCGAGTTCGCCTCGATCCACCCGTTCGCACCCGATTCCCAGACCGAAGGGTGGCGTGAACTGATCGGTGGCCTGGAAGCCGACCTCTGCGAGATCACCGGCTACGACCAGGTCTCCATCCAGCCCAATGCCGGCTCCCAGGGCGAGCTTGCGGGCCTGCTGGCCATCCGCGGCTACCACCTGTCCCGCGGTGATGAGCAGCGCACCATCTGCCTCATCCCGCAGTCAGCCCACGGCACCAACGCGGCGTCGGCCGTGCTGGCCGGCATGAAGGTTGTTGTGGTTGCCACGGCAGCCGACGGCACCATTGACCACGCGGACCTGGGCGCCAAGATCGAGACGCACAAGGACCAGCTCTCGGCCATCATGATCACCTACCCCTCCACCCACGGTGTGTATGACGCCGATGTCCGCGAAGTGTGCGACGCCATCCACGCCGCCGGGGGACAGGTCTACGTTGACGGCGCCAACCTCAACGCCCTGGTTGGCCTGGCCCAGCCCGGCAAGTTTGGTGCCGACGTTTCCCACCTGAACCTGCACAAGACCTTCTGCATCC
>JBDTQM010000018.1:0-31621 GCA_039932175.1 Specibacter sp.
GCGGAATACATGCCATTGTTCGGCCACATGCCCTACGTCATGGGCGCCGGCAACAAGAAGCTCTCCAAGCGCGACCCCGAGTCCAACTTGTTCCTGCACCGCGACCGCGGCTTCATTCCCGAAGGCCTGCTGAACTACCTGTCCCTGTTGGGCTGGTCGCTCTCCGCCGACGAGGACATCTTCACCGTGGCCCAGCTCGTGGAAAACTTCGACATCCACGACGTCCTGGGCAACCCGGCGCGCTTTGACATCAAGAAGGCCGAGGCCATCAACGGCACGCACGTGCGCATGCTTGACGCCACGGATTTCCGCAACCGCCTGGTCCCGTACCTGCAGGCTGCCGGCGTCGTGGGGGATGCCCTCAGCGCCCGAGAGGAGGACATCCTCACCGAGGCCGCCCCGCTGGTCCAGGAGCGCATCACCTTGCTGGGCGAGGCTCCCGAGATGCTGGCGTTCCTGTTCAAGAAGGACGACGCCGTTGACGTCGCCGAGGATGCGCTCAAGGGCATGCCCGAGAACCTCGCAGAGGTCCTTGACGCCGCCCTGGCCGCGTTGGAGCCGTTGGCGCACTGGAGCGCCGAGTCCATCCAGGCGGCCCTCAAGACCGCTCTGGTGGAGGGCCTGGGCGTGAAGCCGCGCCTGGCCTTTGGCCCCGTCCGCACGGCCCTGTCCGGGCGCAAGATTTCCCCGCCGCTCTTTGAGTCCATGGTGATCCTGGGCAAGGACTCCTCGCTGGCCCGCCTGCGCGCGTTCAGGGGCTAAGCACCGTGACGCTCAACGCCTCACAAAACACCCTTGATTCTGCTGCTTTTGCCGGGCGGGTCAAGGGTGTTTTGTTTGACATTGATGAAACCATCGTTGACCTGTACAGGGCCATGGCAGATGCCATGGTGTTTGCCTCGGAACGGCTGCTGCCCCATGCCACCGCGGCGGACTGGGAGAACTTTGCTGCGCTCTACATGGCCGACCCGCACAACTACTACGACCGCTACGTGGCCGGTGAGTTCAGTTTTCCCCAACAGCGCGGGCTGCGCGCACGGGTCTTCTTTGACCACTTGGGCTTCACCGGCTTTGACGGCGCGGTGGAGCTGCGCTGGATTGACGACTTTGAAACGGCCCAGCCACGCTCCATCCGGGCCTTTGCCGACGTCGTGCCGCTCCTTGACGACCTTGACGCGGCAGACATACCCTACGGCGCCGTGAGCAACAACGTCCATGCCTACCAGCGGGCCAAGCTGGATACGGCCGGGCTGGCGCGCATCCAGGTCCTGGTGGGCATCGACACCGTGAACGTGGCCAAGCCCGCGCCGGAAATCTTCCTTGAAGGCTGCCGCCAACTGGGCACCGCGCCCGCGGAAACCCTCTATGTGGGGGACAACTTCATGGTCGATGGCGTTGGCTCGACCAAGGCGGGACTGCTCGGTGTGTGGCTGAACCGGGAAGGCAGGGAAACCCCCGTTGCTGGCGGCGGGGATGACGGGGCGGCAGCGCGTGTCTTGCGCGTTGCAAACCTGGCTGAAATGGGCGCCGTCGTGGGGCTTGGGGCGGCCGACGGGCAGCTGTGACGCACGACTCAGCCAAAAACGGCATTCTCGTTTTGGTGTTCGGCAAACTCTCGGGTATAGTTTTATCCCGGCGCGAGAGCCGCTGAAAGACCGGGGAAACCCGCGGATTTCAAGGTAAATCGTGTAGCCATTGGGATATGGTGTAATTGGCAACACATCGGTTTCTGGTACCGACATTCTAGGTTCGAGTCCTGGTATCCCAGCGCTTTTACAAGCTGCCTGTCGATTGGCATGCGGAACGAAGTTCAAGTAATATTCTTGAAGTTCAATCGCAAGAAATCGGTTGTATTAGGGCCCCATCGTATAGCGGCCTAGTACGCTGCCCTCTCACGGCGGTAACGCGGGTTCGAATCCCGCTGGGGTCACAAGCAAGGCCGGGAAGCTGAAAAGCTTCCCGGCCTTTTTGCTTTAACAAAAGTGCTCTAACAAAAGCAGGCCTGCAATGGCCGAAGTTGCCTGCCCACGGTGGTGGCTCGACAGGGTTGACCCAGCTGTCGCCCATGGTCGGAGCCAAGCGGCTGCTGAACTTTGATCTGCATGGCTGGGGTAGTAGATTTGTTCGATGGTTCAAATAATTTCTGTTCTTCTGATCATCTGGCTAGTCCTCGCGATCCTTGGTGTTGTGGTCAAGGGATTGCTGTGGCTGGCAGTTATTGCTGCTGTGTTGTTTGTGGTTACGGCTGCGATTGGTTGGGTGCGGCGCAACGCGCTGACCAAGTAGCTGGGTTGAACCCGGTCGAGTCGGGGGCCGGCCTTTTTCGTGCTCGGCATGGCAGTCCGACCGTCTTTCGGACTGCGGCAGGGGCGGCGTTTGGTTGTCGTGAGGTCTGCCGAGCGCCCACTATCGAATCATGTTAACGGGATGGCTGCCGGCTCCGACATCGATTGCTTCGGAACAGATATTCCATTCATCCGAGGTCAGGCGTATGCTCTGCGCATGGCTACTCTCGTGATAGTTTTGCTGGCGGTTTGGTTGATCGTTGCTGTGGTGGGCTTCGTCTTCGAGGGCTTGATGTGGCTGGCAGTTGTGGCCCTCATTCTCTTCGTGGCCACGGCCGCAGTCGGGTGGGTGAGGCGGAAGTCGGTCGAGCGGTAAACACCGGGCCACGGATTCATAGGCCTGGGTGGCTTAGCTGCTACTGGGGTTTTTGTCCTCGTAAATTTGGGTGTCCACGGTTTGATGTTCGCATTACTGCTGAATAAGGTTGCGGGGTGCATCGTGATTTGATGCTGGAACTAAAACCTTCCCCCGAACGGAGTGAAGACATGGGTTTCATTGGTTGGATTGTTTTGGGCCGGTTGCCGGTGCCATTTTGGGCGGCTGGATTGGCAGTGCCGCATTCAACGTAGGTATCAACGAGTTCTGGCTAGTATCGACGTGGTTGCTCGCGATTGGCGGTTCGTTGGTTGTTCTGGTTGTTTGGGGACTGTTGACGCGCAAGAAAGCCTGACTGCTGCCCATGGGAGGTTCCGATGTGAAATGGGTCCGATCCTCCCTTTACCTTGTCCTCAGCCGGTTTGTTAGGACCTTTCCGCAACCTTGATCGTGGCGGCTGCTTCGCCCCCAGACCATCATGGCGTCCCAACGGACGTTGCCTGAGTCTCCCGACTCTCAGGCAACGTCCAGACTCCTTTCCTAGGGTGGAAAGTGTTCCAGTTGGATTCGAATTGAAGGAGGACCTCATGGGTCTCGGAGATAAGATCAGCAACAAAGCCCAGGAAGTGGCCGGCAAGACGAAGGAAGCCCTGGGCGAGGCAACGAACAATGAGAAGCTTCAGGCCGAGGGTGCCGGCGAGCAGGCCGCAGCCAAAGCCAAACAAGCCGGCGAGCATGTCAAGGACGCCGCGAAGGACGCCTTCGGCAAGTAGCTGAAAAACCCCGCTTGATGCACCGCAATGAAGCCCCGCCGGATTCGCGGCGGGGCTTCATTGCTGTCTTTTGCCGATTCGCGTCCCGCAATGGCTGTCCGCTTTGCATTGTGCTGGCATGATGAAGCTGTGAACCCCACCGATGCCGTGCCGCCATGGTCCAATCCGCCACAAGACGGCAACGCAGCCTCCCTGAGGCAGATCTCTGCCGTGTCCTTGTTGGAGAGCGTGCGGGCCGAACTGGCCGCACTGAACCTTCCGCTGGAGCTGCCCGGGGTGGACAGTGCCCGGTCGGCGGCGGCAGCCGCGCTTGGCCAGCTCGATGACTACATTTTGCCGCGCTGGAAGAGTTTGGACGCCCCGCTGCTGGCAGTGGTGGGAGGTTCCACCGGGGCCGGCAAGTCAACACTTGTCAACGCCCTGGTTGGCCATCCCGTCACCCGCTCCGGGGCCATCAGGCCCACCACGCGCCAGCCCATTCTGCTCCACAACCCGCACGACGCCCCCTGGTTCACCTCGGCGCGGGTGCTGCCCACCTTGCACAGGGTCCGCGGGGAAATCGTGAAGGACAACACGCCTGCATCGCGTGCCGGCGTGGCACCGGATGCGACGGCCATGGCCTCACTGGTTCTGGTGGCCGATCCGGGCGTGCCGCCGGGTGTGGCGCTGTTGGACGCCCCGGACGTGGACTCGATCTCAGATGACAACAGGCACTTGGCCGGGCAGTTGCTGGCGGCTGCGGATTTGTGGCTCTTTGTCACAACAGCCAACAGGTACGCCGACGCCGTGCCGTGGAAGCTCCTCCTCGACGCCGCCTCCCGGGACATCACAGTCGCCATCATTTTGGACCGGGTGCCCGACGGCGCCGAACAGGAGGTCGCGGCGGACCTGCAAGGCATGCTGGAACGCGTTGGCCTGGCCGGTGCGCAGCTTTTTGTGGTCCCGGAAATGGAACTTGATGACCTGGGCATGCTGCCCGCATCCGCCGTTGCGCCCGTCAACCTCTGGCTGGCCGGCATCAGCGAGGACACCGCCGGGCGGGCGGAGATAGTGCGCCGAACCCTCAACGGCACCGTCCGCTCACTCTCGGGGCGCCTGGACGTTCTCTCCGGAGCAGTCCTGGACCAGCAGACGGCATCACAGCAGCTGGCCCACGACGTTCGGGCAGCCTTTGACGACGCTGCCGCACGCATCGGGCGGGCCACCAGCGACGGGACCCTGCTGCGCGGGGAGGTGCTGGCCAGGTGGCAGGATTTTGTGGGCACGGGGGAATTCTTCCGGGCCCTGGAAAACGGCATTGGCCGGATGCGGGATAGGATCGGCGCCTTCTTCAAGGGCCAGCCCCCGCCCGCCGTCAAGGTGGAAACTGCCATTGAGACAGGCCTGCAGGCAGTCATTGTTGACCAGGCCGCCCGGGCCGCCGAATACGCCGACCAGCGCTGGCGGGCCGATCCGGCCGGCCGGCAGCTCCTGGGCATGGATGACCTCTCCTCCCTTAGCGCCGACTTCCCAGCCGAAGCGGCAGCTGAAATCCGGGCGTGGCAGGGCGAAGTTCTTACCCTGATCAGGTCCGAAGGCGCGGCAAAACGGTCGCAGGCCAGATGGCTGTCCTTTGGTGTCAATGGTTTGGGAGTGGTCTTGATGGTGGTAGTTTTTTCGTTCACGGGGGGACTGACGGGGGCCGAGATGGGCATTGCCGGAGGCACCGCCGTCGTCGGGCAAAAGGTACTGGAAGCCATTTTTGGTGAGGATGCCGTGCGGCGCCTGGCCAAGGAAGCCAAGCGCGCCCTGGACGTCCGCTGCGCCAGTCTGCTGGAGCGTCAGCAGGGGCGTTTCCTGGACCGCCTGGGCCCTGTGCACGGTGCCACGGAGGCGCAGGTGGTTCGCCTGACTGCGCTGGGCAGGCAGTTGGCTGTTCTGGGCGGCACGGGGGAGCGCGCATGAGCCGGCACCGCAAGGCAAGAGCGGAGTCCACGCTGGCCCGCCAGCTCGCCGCGCTCAACGAGGCCCGGGAACTGGGTGGGGGCCGTTTGGATGAGGCTGCGCTGGAGAGGGTTTTTGGGGTGTTGGAGCGGGCCAGCTCCCGCCGTTCCTTGAGCGCCGACCACACGGTGGTGGGCTTCTTTGGTGCCACCGGCAGCGGGAAGTCCTCGCTGTTCAATGCCGTGGCGGGCACCGATGCAGCGCGGGTGGCCGTGCGCCGGCCCACCACCAGCGAACCGCTGGCCATGGTGTGGGGGATGGCGGGCAGCGCACCGCTGCTGGACTGGCTTGAGGTTGCCGACCGCCGCGAGGGTTCCCCTGTGCCGTCCCTGGTGGACGACGCCGGCGGGCTGGTGCTGCTGGATCTGCCGGATTTCGATTCGGTCCAGTTGGGCAACCGCGAGATTGCGGAACGCCTGGCAGGCCAGGTGGATGTTTTGGTGTGGGTGGTTGATCCGCAAAAATACGCCGATGCCGCCATTCACAATGAGTTCATCAGGCCTTTCGCAAGCCACGCAGCCGTGACGCTTGTGGTGTTGAACCAGGTGGACCGATTGGCCCCGCATGAGCTCAAGCAGGTGCTGGAATCACTTGGCGCCATTCTGGACCGCGACGGCGTGGGCAGCGTGAAGGTGCTGGCGGTGTCCGCCGTGACTGCCACCGGCGTGCCCGAACTTCGCCAACGCATTGCAGCCGTGGTCAAGGCCAGGGCCGCCCAGGGCGCCCGGCTGGCCGCGGATGTGGCGGTTGCCGCAGACCAGCTGGCCCAGGCAGCCGGTGGCGGTGATGCGGCCGGGGTGCACCAACAGGACAGAAAGCAGCTGGCCGCCGGCCTGGCCGGGGCTGTGCACGTGGAAATCATCGCCGACGCCGTGCGCACCTCGTACAAGCTGGAGGCGAGCAAGCGTACCGGCTGGCCCGTGACGCGGTGGCTGAACCGCTTCCGCAAGGACCCGCTGCGCCGCATGAGCCTGCGGCGCGGGGACGCCCCAGAACTGAACAGGACGTCCCTGCCGCCCGCCGGTGCCGCCGAGCTTGCCCGGATCGATTCAGCCGTGCGCGACTTCGCCGACGCCGCCGGCACCGGCGCCCCGGGCCCGTGGCGGGCGTCGATTCGTGCAGCCGCCCGCAGCCGGCGGGGTGAACTGCCCGACGCCCTGGACCAGGCCGTGGCCGGCACCAATTTGTTGGCGAACACCAGGGCCTGGTGGTGGCCGGTGTTTTCCGTGATTCAGTGGCTGGCGCTGTTGGTGGCGGTGGGCGGACTGTTGTGGCTGGGCGCTTTGGCCGCGCTGGGATATTTTCAAATGCCCGTGCCCCAAACCCCCAAAGTTGAGGGCTGGCCCGTGCCCACCTTGATGGTTCTGGCGGGTGTTGTGCTGGGCATTTTTCTGGCCGTCACCAGCAAGTTCCTGGCCCTGGCCGGGGGCAGGGGGCGTGCCGCGCTGGCCCGGCGGCGGTTGCGCGAGCGTGTGGCCGCCGTTTCCCACGTGCTGGTGGAGGAACCTACGGAGACCGAGATTGAGCGCTACCGAAACTTTCAGCAAGCCCTGGCTGACGCCCGGTAGCTTCGTTGCTAAACCATCGCGTCGCGGCACTTGAGCAGCGTGCGCAAGTTGCGGGTCGTCGTCGTACTTTTATAGCGGGGCTTGGCCGTGAGCTTGCTAAAGGGGCTGGCCAGGGTGCTGCCGGTTTCGGCCAGCCACGCCAGCGCCTCGGGGCACAGCCTGGCAAGTTCGACGTCGGGCAGTTCACTGCCGTGGGCGGCGAGTTCGTCAAGGACCGCCGGGTCGCTGGAGAGTGTCACATAGCTGTGGTGGGAGTTGTCGTCGGCCGGGTAGGGGCAGACGTCGACGATTTCCTGAAGTTGTTCCTGGTCCAAAACCACCACCCAGGCATCGTAGCCAAAGGAATCGCGCAGGAGCTTTTCAACAGTTGTTTTTAGTTTCCCTGCCGCCATGTCCGTGGAGCACACCACATTGCCGGAGGCCAGGAGTGTTTTGACGCGGGACAGGGGAAGTGTGGCCAATGCTGTGCGCAGCTCCGCCATTTTGACGTTGATGCCGCCAACATTGATCCCGCGCAGGAACACAGCGTAATTGCTCATGCTAGAACACTACTCCGGGCCGCTTTGCTGCCGTCAGCCCATGACAGCCGGCCGCCGGTTTGTTTCTTGAAGAAAAGAAGGTGCCCGCTCCCGGCTCCGGGTGCGGCACAGCTTGCAGAGATGCGCAGTTTGTCCGCGCCCCCGGAATTCCCCTGCCGCCGAGCGCGACACCGCGCATGGCTTGGAGGTAAATTGCCAAGGGAAAGCGCCGCGGCCGGCTAGGGGATGAAGAATCACATTCAGCTTTCCGGGGGAGACTCTGCGCGCACATTTGTGCCGAAACGTCTGCTTGTTGTGCCTGCTTTTGCGGCACTGGTGTTCGGGTTTTTGGGGTTGACGCCGGCCGTGGCGGCTGGAGCATTGCTTCCACCGGCGGACCTGGGCAAGGCAATCTCCGTCAAGGGCAACAGGAGCCAAGGCCGGCTGCGCCACGGTGTCCAGAACCAGCAAAACCGGCGCTGTGGTCAGTTCGCCGCCAGCAGGGGTCCTTCGTTGAACGATCCGTTGATCGCTGAGTCGTTCAAGCTGATCAACGATGACCGCGTCAAGAACAAGTTCCGGCCCCTCACGTGGAACCCCGGGGTGGCCACGTTGTCGCGGAAATGGGTTGGCCATCTCTTGCTTGACTTTGCTGCACCCAGCTGGAACGGAACGTGGCACAACTGGAACTTTTACGCGAACTACCCTGTGGTGTGGAGCGGTGCCGCGAGAACGTGGCACTCAACACCAGCACCACAACAATGTTCGGCTGGTGGGTCACCTCGCCTGGGCACAATGCAAACATGCGCAACCCCGGATTCACCGATTTTGGCTTTGGATACGTGAAGTACACCAGTGGACCCTCCGCCGGACTGGCCATGGGCGGGCAAAACATTGCGCGTCACCAGTTGCCATCTGAGGGCAGTTTGACCAAGCGCCGGCAACAAGAAGCGGGCGCGGCGCACCTCACCAACAGCAACGCGGCGGCTGCTGAAAAGTCAGCAGCCGCCGCGTCATGGGCGGGATGGCGGGTCAGGAAGCGCTCTTGCGCAGGGCTTCAGTCAGGATGCGGGAGGCGTTGCAGACAATTTCCGCATGCAAACGGCCGGGCTGGCGCGTCAGGCGTTCGATGGGCCCGGAGATGGAGACGGCCGCAATCACGCGACCCGAGGGACCGCGCACGGGTGCCGACACCGAGGCAACCCCGGGCTCACGCTCGCCCAGGCTCTGACCCCACCCGCGCCGTCGAACACCAGCCAAAACGGTGGGGGTGAAGCGGGCATTGTGCAGGCCCTCGAGCAAACGCTCGTGGTCTTCCCACGCCAGCAACACCTGCGCCGCGGAACCGGCCTTCATGGTGAGCTGGGTGCCCACGGGAATGGTGTCGCGCAGGCCGATGGGGCGCTCTGCCGAGGCAACACAAACGCGCGAATCGCCCTGGCGACGGAAAATCTGGGCGCTCTCACCGGTTGAGTCACGCAATTGCAGCAAAACGGGCCCCGCGGCGGCAATGAGCCTGTCCTCGCCGGCAGCCGAAGCCAGTTCAACGAGCCTGCTGCCGAGCACAAACCGTCCCTGCATGTCCCGGCTCACGAGCCTGTGATGTACCAAGGCTAGTGCCAACCTATGCACGGTGGGCCGGGCCAAACCGGTGGCTGCAACAAGCTGAGCCAGGGTGGTAGGGCCGGCTTCCAATGCATCAAGCACAAGAGCCGCTTTATCGATGACGCCAACGCCACTAGAATTGTCCATGTAATGATATTGACGTCTCATTATGTGAGATGCAAATCGACGGGCTGGCCTAGCACTCGACCGGACTGGTTCAGTATTAGATATACAAACCACCGAGCACGGGTTCCGGCGTAAATTCTACGCCCGGATTCCACGCTCAACTGATGAAGGGAGCTGGCCGTGACCGAGGCAACCACACCCGACGCACGCGACTCAGCACAGGTGCCGACGGTTTCGACATCGACTCCGCGGAAGACCGCGAAGACGCTGGCCGAAAAGGTATGGCGCGACCACGTTGTAAAGCAGGGCGAAGGCGACGGCGATGCTGCCCAGCCCGACCTTCTCTACATCGACCTTCACCTGATCCACGAGGTCACCTCACCACAGGCCTTCGAAGGCCTGCGCCTGGCCGGCCGCCCGTTGCGCCGTCCGGATTTGACGATTGCCACGGAGGATCACAACACGCCCACGTTGGCCATCGACAAACCCATCGCCGATCTGACCAGCCGCACCCAGATCCAGACGCTGCGCAACAACTGCGCGGAGTTCGGTGTCCGCCTGCACTCCCTGGGCGACGCCGAACAGGGCATCGTTCACGTGGTGGGCCCGCAGCTGGGCCTGACCCAGCCGGGCATGACTGTTGTCTGCGGCGACTCGCACACCTCAACCCACGGTGCCGTTGGTGCCCTGGCGTTCGGCATTGGCACCTCCGAGGTTGAGCACGTCATGGCAACCCAGACGCTGCCGTTGAAGCCGTTCAAGACCATGGCCATCAACGTTGAAGGCACCCTGCGCCCCGGCGTGACCTCCAAGGACATCATCCTGGCCA
Organism: Specibacter sp.; assembly: GCA_039932175.1. Lineage (GTDB taxonomy): Bacteria > Actinomycetota > Actinomycetes > Actinomycetales > Micrococcaceae > Specibacter. The sequence goes on from JBDTQM010000018.1 coordinate 10,064, forward strand.
TCATCGCCAAGATCGGCACCGGTGGCGGCCAGGGCTACGTGCTGGAATACCGCGGCTCGGCCATCCGGTCCCTGTCCATGGACGCCCGCATGACTGTGTGCAACATGTCCATCGAAGCCGGTGCCCGCGCCGGCATGATCGCCCCGGATGAGATCACCTTCGAGTATCTCAAGGGCCGTGCCCATGCTCCTGTTGGTGCTGATTGGGACGCAGCGGTCGAGTACTGGAAGTCCCTGACCACCGAGGACGACGCCGAATTCGACGCAGAGGTCTTCCTGGACGCCAACACGCTGGACCCGTTCGTCACCTGGGGCACCAACCCGGGCCAGGGCGTGTCCTTGAGCGACGCAGTCCCGTTCCCCGAGGACTTTGCTGACGAGAACGCCAAGGCGGCCGCCGAGCGTGCCCTGGCGTACATGGACTTGGCTGCCGGTACGCCCATGAAGGACATTCGTGTTGACACAGTGTTCCTGGGTTCCTGCACCAACTCCCGCATCGAGGACCTGCGCGCCGCTGCCGACATCATCCGCGGCCGTGAAAAGGACCCCAACATTCGCATGCTGGTGGTGCCGGGTTCGGCCCGCGTTCGGCTGGAAGCCGAGGCCGAAGGACTGGACCAGGTCTTCAAGGACTTTGGTGCAGAATGGCGTTTTGCCGGATGCTCCATGTGCCTGGGCATGAACCCGGACCAGCTGGAACCAGGGGAGCGTTGCGCGTCAACGTCCAACCGCAACTTTGAGGGTCGCCAGGGCAAGGGAGGCCGCACACACCTGGTTTCTCCCGTTGTGGCAGCGGCCACGGCCATCCGCGGAACCCTCAGTTCGCCGTCGGACTTGTCCGCGGTCCCCGCCAACACCGTAGCGTAAGGAGCTAAAACCATGGAAAAGTTCTCTACCCACACAGGCATTGGTGTCCCGCTGCGTCAAAGCAACGTTGACACGGACCAGATCATCCCCGCCGTCTACCTTAAGCGGATCACCCGCACAGGCTTTGAAGATGCGCTGTTCTCAAGCTGGCGCAAGGACCCGGAATTCATCCTGAACCAGGAGCCCTATGTGGCCGGTTCGGTGCTGGTGGCCGGCGCCGACTTTGGTACTGGCTCCTCGCGTGAGCACGCTGTCTGGGCGCTGAAGGACTACGGCTTCAAAGCTGTTTTGTCCTCCCGCTTTGCCGATATTTTCCGCGGCAACTCCGGCAAGCAGGGCCTGGTGGCCGCCGAGGTGGCCCAGGACGACATCGAGCTGATCTGGAAGGTGCTCGAAAATGCTCCGGGCACCGAGATCACTGTTGACCTGGTGGCCAAGATGGTCACGGCCGGCACAGTTGTTGCGCCGTTCCAGATTGACGACTACACCCGCTGGCGCCTGCTGGAGGGCCTGGATGACATTGGCCTGACGCTGCGCGACGAACCGGCCATCACCGCGTTCGAGGCCACCCGCCCGTCGATCAAGCCCACCACGCTGCCGGCGAAGTTCTAACGCTCAGCCGACGGGCTGCCGGTCCGTTCCCTTCGGGAGCGGGCCGGCTTTTGCGTGTGCGGAGTGCCCCGCACCTCCCGGAGGGGTCCGGAGCGGGGGCGATTGACCACTTCGGCCCCCGATGACGAGCTACTTTGAGCGCAAACCGGCCTCGTGCAGCAAGGTGACCAGCCGTCGCGGGTCCCTGAGGTCGTCCCAGACCCACCGGACCACGTTGTAGCCCTGGGCACGCAGCCGGTTTTCACGATTCTTCTCTTCGACCACCACTTGGGAGGGAGTCTTGCCGTTCAGGTACTTTTGCGCGGAATATTTTTCGTACCCGTCGAATTCGCCCAGCGTCTTGTACTCTTCCCAGTCAAAGTCCGGGAGGCCGATCAGCCCGCGACTGTCCCGCAACGGAACTTGCAAAGCGGGCGTTGGAAAACCGTTTTGGATCATGATGGCCCTGCTGAGGGATTCGCCCGCGGACTGCGAGAGCCCGTTGCCCACCTCCAGCGCCCTTTCGACACGGCCGCGCTGTGTGCCGTTGGGCAGGAGCAGGGCTGAACCCCGGACATCGTCTGCCGTGAATACCAGCGGTACGTTGGGCGGAGAGCCCGGCAGGATCTTGCGCTGCAGGAGCTTGTCCAGGGCTGGCAGGGACTGGGCCAGGGGCAGCCTGACGGCCAGGTCCCTCACGGTCTGCACCGGAGGGGTGACCAGCAATCCAAACATCTCCCACGGCGGCGGGTCGCCCAAGACGGCGTTGACCCGGCCGACTCCGTGGCTGCTTTGGCCGCCGCTTTTGCCCACGGCGATCACCGTTTGCACCTCCCCCGGGATCGGGATCCGGATCAGGGGAAGGCCCATGATCTGGGCCGCAGACTCCCGGGCAAAGACGGGCCGGCATGCAGCAAGTTCGTGGACGGCCTGTATTCGGATGCGGTATTTTTCCCACGGTTTTAGGCCCTCCCAAAAGCCGGCCGGCAGATACAGTCCCCGGCGTACGCGAACGAGATCCCCGGAAGCGGCGAGTCGTGACAGCCTGCGGGCCGCATGTTCATCGATAAATTTGCTGCCCGGCGTGATGAATGGGGGTACCTGGAACTGTGTCATGCTCCCATGCTCCGACGTGCAAAGCACTCAGGTGGCTGCGATGGCCTGATTGTGGACAACCCCGGGCTGAGGGATGGTTGTGGGGGAATCGCGGGGTTGGACGGAGCGTGGATTTGTGCCGAATACGCACCGCGGGGGCCGTTGTGGACATTCGATGCCGGTTCACCGGGGGCGAATGACCACTTCGGCCCCCGCGCCTCTCCGGAGGGGTCCGGGGCGGGGGCGAATGACCACTTCGGCCCCCGCAATGCCCGGCCCGTGCGGCTCCGGCAGGAGCGACGTTTCGGGCGGCAGCCGTGCACCCGGCAGAGGCGATTGTCACAGCGGCGCTACTGCATTTCAGCATCTTGAGCGGGAGAAACTATGCTTGACGCAGGCCCAAGCAGGTACGGGGCATGTAGTTGGAACAAAGGATTAGGTGACGATGAGCAGAATTCTGACGGTACGTGGTGGTGTTCCGCTCAAGGGACGCGTCCAGGTGCGCGGCGCCAAGAACTTGGTTCCCAAGGCCATGGTTGCAGCACTTTTGGGCAGTACTCCTTCGACGTTGCGCAACGTCCCGGAGATCAAGGACGTTGAAGTAGTCACGTCCCTGCTGCAGTTGCACGGCATCACAGTGGTCAAGGACCCTGTCACGGGTGATCTCACCATGGACCCCGCCAACGCCAAAAAGGCCAACAGCGCCGAGATCAACACCCATGCCGGTGACTCACGCATCCCCATCTTGCTGTGCGGGCCGCTGATTCACTCCATTGGCCATGCCTTCATCCCGGATCTGGGCGGCTGCAAGATCGGTGACCGCCCCATTGACTACCATTTGGAAGTGCTGCGCAAGTTCGGCGCCGTGGTGGAAAAGACCGGCGGCGGAATCTCCATCACCGCGCCCCTTGGCCTCAAGGGCACCAAGATCAGCCTGCCGTACCCCAGCGTCGGCGCCACCGAGCAGGTCCTGCTGTCCGCCACGCGTGCCGAGGGAATCACCGAGCTCAGCGGCGCAGCCACGGAGCCGGAAATCATTGACCTGATAGCGATCCTGCAAAAAATGGGCGCCATCATTTCGGTGCAAACCGACAGGACCATCCGCATTGAAGGCGTTCCCGAGCTGACGGGCTACGACCACACAGCCCTGCCTGACCGGAACGAATCAGCGTCCTGGGCGTCGGCGGCCCTGGTCACCGGCGGCGACATTTACGTGGAAGGCGCCAGCCAGCGGGACATGATGACGTTCGTGAACACCTATCGCAAGATTGGTGGCGGCATGGACATCCACGACGACGGCATCCGCTTCTTCCACAAGGGCGGCAGCTTGAAGCCGTTGATCCTGGAAACGGACGTCCACCCCGGCTTCATGACGGATTGGCAGCAGCCACTGGTGGTTGCCCTGACCCAGGCCGAGGGCGTCTCCATTGTGCACGAGACTGTGTATGAGAACCGCTTTGGTTTCACCGAGGCGCTCACCCGCATGGGCGCGAACATCCAGCTGCACCGCGAGTGCCTTGGCAGCATCCCGTGCCGCTTTGGGCAGCGCAACTTCATTCATTCCGCAGTGATCTCCGGCCCCACACCTTTGAAGGGGGCGAACATCCACGTCCCCGATCTGCGCGGCGGCTTCAGCCACATGATCGCAGCCTTGGCCGCCGAAGGAACGTCCACGGTGACAGGCATTGACGTCATCAGCCGCGGCTATGAACACTTCACCTCCAAGCTGGACGGCTTGGGCGCCGACTTTGATGTCCACGATTCCCAGCGGATTTCGAGGTAGCACCAGTGACCACTGACCTTCCCGGCAAGGGCAAGCCGGCCAACAAGCGCCCCTTCAAGCCCCGGGGCATGAAGATGGGCACCCGGATGTTCTTCGCGCTGCTTGCCGGCATGGCCCGGAGCGGCGTCAACCTGCTCATGGGCAAGGAATGGTACGGGCTGGACCGCCTGCCGCTGGATGAAGGCTTCATAGTGGTGCCCAACCACTGCACAGAAGTTGACCCCATTGTTGTGGGCCACATGCTGTACAACCAGAACGTCATGCCGCACTTTTTGGCCAAGGACGGCCTGTTCAAGACACCCGTTTTGGGTGCTGCCCTGCGCGGCGCGCACCAGATTCCGGTGGAGCGCAGCGGCGCCGGGGCCGGAAAGTCCCTCGTCGTCGCCCAGGAAGTGCTCGACGCCGGCAGCGCAGTTGTCATCTACCCAGAGGGCACCCTCACCAGGGACCCCGACCTCTGGCCGATGAAGGGCCGCACGGGGGCAGCCCGCCTGGCCCTGGCCACCGGCGCCAAGGTGGTTCCCGTGGTGCACTGGGGGGCGCAGGAAGTGTTCCCCCGCTACGGCAAGGGCGTGAAGATTTTCCCGCGCAAAAAGGTCAAGGTGGTGGTGGGCCGCCCCGTGGACCTGAGTGCGTTTGCCGGCAGGAACGCTGACAAGGCAACCCTGGAAGCCATGACGGATGTCATCATGAATGACATTACAGCCCTGCTGGAGACGCTGCGCGGCGAGAAGGCCCCGGCCCAGCGCTGGGATCCGTCAGCGCACCAGCAAACAAGCCACGGCCGTTTTGAAGAGCGCGGATCCTCCGCCAGGAAGCCGCAGACGAAGAACCTCAACGACGCCGGAACAACAGAAAAAGGGGACCTCCCGTGAGCTACGTGGATGGGATTGCGCCGGCCAAGACAGCAGTTTTGGGAGCCGGCAGCTGGGGGACCACCTTTGCGAAAATTCTCGGCGACGCAGCCGCGGGCACTGACCGCAAAATTGTGTTGTGGGGCCGCCGCCAGGAGGTGGTGGATCAGATCAACGACCACCACAGGAATCCGCGCTACCTTTCCACCACCGAGCTGCCTGCCAACATCAGCGCCTCGATCGACGCGGAAGAAGTGCTCAAGGATGCCCAGCTCGTTGTCTTGGCTGTCCCGGCGCAGACCTTGCGTGAGCAGTTGCGCGGGTGGGCCGGGCACCTGGCCAAGGACGCCGTCGTCGTCAGTTTGATGAAGGGGCTGGAACTGGGCACCGACCAGCGCATGTCCCAGGTCATTGCGGCGGAACTGGGGCTCAGCCCCGAGCGGATTGTTGTGGTCTCCGGACCCAACCTGGCCATGGAAATTGCGCGGCAGGAACCCACCGCCTCGGTCGTGGCGTGCGCGGATGAGAACACGGCCAAGTGGGTGGCGACGGTGTGCAAGCCCGCGTATTTCCGCCCCTACACGGTCGATGACGTGGTGGGCGTGGAGATTGGCGGGATCGTCAAGAACGTCATCGCCCTGTGCGTGGGCATTTGCGAGGGCAAGAAAGTTGGCGACAACACCAAGGCCTCCGTCATCACCCGCGGCCTGGCCGAGACCACCCGTCTTGCGCTGGCGCTGGGCGGCAAGGCCGAGACCATGTCCGGACTGGCCGGCCTGGGCGACCTTGTTGCCACGTGTTCGTCCTCGCTGAGCCGCAACCACACCGCCGGGCGCATGCTGGGGGAGGGCCTCACCCTTGATGAGGTCAACAACCGCATGACCCAAACGGCCGAAGGCATCAAGTCCGGCCGGGCCGTGTCCGATCTGGCTGCAAAGATGGGCGTCGATATGCCCATCACCAACGCCGTTGTGGGCGTGCTCGAAGGTAAACTGACTGTCGATGAACTGGGCCCGCTGCTGCTGGCCCGCCAATTGAAATCCGAAGGCGACTAACGCGTGACTACTGATTCCCCCGCTACAACTGCGCCCATCCGCGTTGCCATCCTCTTTGGTGGACGCTCCAGCGAGCATGCCGTCAGCTGTGTGACTGCCGCCGGCGTGCTGGGTGCCATTGACCGCGGGAAGTACGACGTCGTTCCCATCGGCATTGCGAAAAACGGTCAGTGGGTTTTGGCCGGAGACGACCTCTCGGCGTGGTCGCTGAAGAACGCTTCCCTGCCCGAGGTGGCGGCGGGGGACAAGACTGTTTCATTGACCCAGTTTGGCGACACCCACCAGCTGGTGGTGACCGAGGCCGCCAAGGTTCCCGAGGTTCTGGGTGCCGTGGACGTTGTTTTCCCGCTGCTGCACGGGCCGTGGGGGGAAGACGGCACCGTCCAGGGGCTGCTTGAACTCAGCGACACCCGCTACGTGGGTGCCGGCGTGCTGGCCTCGGCCATCGGCATGGACAAGCACTTCATGAAGGTGGTCTTTGACGCTGCCGGGCTGGCCGTGGGCCCCTACCTCGCCGTCACCGACCGCGAATGGACCGTGGACCCGGCCAAGGTACGCGCCCGGGTGGAGGCCCTGGGCTTCCCCGTGTTTGTGAAGCCCGCGCGCGCCGGTTCCTCGATGGGGATCTCCAAGGTTGATTCGCTGGATCAGCTGGATGCCGCCATTGCCGAGGCCCGCGAGCACGACCTCAAGTTGGTCATTGAGGCCGGCATCGTGGGCCGTGAAATTGAATGTGCCGTCCTGGAAGGCCGGGGCAGCGATGTACCGCGCGTCTCCCAGCCGGGTGAGATCGCCATGGTCGACGGCGAACACCATGCGTTCTACGATTTTGAAGCCAAGTACGTCCAGGGCGACGCCGTCAGCCTCAGCTGCCCGGCTGACATGCCGGACGCCGATGTGGCGCGCATCCAGGAGCAGGCAGCGCTGGCGTTTGACGCCGTGGGTGCCGAAGGCCTCTCCCGCGTGGACTTCTTCTACACCGCGGCGGGGGAGCTGATCATCAACGAGATCAACACGATGCCCGGCTTCACCCCGAGCTCCATGTACCCGCAAATGTGGGCGGCCTCGGGCCTGGCCTACCCCGAGCTGATAGACGAGCTGCTGCAGCTGGCGCTCAACCGCAAGGTTGGCCTGCGCTAACCACGGGACCCTATCGCAGCAATGTCAGTTTTTTTGGAACGCTCCCGCATCCGGTGCGAGAGCGTTCCAAAAAAACTGACCATTGCTGCGAGAGCGTGTGTGAGGTGCGCCGACTGACGTGTTGACTGCGGCACCCTGTGGTTGGGCTTGCCGGGCACCGGGCGCCGTCGTTCATGTCCGACGCGGCCCATGCCACCCGACGCGGTGAACGGATCCGGCTTGTATGGACAAGCAATGTTCACGCTGCGCTCATGGTCATGAAACGGAAATTTTCACCTGGCTCATTACCGTTCAAAGGGTGCCAACAACGGCACCAGGGACAAAAAGAGATCATGCGCTCATCACATCGCGTTGTCCGGCCACTTGTTTTGACTGCCGCCTTGGCGGTTTCGGCCATGACGCTCACGCCCGCGGCAACGGCAGCAGACGCCGGCGTCCCCTACGAAGGCCTGCCCTCGGGCACCAAGGCCCAAAAGTCGCTCGTGATTGGCCTGGACAGGGGCCTCCAGCAATGTCATGGACAAGACACAGCTCCCCGCCATCGAGTCCGTCCGCACGGCGGGCATGACAGCTGCCAGCAACCTGTACACCAACCCCATGGCCCCCACAGTCTCCGGACCAGGGTGGAGAACCATCGCCATGGGCGTCTGGCCGGACAAGCACAGCGTGCTGGGCAATGCCTTCGGTGTCATCAACCTGGAACAGTTCACCAACTTCCAGGACCGCCTGGAGCAAAACGATGCCGCCACCTCCACCTTGGTTGCCGGCACCGGGGAACCCATCCCCAGCATCATCTTCGCGTCCGGCACTGATCTGGCCATCGCGCCGGGATCGGACACCAACACCACGGCCAAGGCAGTCGACTACCTCAAGAACGGCAACCCGGACAGCACCTTTGTCCACCTGGATGACATTGACCATGCCGGTCACAGCTCCGGCAGCGCCAGCGCAGCGTTCAAGGCGCAGCTGAAGGTCACCGACGCCAAGGTGGGAGAAATCCTCGCCGCCGTCAAGGCCAGCTCCAGCTACGCCGCAGAGGATTGGCTGATTGTCATCACCGCCGACCACGGCCACACGCCCACCGGCGGCCATGGCGGCAGTACCCAGCCGGAACGCCAGTCCTTCGTCATCTCCCAGGGCGCCGGCATCCCCGCCCAACTCCACCCGCCACGACGTCAAAGTCACAGACATCGCCCTCACAGTCCTCAAACACCAGGGCGTTTCGATTGAACCGGCCTGGAACCTTGACGGCATGCCCATCGATGAGATCGTCCCGGATGCCTTCGACAGCGTCCGCAGCAAGCTCAAGCCCCGCGCCGATGAAACCGCTGTGGTCGCGGACATGCTCGGCTGGACCCATGATGCCCCTGAAGGCTGGAGCATTGACAACTCAGCCATGCCCGCCGGCGGCATAGCCCAATGGAGCGGCTGGCCCTTCGCCACCGACGAGTTCTGGACCAACATTGAGCGCAACCAGGGCCGCGAAACCAGCGTGCGCAACCGCAATGTCTTCGCCGTCGCCGACTCCGACGAATGGGATGACAAGGCCCACGCCGCCGGAAAGTTCGACTCCACCCTGGTCAGCCCGGCATTCCAGCTCAACGGGCAACCCACTGCCTCGGTGAACTTCGCCAGCAACCATCTCATCGACGGACCCCAGCCCGGCGGGGTCTTCATCAGCTTCAACGGCGGCACGCCCCCGCTGGTCAAACCCTGCAAGGTGGACATGAACCGGCTTGAGGCACTGCCCGTGGAGGTCCCCGCCGGCGCCAAGGACGCACAGCTGCGCTTCAAGTACAACGGCACCAACAGTGCGTTCTGGACGGTTGATCAGGCCAGCCTGAGCGGGGGTGCCTGGACCGTCCCCGTCACCACCGCCGACATCGCCGCGCCTGAAGCGTCCGGCTGGTACACCGCAGCGCCGACCCTGGCGCTCACCGTCAACGGAGGTGCCGCGGCCTTGGCCGCCGGGTCCGGTATCCGCACTGAGTACCGGATGAACGACGGCGGATGGGTCACCTACGACGGTCCCGTCACCCTTGCGGACGGGGAGACCACGGTGAACTACCGGTCGGTGAACGGTGGCGGCATCGCCGAAGGGACCAAAACCCTCGGCACCATCAAGGTGAACACCGTGGCTCCGACCATGACCTCCAAGGCAGTGAACCGTACGGCAGTGGCTGGCGCTACTGATGCCGGCCTCGGTATCGCAGCGCTTGAGAACAGCACCGATGCAGGCGCAACCTGGCAGGCATACACGGCAGCGTTGAATGCCGGGAACAAGGCGCAACCGTGTTGTTCCGTGCCGCCGACGTGGCCGGCAACGCAGCTGCAGGGCAGGAAGTGAAGTTTGCTGCTGTGGCAGTGCCCAGCGAAACGGGAAAGCCGAGCGCATCAGCCACGCCGTCGGCCACAGCAACAACGGCTATCGCGGGGTCCAGTCAGCAGGCCGCGGCCACCCAGGATGCCCAGACCTCCGGGGAGCTGGCTTCCACGGGAGCCGGCGACAGCCTGGCCTGGAGCCTCGGCGGCGGGCTCATGCTCGTGCTCGGCGGGTTGGTGCTGAGCTTGCGCAAGAGTGCCCGCGCCTGGCAAGCCGCGCCCAGCAACACGGGTCCAGCAAGCCGGGTCCGGCAGCACCAGCCCAAAAAAGACGATGCCCTGCGCACGCCACCCTGGTGGGGTGCGCAGGGCATCGCCTGCGGCGGGGCTACTCCCGCGCCTTGATGCCCAGCAGGCCGTGCGTCTTGTAGATGTGGATGATGCGTTTGATGGATCCGGTGATGCACACAACCCCGCCGCCCACAATGGCCAGCAGCAGCAGCATGAGCACGGCAGTGTTGTAGGAGCCCGGCGGGAGGGCAATGAGGCCGGCCAGTCCGGCTGCCATGATGGCGCCGCCAATGAGCATGAGCTTGATGCCGGGACGGCGAGTTGGTTCTTCAGTCATAGTAGGAAAATCTAGCACCGGGGAACCGAACTTGGGCCGCTTGACTCCAGGGCAAGCGAATTCACAGCCGTTCAAGAAGAACCGGCCTCCTGCACGGGCTAAACTGGGGCGTTAGTCCTGTCCTGTGGGCACTCGCCAGCACTGCTTGGCCCCGGCAATCATCGAGGAGCCCCACCCATGAGCACTGAACCATTGCCGTCGTCGAACACCATCGCCTGGACCCAGGGCGAGGAGCAGCACACGGCCCTGTGGCACTCGGCCAGCGGTGCCGCGGCGCCCAAAAAAGTTCAGGCTGTGGACGATTCCCTCACGGCCGATGACGCCTACCGCCTGGCGGCCCAGGGCACGGCATTGTTGTGGCAGGGCGACTATCACAATGCCCGCCAGCTCCTGTCCGCCATGGCCAGGCGCCTGCCCACCTTTTCCCGACACGACGGCGAAAGCGTGGCCCAGGCTTTCTACCGCTACCGCCAGGGCCGGACGCAAAGGGCGCGAATGCTGGGGCTGGTGCTGGTCCCCTTGGAGCCGGGCCCGGCCGTTGCGCTGCGCCGCGCCCCGGATGTTTCCGCGGCCTGGCAGGCTGCTGCGGGCGAGGTGCAGGCCCTGACCGTGACGCCGCTGCAGGATGTGCTGGGTGCCGTGGGCGCCTTTGAATGGCGCCGCAACGGTTTGTTTGTGCAGGAACTGGACGACCTGATCTACCCGCACTACGGGACGTTCGCGCCCATCCGCAGCGAATATCTGGCCCTGGTGGCCCAGGCCCCCCTGCCCTCCACCGAGCTGGCCTTTGACATTGGCACGGGTACCGGAGTCCTGGCCGCCATTTTGGCCAAGCGCGGAGTGAAGACAGTCATTGCCACGGACAGCGAACCCCGGGCCATTGCCTGCGCCCAGGCGAACATGGAGCGCCTGGGCCTGGCTGACGCGGTTGAAGCAAGCCTGATCAACATGTTTCCGGAGGGCCGCGCCCCGCTGGTGGTGTGCAACCCGCCATGGCTGCCGGGAACCGCGAACACTTTGCTGGACAACGCCGTCTACGACCCCAAGAGCCGCATGCTCAAGGCGTTCCTGACCGGGCTGGGCGGGCATTTGGAATCCGGCGGGGAAGGCTGGCTGATCATTTCGGACCTGGCCGAGCACCTTGGCCTGCGCTCACGGGCGGAACTGTTGGGCTGGATCGAAGGGGCGCGGCTTAGCGTGCTGGACAAGCTGGACACGCCGGCGAAGCACCCGCGCTCCATGGACGGCAGTGACCCGTTCTTTGATGCACGCAGCCGGGAGACCACTTCCTTGTGGAGGCTCGGGGTCAAGGCCTGACGGCCCACATGACACTCAGCCCTTGGCGGGGGTTTCCAAGTCGCCGGCCCCCACACAACTGCGGGTGGCGGGAATCTTGGCTGCGGCGGCGGAAATCTGCGTCAAGACGGTGTCCGAGGGAATCGTGTTCTCCTTCAGCACCAGTTCGGTGGCGGGGTTGCGCCCGTAAGTGGTGATGGTCCACGTTTCCTCCTTTTGCCTCAGGACCCAGTCCACGCCGTTGACGCTCACACACTTGTCAGTGGTGGGTCCGGGCACCGGCACGCCGCAGCGCAACACCACCAGCGACGGTTCCCCCCAGGCTGCCGTGGCCTGGCTTGTGGTGGTTCGGCGCTTGGCGTCTGCCAGCGAATCCGGCAGTGCCACCATCATGGGTGCGCACGCCGGGTTGTTGGCGTCGTCGGCAGCCGTGATGGACACGGACGGTGCGCAGGCGGTCAGGACAAACAGGGACGCGGCCGCCAGGGGCACAAGGCGGCGGAGGGAAGGCACAAACAAACGCATGCATCAAGCCTAGCCGCTGGCCGCAGTGCTATTTGCCGCCGCGCCAACCAGCTAGGAGATCCCGGTGCGTTCGGGCCCTTCCATCCAGCCAGCGACCAGGCCGTTGTGCTGGCCCAGGGTAGGTGCCGGTGACGGCGGAACCGAGCCCGTCAGCCGCAAGGGGGAAGCCAGGGTCTTGAAGCCGTCGGACTCGGTGGCAACCGTCCCGCGATGTTCGGCATGCTCGCTGGTCAGAGCCTCGTTGACCGAATAGACCTTGGACACGGGCACCTGGTGGGCGGCCAGCAAGTCGATGGCCTCGTCGTCGCTGAGGTGGCTCAGGGCGTCCTCCAGGGCCGCACGGAATTCGACCGGGAACTCATTCCTGCGGGTTTGCTCCGAAAACCGCTCATCCGCCAGCCATTCGGGCCGGTTCAGCGCATCCGTGAGGCGGGGGAACAGCCTGTCCCCGGCAATGGCTATGGCAATGGACCCGCGCCCGGTTTGGTAGGTGCTGAACGGGGTGGACATGGCGTGGTCGTTGCCACAGGCCACGGGATCCTCACCGTGGAGCGCGCGCATCCCCACGGATTCCAGCACGGAGACCAGGCTGTCCAGCATGGCCACGTCGATGTGTTGGCCGCGGCCGGTGTTGTTGCGCTCGTTGATGGCGGCCAGCGCCGCGATGGCCCCGTACAGGCCCGGGATCACATCCCCAATGCTGATGCCCACCCGGGTGGCCTGCCCGCCGGGCCACCCCGTGATGGACATCAGCCCGCTCATGGCCTGGGCAATCAAGTCGTAGGCGGGTGCCTTTTGCAGCGGGCCGTCCTGGCCGAATCCTGAGATGCTCACAATGATCAGACGCGGATTTTCGGCCAGCAATTGTTCGGCGGACAGGCCAAGGCGGGCCATGACGCCGGGTCGGAAGTTTTCAATCACGACGTCGGATCGGCGCACCAGGGCCAGCAACTGTTCGCGGTCGGCGTCGGCCTTCAGATCCATGGTGACGCCGTACTTGCTGCGGTTGAACAGCCGGTAGTAGGCGGACTCCCCGTTGTACCAGGGGCCAAAGTGGCGGGAATCGTCGCCGTCGGGGCTTTCCACCTTGATGACCTCGGCGCCCAAATCCGCAAGGATCATGGCGCAGAAAGGCCCCGCCAGCACGCGGGACAGATCAAGAACCCGCAGCCCCTGAAGGGATCCCGGCGCGTTTAAGGCTGCGGGTTGGAGGGAGGCTTTGGGGAGTGTTGCAGAGGGCGTCAAGGTACATTCCTTCACAAAGGTGTCGGCCCGGCTGCCCGGGAGGGGTGTTGCTTCCATCACATCATTGAATGCCGCCCGACGGCGGTTGGGGAGCCCAAGTGCCATCTGGGATCACAGACGATGACTTGGTTACAATGAAGGCATGGTTTCGCAGAATTTACCCCAGGTTCCGGCGGCAAAGAACGTGCTGTCAGTGCTTCGCTATGTGGCCTCACAGGCCGGTCCCGTGGGGGCTGCCGCCATTGCCCGCGACGTGGACCTGCCGCGCTCCACCACCTACCACCTGCTTGCGGCGCTTATTGACGATGGTTTTGTGGTTCACCTGCCCGAGGAACGCAAGTATGCGCTGGGGGTGACAGCACACGAGCTGGGCACCGGCTATTCCCGCCAGGTTCCCTTGCAGCGGATTGCCCGTTTCCCCATGTCCCAGTTGGTGGAGCGCACCAAGCGCACGGCCCACCTTGCCGTCATGCATGGCCGTGAAGTCATTTACATCATTGAGGAGCGGGCCAAGCGGCAAAGCGCCCTGGTGACCAATCCCGGGGTCAGGTTGCCGGCGCACCTGACGGCCAGCGGCCGCGCCATGCTGGCCGCCATGTCCCCGGACCAGCTTGCCGCCCTCTACCCGGGGCCGGAAGCATTCCCCACCCGGTACGAGTCGGGCGTGCATTCGGTGCCGGCGCTGAATGCACTGTTGGGGCGGATTCGTGAGCGGGGATTCTCATGGGAACAGGATGAGATCAGCGAGGGGTTCTCCAGCATCGCGGTTCCGGTGCTGGACCGCAGCGGCCTTGCCGTGGCGAGTGTGACCCTGACAGTGGCCAACAGGCCGGCGTTGACCCAGGCCGCGGCAGCCAGAAATGCGGTCGAGGGCATCACGGCCGAACGCACAGTGCATTTGGAGGACCTGGCCACGCAGTGGCTGCCGGAGGTCAAGCGGTGTGCGGCGGAGATTTCACGCCGCTTGCGCCCCAGCGGCTAGTCCGGGGCCTGCCCCAACGGTTCCCCATGTGTCTTGGATCTGAGATTCCCCCGATGGTTGTGTGCTTGGCCCCACAGGCGTCCTGCGGAATGGGTGAGGTGGCGCTAAAGTCAAACCGGGGTGCTGCCGGCCAGCCTCCACAGCCGCGAAGGACACCCGCGAATGACAGCTTCCTCCACCGACGTCAGCACAGCAGTCCTTGAGTCCCCGCTGGCCGTGGTCCGGTGCACCAGCACCGGGGACGTCTCCGCAGCATTGCGAATCTGTTCACGCCACCGGGTTCCGGCTGTGCCCACAGCTGCGGGCACCTCTCTGGAGGGCGGCGCCAACAGCACGACCGAGTCGATGTGCCTTGAGCTGTCCGGAATGGACGCGCTCCTGCGCATTGGCGCGGACGATCTCGACGCCACGGTCCAGGCCGGAGTCATGAAAAGTTCGCTCAACGGCGCGCTCGCAGCCCACGGACTCACGTTCCCCGTGGGCCCCGGCGTGGATGCAAGCATTGGCTCCATGGCTTCCACCGGGCCAGTGGAACCACTGCCGTGCGGTACGGCGCCATGAAGGAAAACCTTCTGGGCCTGACAGGGGTGCTCGCGGACGGCTCCATCATCAAAACTGGTGGCCGGTCGCGAAAGTCTGCGGCCGGGTACGACCCTCACCCACCTGTTTGTGGGTGCCGAGGGAACCCTGGGCGTCCTGACGGAGGTGACGCTGCGCGTGTACGGCATCCCCGAGGCAACAGGCGTGGCCATTTGCTCGTTCCCCATCGTGGAAAACTGCACGGCGGTGGTGCAGTCAACGCTGGAGGCCGCCGTGCCCATCTCCCGGCTGGCCGAGTGCATCACCCTGACCAAGACCGACACCGGCCATGAGGGAGTGCCGGCGCCCATCGTGGGTCACGTGGGGGACGGCAACGTCCATCTGGCGTTTGTTCTCCCGCCGGGCGACGGCACTGTCCTGGCCAAGGCTGCTGCCATCAAGACAGGCTCGTTGAGCGGCGGTGTCGATGGGCGGCACGTCAACGGGGGACCACGGCATTGGACCGGGCAAGACAGGCTCGCTCGAGAAGGAACATGCCTCGGCCATCCCCGTCATGGCTGCCATCAAGAACGCGTTGGCCGCGACAGCCTGACACACAACTGCGAAAGACCGGCACAGGAAAACTGTGCCGGTCCTTCGCGTGTGTGGGACTGAAGTTTGAAAACCTACAGGGGGCCGCAGGCCAGCCAGCTGTCAACGGCCCGTAGAACGGCAGCCTCCGCCTCCCGCGAGCCGACAGTGACGCGCACGCCCTCGCCGGCAAAGCTGCGCACGCTGACGCTCTCCGCCAAGCATGCCTGCTCAAGCACCACGGCACCCTTGCCAACGGGCAGCCACAGGAAGTTGCCGCCGCTGGCCGGGGGCTGCAAACCCCGGGACGTGAGGGCCGCATGAAGGGCCGAGCGGCCCTCACTCACGGTGGACACGTTCGCTGTCAGCGCGTCCCCGTCTGCCAAGGCCGCCACCGCGGCCGACTCGGCCACTGCGTTCAGGCCAAAGGGCGGCGATGCTGCCCGGACATGGGCTGCCAATTCAGGGTGCGCCACCATGTACCCGGCCCGCAGACCTGCCAAACCGTAGGCCTTGGAAAAGGTGCGCAGGATGACCAGGTTGGGGTGGCGCTCCAGCAGGGCCAAGCCGTGCCGGGAGGTGGCATCGGCGTCGTCAATGAACTCCGCGTAGGCCTGGTCCAGGACCACCAGCACGTGGGCGGGAATGCCGGCCAGAATATCCTCCAGCTCGGCAGCAGTCAGGACCGTCCCCGTGGGGTTGTTGGGGCTGCACAGGATCACGGCCGCGGTGGCGTCCGTGACTGCCTGTGCCATGGCCGGGAGATTGTGGCGGTGGTCGGCCGTCAACGGCACGCCAACATCTTGGGCACCCGTCAGGCGCACCACGATGGGGTAGGCCTCATAGCTGCGCCACGCAAAAACCACCTCGGAACCCGGGCCCGCGTACGCCGTCAACAGCTGCTGGAGCACCGCGAGGGAACCGGCCCCTGTCACAATTTGCTCCCGCCCAACGCCCAGCTCGCTGCTGAGTGCCGCAATCAGGGGATCTCCCGCCAGCGTGGGGTACCGCTGGCAGTGCCGGGCCGCTGTGTTGATGGCGGCCAGCACTGCCGGCGACGGCGGCAGGAAGGATTCGTTCGACGACGCACGCCAGGTGGGCGGGCCGCTGGCGCCGGCGGTGGAATAGACAGGCAGCGAGGCCACCAGCTCGCGGGGCCGGGGCAGCGTGGCCGGCTTCTCCGCCACAGCCTGGGGCGTGTTCATGGTTTTCCTTTGCGGGTTGGGTTAGCTGCTTGCGACGGGCTCGCGTGCGGCGTCGTCGTCGGCCGGGTAGATCATCTCCGCCGGCGGGTTGTTGAAGCGCTTGGCCACGGGGTAGTAGATCAGGGCCGTGGCCACCAGGCCCACGATCCAGGAGATGTCGGCGCCGCCCAAGAGGGGCGTGATGGGGCCGGTGTACATGTGCTGGGCCAGGAACGGGATCTGCACAACAACGCCGAATGCGTAAGTGAGCAGGGCCGGAACGTTCCAGGCGCCGTAGCGGCCCTTGGGGTCGTACAGGGCCGGGACGTCAACCTTTTCCTTGGAGGAGAAGTAAAAGTCCACCAGGTTGATGGAGCTCCACGGGATGAAGACCATCAGCAGCAGGAGCACAAAGTTCTTGAAGTTGGAGATGAAGTCCGCCGAGGCCACCAGGGCAATGATGACGGAGACCGAGATGAAGCCGATGACGTAGGCAAAGCGCACCCACGGGGCGAAGCGGAGCTGGCGGGTGAAGGCGCTGACGGAGGTCAGGATGGTCATGTATCCGCCGTAGGCGTTGAGCGTGTTGACAGTCAGTTTGCCCACAACAATCACGATGTACATGAGCACGGCAAAGGCGCCGCCGCCGGCCAGCTCGCCCACAAAGGCCACCTGGCCGTCAAGGAAGGCATGGCCCGCTGCCATGGGGATGGCGGCGAACAGTGCGCCCAGGGTCATGGACCACTGGGCGCCCAAGACGGAACCGGACATGCAGGCCAGGAATGTTTTGCGGGCGGGGGTGTTGGCCGGGAGGTAGCGGGAGTAGTCGGCAACATAGGGGCCGTAGGTCAGCTGCCAGCCGGCACTGAGGGAGATGGCGAGCAGGAACGTGGGGATGGCGAAGCCGCCTGTGCCCAGGATGGCGCCGACGTCGTGCTTGAGGAAGAGCTGGACGCCCAGGTATGTGAAGCCGACGATGCCCACAACAGTGGAAATGCGGCCCAGCAGGTGAATGTACTTGTAGCCCATGGTGGCCACCAGCACCGTCAGCGCGCCAAAGATGATGACGCCCACGGCAGGGTTGCCGGTAGGGATGATCTGGTTCACTGCCTGCCCGGCCAGGACGGCGCCGGTGGCTGCGAAGCCCAGGTACATGACGATGACCAGGACCAGGGGGATGACAGCACCAAACACGCCGAACTGGGCGCGGCTGGAGATCATCTGGGGCATGCCAAGCTTGGGCCCCTGGGCTGCGTGCAGGGCCATGACGGCGCCGCCGAGGATGTTGCCAATGAACAAGCCGATGATGCCCCAGAACGCGTTGGCCCCGAAGATCACGGCCAAGGCACCTGTGACGATCGCCGTGATCTGCATGTTCGCCCCAAACCAGAGGGTGAACTGGCCAAACGGCTTGCCGTGGCGCTCGCCGTGCGGCACAAAGTCGATGGACCGCCGCTCAATGGCCGGCCCGCTCTTTCGCACGGTTTGAATTCTTGACATGGCATTCCTCCATTGGAATCTGTGGACCCCGAGGGGTTGGTATCTCTCCATCAATCTGAGCATGTCTGGCGGGCCCTAGGTGATTTTCTTCACTTATCTCGTCTGTGATCACAGACAAATGGCTCCTTTTTGTGATCCGGGCCATGGCTGGCTGCGTGCCCGGGCTATGTTCTTAAGGACCCCGTCCCGCCACCCTGCAAGGAGAGTTCCCTTGAGCGCCCAAACCACCCCCAGTGACCAGCTGCCCTACCCCGATGGCGACTTTTTCTTTTTTGAGAGCCTGCTGCCGGCCAATGAACTGGCCCGGCTGAACCTCATCCGCGACTGGATGGAGGAACACGTCCGCCCCATCTCCCGCGACTTTTGGAACCGCAGCGAGTTCCCCGTCCACCTGATCCCTGCGGTGGCCGAGCTGGACATGATCAGCCCCGTGCGCCGCCAGGGCCACTCGCACCTGCTGGCCGGCATGGTGACTGCCGCCATCCACCGGGTTGACGCCTCCTTTGGCACATTCTTCAGCGGCCACGACGGGCTGTTCACCGGATCGATCGAACTCCTGGCCTCGGCGGAGCAGAAGGCTGCCTGGCTGCCGGACATTTATGCGCTTCGGAAAACCGGTGTCTTTGCCATCACCGAGCCCCTGGCCGGATCCGATGTTGCCGGCGGCACGCAGACCACTGCCGTCCGCGACGGCGACCACTGGATCCTGAACGGCGAAAAGCGCTGGATTGGAAATTCCACGTTCTCCGACTACGTCATTGTCTGGGCCAAGGATGTGGCAGACAACCAGGTCAAGGGCTTCCTGGTCGAGACCTCACGGGAGGGGTTCTCCGCCACCCTCATTGAAAATCGCATTGCCCTGCGCGCGGTCCAGAATGCCGACATTGTCCTGAAGGACGTTGTCGTGCCGCACTTCAACAAGCTGGCCGGCGCCAACAGCTTCCGCGACACCAACAAGGTGCTCAAGACCACCCGGGCAACCGTGGGCTGGCAGGCTGTGGGCATTCAGCTGGCAGCGTTTGACGTGGCCCGCAAATACGCTGTGGAACGGCACCAGTTCGGCAAGCCCATTGCCAGCTTCCAGCTGATCCAGGAACAGCTGGTCACCATGCTCTCCAACGCCCAGGCGTCCATGGGCATGATGGTCCGGCTGGCGCAGATGGAAGATGCGGGCACCACGCGCAACGAGCACTCGGCCATGGCCAAGGCCTTCGTGACCAAGTGCATGCGTGAGTCCGTGGCGCTGGGCCGGGGCATCCTGGGCGGCAACGGCGTCTCGGTGGACTATGAGATGGCCAAGATCTTCTGCGACGCCGAGGCCATTTACACCTATGAGGGCACCTACGAGATCAACACGCTCGTGGCCGGGCGCGCCATCACGGGCATCGCCGCCTTCGTCTAAAAGTTCGACGGCAGCCGCCTCGCCGCTTTCGCTCGGGGATTCCCGTCAGATGGGAACCGTGGAGGCGCCATTCTGCCATCGATGCGACAACACGATGGCATGCAAAAACTCCTGCCAAGACAGACGGTTGGATACCATTTGCCTTGACAGGAGTTCTCACTTTGGGGGAGCGGCACCGTTGGCCTTGCGTACCGGGACGCCGCCCTCAAAAGGCGCTGCAGGCTATCTGGCTAGAGCCCCGGGATGGAAACTGTTTCGTCCTTGGCGGGTGCTGCATGTGGTGCCACGGAGTTCCATTCGCTGAAGGTTATGGTGCCTGTGTCCCCGCCCGTCGAGTCCTGCGGCTGCATCTGAAGCAGGAATGGAGCACCTTCGGCGGCAATCCACAAGGTGGCCTCTTGCGCCGTGTATTTGAAAGCCTTGGTGCCGTTTAGTTCGACGACGGACTTGTCGGTGATCGTGCCAAGATCGGCTGCTTCCAAGCCATTGGCGCTGAAGGAATCCATCAGTGACGCAACACTGAAAGTGCCGAACTTGCTGGCGTCAGCCACCAAGATCCATTTGCCACCGACCAGTGCTTCAACCGCAGCTGCAGATTCCTGCCCCACATTTTGGGTGAAGAATTTTTTGTCCGCCTTCAAATAGCTGCCCCCGTCGGCGGTAAGCATTGTGCTGGTGGCGCCCTCCTTCGTCATCTCAGCCAGTGAGTTGGATCCGTTGCGGTTGCCGGAAATCTTGATTTTCACTGTTTCGGAACCACGTCTCATGTCACCGACTATGGAGACGGATGTGGCACTCTTGACGGTTTCGTTGACCTTGGCGAAGATTTCCTTGGCGTCGGGAACTGTGAGGGGAGCGGCCGATGGTGGGGCAGCCTGGGAGGTTGCAGATCCCGCCGCTTGAGTGGGCGTGGGCGCCTCCGCAGCTCCGCCACAGCCTGCCAAGGCCAGCAGCAGCCCGGCGGTCGCGGGCAGGAGGAAAGCCTTGTGCTTGAAGGTATTCATGGATGTGTCCTTTTGTGGTGCGCCAAAGTTGCGAATGAGGGGGTGAATCGCCGACGCATTGGCTCTGCGGGTGATCGATGCAGGTCGTACTCTATCGTATTGATTAATTCGTGTTCCACACCGCGCTGGCCACCCTGGCTCCGCCCGCAGGGCCAGGGCCTTGCCGGTAATCTGTGGTTGCCGCACTCAGGTGCGTGGCGTCCGTGCGCCCACCCGGAAAGGGTTCCGTACCTGGCTGTTGGCCAGGTCGTGATCGCCCGAGTCTGCCCATACTGTGGTGGGGCTGCCGCAGAAGGTGGGCTCCCGGCGTCGTGCCTTCCCTGCAGGCAATTGCAGAATGTCTTGGATCACAGACAGCCGGTGTGGCGGACCGCTAGGATTGCGTGGCGCCGCGGGGTTGGATAGGAACATAAGAACTTTTTGCCGGAGCATTCCGGCCAGCAATGCGACCAACAGCTAAGGAAAATCATGGCAACGATGCATGACCCGTCCCGCACCATCCGCGCAGCCCGCGGCACCGACCTCTCCGCCAAGTCCTGGCAGACCGAGGCGCCCCTGCGCATGCTCATGAACAACCTGGACCCAGAAGTGGCCGAGCGCCCCGAGGACTTGGTGGTCTACGGCGGAACCGGCCGCGCCGCCCGCTCCTGGGAAGCCTATGACGCCATCGTGGCCACGCTGAAGACCCTTGACGACGACGAAACCCTCCTGGTGCAGTCCGGCAAGCCGGTGGGTGTGTTCCGCACCAATGTGTGGGCGCCGCGCGTGCTGCTGGCCAACTCCAACCTGGTGGGGGACTGGGCCACCTGGCCGGAGTTCCGCAAGCTGGAGGCCGAAGGCCTGATGATGTACGGCCAGATGACGGCCGGCTCCTGGATCTACATTGGCACCCAGGGCATCCTGCAGGGCACCTTTGAAACCTTCGCCGCCATTGGCGAAAAGCGCTTTGGCGGCACCCTGGCCGGCACCTTGACCC
>JBDTQM010000019.1:0-30923 GCA_039932175.1 Specibacter sp.
CTCACCTGCCGTGGACGCTTCGCCGTCCCTGGTGGACGACCAGCCCGGCGCTTCCTTTGCCTGGTTGCAGTCGGAACACAGGCCCTGGCCATTGTTCAAGGATGTGGTGCCACCGGCCGCATAGGCCTTGATGTGGTCGTACTCGCGAATGGGCGCATCACAATACGGTGTTTGGCAGCGATGGTCCTGCAGTCGAAGGAACTCCTTCATGCCCTCCGGGAAGAGTCTGGCGTGGGAGTCCATCGCCAGAAGTTGGTTGGTCTGTGGATGTGTAAACAACCTCTTCAGCCACACTTGAGGCTTGGACCCGCCACCACCACCGTCAAGAACCATGCTGCGCGCAATGGGTGCGGGAATGGGGTCGTAGCCAACCAGCACAGCTGGATCGTTGGCACTGCCAAAAAGCGATCTGTCGGTCATGACCAGCTCCAGCGAAATGCCGGACTCATCCACCGTGGTGCATAACAGTTGGCCGGATGCCCCGCCCCGCGAATCTGCTGCCTGCAATCGTGCCCCGGCCACCGCCATGCCTCCCACGGGCACACCCCTGTGGTCGCCGAGCGCTCCGGCACCGTCATCGCATGGGGCATGCTGGAGCAGCCGGTGCATGAGCGCATCAGCCATGATTTGCCCCTTGCCCCGTTCATCACCGGACGCCTTGACGCTGTTGGCCACTCTGGTGAGGGTGGCCAGAATGCGCACCCCTTGCTTCAGCGGTATCAGTGCTGTCAGGTAGGTCATGCCGTCGGCAGACGGACGGAGCGAGACATACCTGTCCCCCACGGCCTTCACATGGCGCTTCACAAAGGCTTGGGGATCCAGCGTGTAGGCGGCCTTTCGTGCCGCCGCGCCCAGTTCCATGTTTCCGAGGAGCCCGACGGCGTCCGGGTCCCCGCAGATGGATTGGTCCACTCGGGCCCTGTCCTCCAACGAAAGGAAAACTGTTTCCTTGGCGATGAGCCCGGCCTTGTACTCGCTGATTCGGCCCTGCGAGAAGGCCCTCATGCTGTAGGGCATTTCCCGCACCAACACTTCAGACAATTCGCACAGCTGCCGTCCGCGGTGGGGAGATTCATGGCGTGCAAGGGCCAGCTGATGGGCTATGCCCCGGCCCAACTTTTCCTTGGGAACCCCGGCACGGGCCTGCTCAAGCCGCTGCTCGGCAACGAACAGTGTCTGTGCGTGAGCCTGGGCGGCGGCGATGGCATTCTTGGCTTCCTCCAGGACAGCGATGAGATCAATCAGGACCGCGCCGGAAATCTGCTCCACAGTGCGGGGATCGAAACCTTCCGCACCGGCTGATCCGCGCAGGGACGTGAGGACTGCCGTGGCCAAGGCAGCCTGGGACTCGGATTTGGTGGCAGCAGCCCTGGCTGTTGCCACGCGCTGGCTTAAATGGGCCAGCGACTCCGCAGTGCGCCCCTCGCGAATGGCCGCCTCCACGGCCGCCGTGGCAACAACAACCCGGCCACCTTCCTGCAGGGCAAACTCGTGTGCGAGTGCAGCATCCAGCTGCGCGAGGACCACTGGGTCGAAGAAACTGCCGCAGGATTCCAGCACGGCGGTGCCGATGGCCAGCATATCCTGGCATCTTTCCGTGACTGCTGCGCCACGGCTGACAGGGCTTTGGGCCACCTGACGGTTGACGGCGCCAACCGGCGGCATGCCTGCTTCGGTGCCCGTTCGCGCGTCACCTTGGCCGGCCGCGCCATTGGCCGTGGAGTCGAACCATTCGGGTGCCGCCATGGCGCTCACCGCCTTGCCAGTCCAGCTTCGGTCCGGAGAACCAAAGCACCTGCCGGGGGCAAAAGCTGGATTCGGAATCAGAAATTTATACGAATCACTTTTGCTCTTCTAATACATAAATTCTACAACTGGGGTATGACATTCTGGCAGCACTTCAAGGCCCTGAAGCGAAATCTGTGGATGGCCACACCCCAAGCGGGGCCTGTGGAGGAATCAATCAAGCAAAATGCCACAAAAGGTGCGCAAACAATCACCACCTGATACTCAGGCCAGCTGGAATTTGAATCCGGCGTGCGACTGCACGAAGCCCAGGCGCCCATAGAAACGGTGTGCATCCAGGCGCGAACTGTCGCTGGTGAGTTGCACCAGCGACGCTCCCCGCCGGCCAGCCTCGGCGACAGCCCAGCGAATCATGGCCGAGCCGACACCTTTACCCCGCAACAGCTCGTCCACCCGGACCGCTTCAATCTGCATCCGGGTGGCACCGCCGCGGGCCAACCCCGGCAGAATGGTCAGCTGCATGGTCGCCACCACGGCACCGCCCTCGTCATCCACCACGCACAGCAAATGGGCGGGGTCTGCGTCAATGGCCTGGAAAGCGGCGAGATACGGGGCCCGCTTCGCCGGGTCCGCCGAATCGGCCGAGGCCCGCAACTGGTCCCGCGCGATCAGCTCAACGATGGGCCCGACGTCGCAAATCTCCGCTCTGCGCAGCACAAATTTCCGGTCCGCGAGCGCAAAGCCCGCCAACACCGCCGAATTCCTGTTGTGGTTTTCCTGTGCCATGCCCCAACCTTGCCATGCCCACCCCCGCAATGACAGAAACCAGGACCACCGCAATGCCGGCCAACTGCCACGGCCCCATCGACTGGCCTGCCACCCACCAGCCCAGAACCATGGCCACCACGGGACTGAGCAGGCCCAGGAACACAGCGGCACCGGCGGGCAGCCTGGCCAGGGCCCGAAACCAGCAAAAGTAGGCAAATGCCGTCCCCGCGACCGACAAATACAGGTAGCCCAGAATATTGGACCCGCTCAGCGGAGACGCTGGCAGCCCCTCAAAGAGCATCAACAGAACCGCCAGTGACATTCGCCCCTGCGATCAGCTGCCACGCAGTGGTGGCCAACCCCAGCACATCGAGGCGCGCTTGTGACTGCAGCCGACTGCAGCACTATGAGCGCCACCCCAAAGACGCCGCCCGCCGGCAGGAAAGCATCGTAGTGAGGTGGGTGGAGCCCCACAGGAGCGGAACCAACGACGGCACAAGGAGCAACAGGAAATTTTCACTAAGCACTTAGCTAATATAACTAAGTGCTTAGCGAATTGCTAGAGTTGTGCCATGGCAGAGCAACTGGACCGCACCCTTTCCCAGTGGCGCACCGAAAAGCCGGACCTGGAGGTGTCGCCCATGGCCGTGATCGGGCGCCTCGACCGGGCCGCGGTGGCCGTCGATGCCCGGCTGGCAGCCACCTTTGCCCGGCACGGGCTGGACGCGTCCACGTTTGACATGCTGGCAACCTTGTTGCGCAGCGGACACCCGCACAGCCTCACGCCTTCGGCCCTGGCGCGCGATGCCATGATCTCCAGCAGCGCGGTGGCCCAGCGGCTGAACAAGCTCGAACACCGCGGCCTGGTGGCCAGGAAGGCAAACCCCGACGACGGACGTGGCACGTTGGTCTCGTTGACCCCGGCTGGCCGGGATCTCATCGAGGCAGTCCTGCCGGACCACCTCGCCGCCGAACACGCCATCACCGGCGCACTGACAAAGGCGGAACAGGCCCAACTGGCCACACTTTTGCAAAAAATCAGCGACGCGGCCCGCTGAGACACCGCCCATCCGGACCCGGTGGTTCTCGGGCCGGCGGCGGCCTGATCCATGAAAGAATTTCCTCCATGACGAAATTGATTGCCGCGCTGGCGATTCTTGCCGCCCTGGCCTGTGCCGTTACTTCCGCCGCAGCATGGATCGCCAAAAAGAAGGCACCGCTGGCCATTGGCGCCGGCAGGGCACCAATCCATGCCACGTCCGCGGAGCAGGACAAAGCCATGAAGAAGGCCCAATGGCGCACAGTGGCAGCATTCGCCTTTGCTGCGCTCATGTTTGCCACCCTTTTCAGGCTCTCCGTCGGCCTGTCCGGCCAGGAGGGCCTGCCGGTTGCCGTCACCGCCGGGCTCTCGGCCAGCGGCGGACTGATCCTGTTCTCCGCCCTCCCCGCCACCAAAATCCCGGCCGATGCCACGTCCCCGCTGCTGCCAAAGCGCGCGTTCATCCTGCCTGCCGCGATTCTGGCTGCCCTCACGGCTTTCGTCGTCACTGCAGCGCTGGTGCCGGCCCTTGCCTCCGGGAAGAACGACGGCGTGCCCCTCCTTCTCTTGGCCGTTGCCCTGGGTGGTTCCGCAGTTCTTGCCCTGCACCGGCTGAACACCACGCGTGCCCTGGCGGATCCGCGCATGTCAGCAGCCGACCGCCGTTGGCGCGAAATCTCCGCACGGAACCTGCTCAACTTCACCAACGGCGCACTCCTTGCCTACTTCGGCACCGCCCTCATCCTGGCAGCCCTGGCATGGGGCACAGCAGGGGCGCAAACCGAGTCCCCCATGTGGGGAATCGCCGGCACGGCCGGCGGAGCGGCACTGGCCCTGGCCGGCGTTGTGCTTCTGGCACTGGCGGCAAAGGGCGCGCTCACAATACGCGCGGGCGCCCGCGAAGGAACTGGCACGCCAATAACCGCATAAACTGGGTGACACCATGACTTTGACTATCACGTACCCGCCCGCGCTTCCCGTCTCGGAACGCCGCGAGGACCTCATGGCAGCCATCGCCGCCAACCAGGTCACCATCATCGCCGGCGAAACAGGCTCCGGAAAGACCACCCAGATCCCCAAAATGTGTGTGGAGCTGGGCCTGGCCGAGAAGGGCCTGATTGGCCACACGCAGCCGCGCCGCCTTGCCGCGCGCACCGTGGCCGAGCGCATCGCCAGCGAACTCGGCGTGGAAATCGGCGCGGAGGTGGGCTTCCAGGTCCGCTTCACCGGCCATGTGGGTCCGCAAACCAAGATCAAGCTCATGACCGACGGCATCCTGCTGGCGGAAATCCAGCGCGACCGCCTCCTGCGCAAGTACTCCGTCATCATCATTGACGAGGCCCACGAACGCTCCCTGAACATCGACTTCATCCTGGGCTACCTGCGCCAAATCCTGCCCAAGCGCCCGGATTTGAAGGTCATCATCACCTCGGCCACCATTGATCCGGGGCGCTTCGCCAACCACTTCGCCTCCCCCGGGGGCCCGGCCCCCATTGTTGAGGTCTCCGGGCGCACGTTCCCCGTGGAGATCCGCTACCGCCCCCTGAGCGGTTCGGCCACGGGCGGGGACGACGAACTTGACTCTGCGACTGACCGTCGCCTTGACGGGGGCAACAGTGAGGAGGACAGGGATCCGCTGGATGCCGTGTGCGACGCCGTGGATGAGCTGTCCAAGGAGGCCCCCGGGGACATCCTGATCTTCTTCTCCGGCGAGCGCGAGATCCGCGACGCCGCCGACGCGCTGGCGGGCCGGGCCAAGACCAACCCACGCCTGCGAGACGTCCAGATCCTGCCCCTGTACGCCCGGCTCTCCCTTGCCGAGCAGCACGCAGTGTTCACGCCGGGAAACCGCAAGCGCATCGTGCTGGCCACGAACGTGGCCGAGACCTCGCTGACGGTGCCGGGCATCAAATACGTCATTGACCCCGGCACAGCCCGCATCTCAAGGTATTCGCACCGTACCAAGGTCCAGCGGCTGCCCATTGAGCGGGTGTCACAGGCGTCGGCCAACCAGCGCTCCGGCCGTTGCGGCCGCGTGTCCGACGGCATCTGCATCCGCCTCTACTCCGAGGAGGACTTCAACGCCCGGAGCGAGTTCACCGACCCGGAAATCCTGCGCACCAACCTGGCTGCCGTGATCCTGCAGATGACGGCCATGGGTGTTGCCAAGGGGCCCAAGGACGTGGAGAAGTTCCCGTTCGTCCAGCCGCCGGACTCCCGTGCCATCACCGACGGCGTGACGCTCCTGCGCGAGCTCGGCGCGGTGACCGCGCAAGGTGGGATCACCGGCGTCGGACGCCAACTCTCCCAACTGCCGGTGGATCCGCGGCTGGGCCGGATGATCGTGGAAGCCGCCAAGCGCGGCGTGGCCGCCGAGGTCATGGTGCTGGCCGCTGCCCTCACCATTCAGGACCCGCGCGAACGCCCCACGGACAAGGCGCAGCTTGCCGCGGAAAAGCACAAGCGCTTCCAGGATGAGCACTCCGACTTCACCGGGTTCCTGAACTTGTGGCGGTACATCAAGGACAAGCAGGAGGAACTGTCCTCCAGCGCGTTCCGGCGCCTGTGCAAGGCCGAGTTCATCAACTACCTGCGCGTGCGCGAGTGGCAGGACCTGTTTGCCCAGCTCAAGCAGATGGGCAAGTCGCTGGACATCAAGGTCTCCGGCAGCAGCGTTGATCCCGTGGGCAACCACAACGCCATCCACATGAGCCTGCTGACGGGCCTGCTGAGCCACATTGGTCTCTACGACCAGCGCAAGCGCGAATACGCCGGCGCCCGCGGCACCAAGTTCATGGTGTTCCCGGGCTCCGCGCTGTTCAAGAAGTCGCCCGACTGGGTCATGGCCGCCGAACTCGTGGAGACCTCACGCCTTTGGGCCCGCGTGGCTGCCAAATTTGACCCGTTGTGGGCCGAACAGGTGGCCCCGGATTTGGTCAAGCGCACGTACAGCGAGCCGCACTGGTCCAAGAAAATGGGCTCGGTCATGGCGCACGAGAAGGTCACCCTGTACGGGGTGCCCATTGTGCCGGACCGCCGCGTCCACTACGGGCCCATCGATCCCGAGCTCAGCCGCGAGATGTTCATCAGGCATGCCCTGGTGGAGGGCGACTGGCACACCAACCACAAGTTCTTCCATCGCAACCAGGCCCTGCTGGCCGAGGTTGAGGAAATGGAAACCCGCATGCGCCGCCGCGACCTGCGCGTGGACGACGAGACCCTGTTTGAGTTTTACGACGAGCGCGTGGGTCCCGATGTTGTCTCCGAGCGGCACTTCGACAAGTGGTGGAAGGATGCCCGGCACCAGAACCCGGCCCTGCTGGACTTTGACGCCAACGTAGTCATGGCGGAGGAGCCATCCCTCGATGAGACTGCCTTCCCCAAGACCTGGACTCAGGGCGAGTTTGAGCTGCCCCTGTCCTACGAGTTCCATCCCACGGCTCCCGGTGCTGCCCCGAACCCGTCCGACGGCGTGAGCGTGCAGGTGCCGCTGCTGTTCCTGAACCAGCTGCCGGAGGCCCCGTTCAGGTGGCAGATCCCCGGCTTGCGGGCCGAGCTGGTAACGGCCCTGATCAAGTCGCTGCCCAAGGCCATCAGGAAAAACTTCATCCCGGCCCCCGACGTTGCCCGCCAGGCTGCGGCTGCGCTGGCGGAGGACTTTGACACGTCGGTGGACGCCCTGGAGCCCTCGCTGGAGCTGGCCCTGCGCCGGCTCAAGGGCCATGTGATCCCGCCCGGCTCCTGGAACTGGGATGCGGTGCCCACGCACCTGCGCATGACGTTCTCCGTGGTGGACAAGAACGGCCACATTTTGGAGGAGGGCAAGGACCTGGCCAAGCTCCAGGAGGAGCTGGCCGGAGCCACCCGGCGCGCCATTGCCGAATCCTTGGGCGCAACGCCCAAGACCACCCAGGCGAGACGGGCGCCGCTCGCTGCGCCCCCGTCAAAGAACGGCAAGAGCGCCAAGGAGACTCCGGCGGCGGGTGCGGCAACGGCGGGACGTGCGGCAACGGCGTCGAACGCTTCAGGCATCCAGGAACGCTCCGGCATCACCAGCTGGGATGTGGGCACGTTGCCGCGCGAGGTCAAGCGCCTCGTGGCCGGCCATACTGTCACGGGCTACCCGGCCCTGGTGGATGAGGGCAGCACGGCGGGGATCCGCGTGTTCCAGCGCCGGGACGTGCAGGAGGCTGCCATGCGCCGCGGCGTCATCCGGCTGCTGGCCCTGCGGGTGCCCTCCCCCGACAGGTACGTGCTGGACCACCTGAGCAACACGGAGAAGCTGACGTTCAGCCAGAACCCGCACGGCAGCGTCACGGAGCTGATTGCCGACTGCACGCTGGCCACCATCGACAAGCTCACCCCTGCGGAACTGCCGTGGAACCAGCAGGACTTCGATGCCCTCTACGAGGTGGTGCGGGCCGAGCTCATTGACACCGTTTTTAGTGTCACGGCCATCGTGGAGCGGGTGCTGGCCTCCAACATGCGCATCGGCAAGTTGCTCCGCGAGACCACGAGCCTGCCGCTGATCAGTGCGCTGAACGACATTAAGCAGCAGCTGGAACTGCTGGTTTATCAGGGCTTTGTGGCCAAGACGGGCTTTGCCCAGCTCAGCCAGCTGCCGCGCTATTTGGCGGCGATTGAGAAGCGGCTGGAAAAGCTGCCCTCGAACGTGGCCCGCGACGCCCAGTCGATGGCCGCCGTGCAGCGTTTGGAAGACGAGTACGACGACGCCGTGGCGGCCCTGGTGCCCGGGCAGCGCTCAACCGCGGGTCTGGAACATGTGCGCTGGATGATCGAGGAGCTGCGCGTCAGCCTCTTCGCGGTGGAGCTGGGGACGGCGTATTCGGTGTCGGAGAAGCGGATCCGCGTGGCGCTGGCGAAGGCGATGGCTTAACCCTCCTTCAGACGCTATCGCAGCAATGGCTAGTTTTTTCGGCACGCTATCGCAGCAATGGCTAGTTTTTTCGGCACGCTATCGCAGCGATCCGGGATGAACCGCAGCCGTTGTGCCGAGCCGGCAACACCCCACCTTGCCCCACGACAGAGTGGACCTCCGCAAGCACTCCTTGCGGAGGCCCACTCTGTCCTGGCTTCCGGCGCCTACGTCTCCTATAGCTCCTCGTGACTTGAATCCGGCGGGCTGTCCTCGCCACTGTCTTTCGGCTGCCCGCCGTCGTCGTATTCACCGGCCTTATAGTCATAGCCAACGGGTTCGCCCTCTTCATCGTGGCGCTGATACCAGTCGGTCACCTCGCTGCCATGGGAGTCGAAGTCCGAGCCGGCGCCGAGCCCCGCGGCGGCCTTTTCGACGGTGAGGGCGAAATCGTCGCCGTGTTCGTCAATTCCGGCCTTGACTGCGTTCTCAATGGCTTGTTCGGCGAACTCCTGCCTGATCATCATTGGATCCGTGTGCAAGTCCTTGATGAAGGCAATCATCAAGAGCAGCAAGATCACGGCGAAGGGCAGGGCGGAGACGATGATGAGATTTTGCAGCCCCTTCAGTGCAGTGTTTCCGCCAACCAGCAGCATCACCACTGCGATGCCCATCATGGCCAATCCCCAGAAGACCACGACCTTCTTGTCCGGTTCGGCTTTGCCTCGCTGTGACAGGATCCCCATGACCACCGAGGCTGAGTCGGCAGACGTCACGAAGAAAATTGCAATGCAGGTCAT
This sequence comes from Specibacter sp., assembly GCA_039932175.1. Classification (GTDB taxonomy): domain Bacteria; phylum Actinomycetota; class Actinomycetes; order Actinomycetales; family Micrococcaceae; genus Specibacter. The sequence goes on from JBDTQM010000019.1 coordinate 9,230, forward strand.
GGCCACGAAGGGCGTGATCTGTGCCAACGGCAGCTGGTCCAGGACCGCGAAGAAAAGGTCCTGTGGTGAGACATTCGTGCCAATGTCTGAGCCGTTCATGCGCAACCACATGGCAGTTCCGCCAAAGACGCTGAAAGCGAGTGCGCATAGAAGAGTGGGGACCACCAGGACGTACATCACGTATTCGCGCAGTGTCCGGCCGCGGGAGATCCGGGCCAGAAAGATTCCCACGAACGGGGACCAGGAGATCCACCAGGCCCAATAAAACACTGTCCACGTGGCGGAGAAGTCCGCTGCGTCAGCCCCCCACGACGGTCCCTGACTCATCATGTGCAACAGCTCGGAAAGATATTCGGTCAGCGAGGCCGGGATGAGGTTCAAAAGGAACAGGGTTGGTCCGGCAACGAAGATGAAGGTGGCCAAGACAATGGCCAGGGTCATATTGATGTTGGAAAGCCACCGGATGCCTCGTCCCACTCCCGAAATGGCCGAGGCAACAAACGCGGCGCTGAGAATGGCAATAATGATAATAAGGCCGGCGTTGGGAAGCTTGCCAATACCGGAGACAATTTCAACGCCGCGGCCCACCTGCAAGGCACCAATCCCCAAAGACGCTGCCGTACCAAAGAGCGTGGCAACGATCGCGAACATGTCGATCAGCCGTCCCGGAACGCCTTCGGTTTGTTTTTTGCCCAACAAGGCGGTGAAGATCGAACTCATCAACGGCACCCGGCCACGGCGATAGGCTCCATAGGCAACCGCCGCACCCACGAGGGCATAGATGGCCCAGGCGTGCAGACCCCAATGGAAAATAGTTTGGGCCATGGCCTTATGCAGCGCCTCGCGGGTTTCCGGATCCGCTGTCCCGGGGGCAGGGGTAATGAAGTACGTGAGTGGCTCGTACGGCCCGAAGAAGAACAGTCCGATGCCCATCCCCGCCGAGAACATCATGGCTATCCACGAAAATTTGGAAAACTCCGGTTTCTCGCCGTCCACGCCCAGGGGAATGCGGCCATACTTGCTGAACCCCAGAAAGACCATGAAGATCAGTATCAGGGATACCAGCGAGGTAAAAAGCCACCCTGTGTTGGCAACAACCCAGCTTAGAGCCGTGTCCGAAACGCTCTTCAATGACTCGGTGGAGATGACACCCCACACAATGACTCCCATAATGAGCAACGCGGCAAGACTAAAAACAATTCTGTCTGTGCCGTACTTGATGCGTTGTTCATCCACTGAAATCCCCGGCACCAGCCCCGGGTGAATACCGTGAGGGTAGTTATCCTCAATCTTGCGCAGGAGAGGATGTTCCTTGGAAATCAAGCGGTCATCATCTTTTTTGGAATTTAGTTTCTGTGTCATCAATCGCGTTCCCGTCCACGGAAATGGTTGTCTTTGAACATATCGGAGGTTGACTCTACCCGCTTCACGTGCAGGGAAGTAGCTGGCCAAGCCCGACCAGCCGTGTATTCATGCGGTTTCCCGGTGGACAACCCACCTCAGGAATCCATAGCTGAAATGTCACACCCGCAGCTGCAGCAGGGCCCCACCGGGACGCAATCAGGGGCCAACAGCACAAAATCCCCCGCAAGCAGTGCCTGCGGGGGACCAGTGACGGCAGCAGTTAGGAAGCGGGCACGAAGTCCCCGTGCCCGGCGCTGCGCAGGGCAATGCGGAGCTTCTCGGCGCTGGCGTCCATGACGGCCGGGTCAGGGTTGTTATCCACCGCCGCGAAACTGAAGTTGTCCAGACCGTAGGCCGGGAACACGTGGATATGCAGGTGTTCCACCTCAAAACCGGCGATGATGACCCCTGCCCGCGGCGCGCCAAAGGCTGCCACCTGTGCCTGCCCGATGGTTTGGGCAACGCCCATGAGCTTGCCCATGAGTTCCGGCGGGGCGTCCGTCCATTTGTCCACTTCACGGCGCGGCACCACCAGGGCGTGCCCGTCAGTCAAGGGGCCGATGGTCAAAAAGGACACGCAGTCCGCATCCTGCCAAATGAACCGGCCCGGAATGTCGCCGTTGATGATTTTGCTAAACAAGGTGCTCAAGAATTTCTCCTTCAAACGAATGCGGCCAGTGGGTTACAAGGTGGAGGCGTCCAGCACAAAGCGGTACTTGACGTCGCCCACCACCATGCGGTCGTACGCCTCATCCAGCTGGTGGGCGGAGACCAATTCAATGTCGGAGGCAATGCCGTGTTCGGCACAGAAATCAAGCATTTCCTGGGTTTCGGCAATGCCGCCAATGAGCGATCCGCCGTAGGCAAGGCGCTTGCGGATCAGCAGTCCCGGATCAACGGGCGGCATTTTCTCCGAGGGCAGGCCCAACTGGATCAGGGCGCCGTCGCGTGCCAGGGTGCGCAGGTACGGATTCAAATCATGCACGGCGGCCACCGTGTCCAAGATGGCGTCCAGTGAATGCTTGGCCGCGTCCATCTGCTCCGGATCGGTGGAGACCACCACAAAGTCGGCACCCAGTTCCTTGGCGGCTGTGGCCTTGGCGGGCGAGGTCGTGAAAACGGTGACGGTTGCCCCGAGCGCCTTGGCAATCTTCACGGCCATGTGGCCCAGCCCGCCCAGGCCGATCACACCCACCGCGTCGCCCTCCTGCACGTCAAGGTAGCTCAACGGCGAATAGGTGGTGACGCCCGCACACAGCAAGGGGGCAGCCGCCGCCGGATCCATGCCTTCGGGAATGTGCACCACGTAGTTTTCATCCACCACGATGGCCTGGGCGTACCCGCCCTGGGTGATGCCCCCGCCATTGCGGCGATCCGCCACGCCGTACGTGCCAACGTTGCCCACTTCGCAGTACTGCTCAAAGCCTTCCAGGCACGAATCGCACTCGCGGCAGGAATCCACCATGCAGCCAACACCCACCCGCTGGCCCACTGTGAAGCCCTCCACGGCGTCGCCAACGCTGCTCACAATGCCCACAATTTCGTGGCCGGGGACCAGCGGATATTTGGCAGGCCCCCACTCGGAACGGATGGTGTGCACATCTGAATGGCACAGACCGCAAAATTCAATGGCGATTTCAACGTCGTGGGCGCCGGGTTCGCGGCGTTCAATGGTGCTGGGCTTGAGTCCGGATGTGGCAGAGACGGCTGCATAAGCCTTTACGTGGGTCATGCTTCAACCCTATCGCCGTTGTCGCCCGTCTGAACCGGGCGCCCGGCCTGATTCGACCACGCCGACCATGATCCCGGATACAACGCAGCCGTGAAACCGGCTATCTCCAACGCGGCAATCTGGTGCGCCGCGGTCACCCCGGAACCGCAGTAGACGGCCACGGCCGCATCCTCCGACACACCCAGTCCGGCAAACCGTGCCCGCAGCTCCGCCGCCGGCAAAAACGTCCTGTCCGCCGACAGGTTCTCCGTGGTGGGGGCGCTGAGTGCCCCCGGAATGTGCCCCGCGCGCGGGTCGATGGGCTCCACCTCGCCGCGGAACCGTTCCCCGGCCCGCGCATCCAGCAGGATCCCGTCCCACCGTGCCGCCCCATCGCTGTCGATGGTTTCCTTCGCCCCAAACCGTACGACGGCGTCGCCGGGCTCCGCGCGCTCCTCACCTGCCGCGAGTGGCAGCTTGGCTGCGCGCCATGCGGCCAAGCCTCCGTCGAGCAGGTAAATCTCCGCCAGTCCTGCATAACCCAGCAGCCACCAGGCGCGGGCAGCGGCGGCCGAGCCGGCGTCGTCGTAAACCACCACTGTGTCCCCGGCATTGATGCCCCAGCGGCGGACTGTTTGGGCGAAATCCGCCTCCGCGGGCAGCGGGTGGCGCCCGTCCTGCGGTGCACCGTGGGAGGCCAGCTCGGCGTCCATGTCAACGTACACGGCGCCGGGAATGTGCGCCACCAAGTAGTGGGCATAGCCGTGGGGATCGCCCAGCGCCCAGCGCACATCCAACAGCACGGTCCGCGTCCCGGCGGCCAGGCGCTCGTTGAGGGTGGCGGCATTCATCAAAACGGCCATTGAGGGGCTCCATCAAAGTAGATTCAGCGGTGATCTGCTTCCAAATCTACTTCCCGGCAGCGCATTTTGGCGCACGGGAAGCCACATGGTGACACGGCGAATTACATACACTGGGCTGTATGAACAGCTCCGTCACCAACACCGCCCCTGCCTCCTGGTCCTGGACCCGCACCGCCATTGGCAAGGTCCAGGCCGAAAACAACCGTTCGGCCGACACCCATTTGTACAAGATTGAGCTGCCTGCCCAGTGGGGCGTTGACCTGTACGTCAAGGACGAGTCCTGCCACCGGACGGGCAGTTTGAAGCACCGGCTGGCCCGTTCCCTGTTCCTCTTTGGCCTGGTCAACGGCTGGATCCATGAAGGCACCACCATCGTGGAGGCCAGTTCTGGCAGCACGGCCGTGTCCGAGGCGTACTTTGCCCAGCTGCTGGGCCTGGACTTTGTGGCCGTCATGACCCGCACCACCAGCCCCGAGAAAATCGCGCTCATTGAACAATTTGGCGGCCGCTGCCACCTGGTGGACAAGGCCGACGAGGTTTACTCGGCGGCAGCCACCATTGCTGAAGAATGCGGCGGCCACTACATGGACCAGTTCACCTACGCCGAACGGGCCACGGACTGGCGCGGCAACAACAACATTGCCGAATCCATCTATAACCAGCTGGAGCATGAACGGTTCCCCACACCTGCATGGGTGGTGGTGGGCGCCGGCACGGGCGGCACCTCGGCCACCATTGGCCGGTACATCCGCTACCACGGCCACGCCACGCAGCTGGCGGTGGTGGACCCCGAGGGCTCGGCGTTCTACCCCGCCTGGAAAAATGGCGACCTGGGCACTGTCACGGGCAAGTCCTCCCGAATTGAAGGCATCGGCCGGCCGCGGGTGGAGCCCAGCTTCGTCCCCGGCGTCATCGACGCCATGATGGAGATCCCCGACGCCGCGTCCGTGGCCGCCATGAAACACTTCGCCCAGCTCACGGGCCTGCACGCCGGGCCCTCCACCGGCACCAACCTCTGGGGCGTCTGGCAGCTGGTGGCCAAGATGGTTGCCGAAGGCGTTACCGGCAGCATTGTCACGTTAATGTGCGACGGCGGCGAACGGTACGCGGGCAGCTACAACAACCCGGCGTGGCTGGCTGAGAAGGGCCTGGACCCGGCCGCGCACCTGCGCTCCATTGAGGACTTCTTCGCCAGCGGAATCTGGAACGGCTGATTCCTGCGGAAGGCTAAATCTCCGCCGACATGCCCGGCGCCAGATGGCTGAACGTCACGCCATGGAGTGCGCCGATCCGGGCCACGTGCGACTCCGTAAACGCCAGCCCTTTCTCGCTGAGCAGGGCGTCGTGGATCTGGAATGCCCGCGGCGCCCGCACGGAGACCACAAAATCCACCACCTCCGACACCTTTGACCAGGGCGCGTGGATGGGCACCAGCAGCGTGCCCACGCTGACACCGGGCGGAACTATCAGGGAGTCGCCCGGGTGGTAGACGTCGTCGTCAATCAGGTAGCCAACATTGGCCACCACGGGCACGGCCGGGTGGATGAGTGCATGCTGGCCGCCAAAGCACTGCACGGCAAAACCGGCCACGGAGAATGACTCGCCGGCTGCCGCGACAAAAATCTGCCCGGCATGCTCCGGCGCCTGGCTGCGCAGGTCCTGGGCCACACCGGCGGGGGCGTAAATGCTCAGCCGCGGGGCCCCGGACAGGGCGTTGACCAGGGCTGCGGCGTCGTAGTGGTCCGTGTGCTCGTGGGTGATAAGGACTGCGTCGGCCCCGGCCAGTGCCGCCGCGGACTCGGAGAAGATCCCCGGATCCAGCACCAGCACGCGGCCGTCCTGCTCCAGGCGGACACAGGCGTGAGTGAACTTAGTCAGCAACATGGTGCCAGCCTATGCCTCAGGCCCGGTCCCGCCAAGGAACCGAAGATGGAACCGCACAAGGAACCGCGCACAAGCAAGTTCACGGGTGGGTGCGCTAGGCTGGTTCATTGGATCCAAGCCACTAGAAAGTGAGTCCTCCCCATGAACGATGCACCGGTGAAGGAGCAGCGCGTCACCAAACAACGCGTGGCCATCAACGCTGCCTTGGACACGCTGGACGACTTTGTCAGCACGCAGGTCCTGCACCGTTTGCTGCACGAACAAGACATCCGGGTTTCGCTGGCCACAACGTACCGCATTCTGGCTTCCATGGCTGATGAGGGCGTGGTGGACACGCTGCGCAATGGCGAGGGCGAAACCCTGTACAGGCGCTGCGCCGCCACCAGCCACCACCACCATCTGCTGTGCCGCAGCTGTGGCAAGACAGTGGAGGTTGAGGCACCGGCCGTTGAAAGCTGGGCGGCGTCCATCGCCAAGGCCAACGGTTTCACCCAGGTCCAGCACACTGTGGAGATCTACGGCCTCTGCCCGGAGTGCTCGGCCGCCTAACAAGCCGCCAAACAAGCCGCCTAACTGGCCCGGCCCAACGGCGGCACCAGATCACCCAGGGGTTCGCGCACCCACCAATTGCCGCCCTGGCGCCATTCCCGCCACGAGGTGTACCGGTAGGCAAAAACGCGGGCCCGCACCTGTTCCGGGGGGCTGCCGCCGAACGGGTCGTGGCGCAGCAGCTTGAGCGTTGCAGGGTCTGCCGCCAGCAGTTTGTTCAGGAACGGAATGAACCAGTGCATGCCGGGCTGCCCCAGCGCCAGGAACCACATGAGCCAATCCAGCCGCAGGTGGTAGGGCGCAAATTGCCGCGGCATGCGCGCCGGGTCCCCCGGTTTCCCGCGAAAACCGTACTCCAGCCAGGTGCGCCCGTCCCAGCCTTCCACCACCACCTCATAGCGATCACGGGTGATGCTGCCAAAAGCCCCGTAGGCATTGGCCAGGCGCCAGCGGTTGAAGCTGGCGTTCATGGCCTGGTTGCGTGAGAACAAGTTTTTCAGCGGCCACCAGCTCAGCACCAGCATGAGCAGCCCCATGGCCGGCACGACGACGGCGAACCAGGCCGGGGTGCCCAACGCCACGTGGGTGTCGGCCGGCACCGGGACGCCGGGGAGCAGTCCCGCCAGCACCGGATCGGCCACGGCGGAGAACGCGATCACCAGCGTGATGGTGTTGAGCCAGGCAAAGTTGCCGGACAGCACCAGCCACAACTGTGTTGCGAGCACCACGGCGGCGGCCCACGTTGCCACCGGTTGCGGGGCAAAGAGCAGGAACGGGATGACCAGCTGGGCAAAGTGGTTGCCCAGCACCTCCACCCTGTGCAGGGGTTTGGGCAGGTGGTGGAACCACCAGCTCAGCGGATTGGGCATGGGCTGGGTTTCGTGGTGGTAGTACAGGGCGGTGAGATCGCGCCACACCCTGTCGCCGCGCATCTTGATCATGCCGGCGCCAAACTCCAGCCGGAACAACAGCCAGCGGAAAAGCCACAAGGTGATCCACGGCGTCGTGGTTTGGTCCGAGCCAAGAAACGCTGCCAGAAAGCCGGCCTCCAGAAGCAGGATTTCCCAGCCAAAACCATAGAAGACTTGGCCCACATTCACGATTGACATGTACAGCAGCCACAGCGCCAGGAACACGAGCATGGGCAGCCACGCCGGGCCCCGCTGCGGCAGGCCCAGCACCATGGTGGCGGCCAGGGCTGCCCCCGTCCATGCCACGGTGCGCAGGAGGGCGTCCGAATATCGCCAACTGAACAAGGAGGGTCCGGGCGGCCGTGCCGCACGGGCAAGGTAGCGGGGCACCGGCAACAGCCCGCGTTCCCCCAGCAGTGCCGGGAATTGCAGGGCACCGGAGACAAACGCGATCACGTACACGGCAGCAATGCCGCGTTGGAGCACAAAGCGTGCAACGTCGTAGTCGGAGGTGCCCAACCAGTCGGCAGTCAACCAGTCCATGGTTAAACGCTAAGCCCATAGTTCCGCGCATGGTTAGCGGCAACTGATGCGCAAGATCCCCAGGACGAAAAATTATGCGCAAGACTCAGCATGAGTCCCGCGCATAAGTTCACAAAAAAAGTGGGGTTAGGGCGCCAGTGCGGTCGGCCGCGCGGACCAGCCCCGCCGCCTGCGCCACGCACCGGCAATCCGGCACAGCAGGTAAATCACAAAGGACAGCGTGGTGACGTAGGGGCTGATGGGGATGGAGCCGCCCAATGCCAGCATGATGCCGCCTACGGTGGCGGTCATGGCAAATCCCACGCTGAGCAGCACCACCATGCGCGGGGCAGCCGTGACCTGCAGGGCTGCCGCGGCGGGTGTGATGAGCAGGGCCAGCACCAGCAGCGCCCCCACCACTTGGATGGACAGCGCCACGGCAATGCCCAGCAGGAACATGAACACGAGCGAGAGCGTCCGGACGGGGACGCCGCGCGCCGTGGCAATGTCAGGGTCGGCGCTGGCGAAGGTCAGCGGCCGCCAGATGATGGCCAGTCCCACCACAACCACCAAGGCAGTGCCCGCCAGCACCGAGAGCTGGGTGGAATCCACCGAGACTATCTGCCCCGTCAGCAGGCCAAACTTGTTGGATGAACGCCCCTCATAGAGGGACAGGAACAAGATGCCCAGGCCCAGCCCAAAGGGCATGATGACGCCAATGACCGAGTTCTTCTCCCGTGCCCGCACCCCCATGACGCCCAGCAGCAGGGCTGCGAACACCGAGCCCACCAGCGACCCGAAGATCACGTCGGCGCCAATCAGCAGGGCAAACGCGGCACCGGCAAAGGACAGCTCCGCAATGCCGTGGACGGCAAATGCCAGGTCCCGCATCATGACGAAGGTGCCAATGAGCCCGCCCACAACGCCCAGGATGGCGCCCGCCAGCAGGGTGTCACGGAACAGCGGCAGCAGTTCGGCGTAGTTGGAGAAGTTAAAGACGGCGGCGGTGAAATCTGCCCAGCTCATAGGTGTTCCTGCCCGTGCGTGGAATCGTGGCTGTGTTCGTCCTGCGGCAGGTGGCCATCAATGACCGAATCAGGACGTCCCACCACCACCAGCCTCCCGTCCATGTGCAGCACCTCAACGCGTGTGCCGTACAGCCTTGAGAGAACCTCGGTGGTCATGACTTCCGCCGGGGTGCCCAGCGTGAAACGCCCCCCGGCAAGGTACAGCACACGGTCCACGTGTTCCAGGATCGGGTTGATCTCATGCGTGACGAAGACGACGGCGGTCCCGTGCTGTTTGGCCTGTTGGGCGACGAGCGAGCTGACTGCCTTTTGATGGTTCAGGTCGAGGGAAAGCAAGGGCTCATCGCAGAGCAAAACCTGCGGATTGGAGGCCAGGGCCTGGGCGATGCGCAGTCTTTGCTGCTCGCCGCCGGAGAGCATGCCCACCGGGATCTTGCCGTAGCTTGTCGCGCCCACCTGGGCCAGCAGCTCATCAACGCGCTGGTGGTGGGACCGCCCTCGCAGGCGGAAACCCCATTTGTCGCCGTCAACGCCCAGGCCCACCACGTCGCGTGCCCGCAGGGGCGTGTCGGGGGCAAAGTTCTTTTGCTGGGGAACGTAGCCAATGGCTCGGCTGCCGCGTTTGGCGGGGCCGCCGTTGATGGTGAGCTGCCCGGAACTCAGTTGGGACAGGCCCAGCAGGATTTTCAGGAAGCTGGTTTTGCCGCTGCCATTGGCGCCCAAGACAGCCAGGAACTCTCCCGGCCGGACCTGAAGGTCAAGGTCCTTCCAGAGGGTGCGCGGACCATATTTGAGAGTGGCGGCGTTGAGGCTGATGACTGCCGGAGCTGATGGGCTCACTTGGCCGCTTCGGATGCTAGTGCTTGTTCCAAGGAAGAAACATTACCAACCATCCAGTCCAAGTAGCTGGTTTCCGCCGGAAGTGTCTCAGAAAAATCAACCACGGGAAGCCCGGCAGCCTGGGCGGCCGTCTTGAGCTGCTCTGTTTGCGGGCTCTGGGTTTGCTCGTTGTAGGCCAGGAAGGCGAGAGTTCCGCCTGTCAACAAGGCCTTCAGTCCGGTCACGGTGGACGCCGAGGCGTCGGTGCCGTTTTCAATGGCTTCACTGAATTTCTCGGGGGTTTCATTGACCAGGCCGGCCTGTTCCAGCAGGTACAGGGGCGCCGGCTCCGTGATGGCCACGGCTGTGCCGGCATGGGTCTTCTTCAGCTGCGCCAGCTTGGCCTCCAAGTCATGCAGTTTTGTCTTGTACTCGGTGGCCCTGGTGGTGAAGGCTGAGGCCTGGGCGGGAAGGGCTGCGCCAAAGCGCACGGCCAGGTCATCCGCCAGCTTGGACATGACAGGCAGCGAATACCAGAGGTGTTCGTTGAACCCCGGCCCCATGTCCAGGCCGGACAGTTCGCTCACATTGATGATCTGCCCGGCCTCCAACTGGCCCTTGGCCAGCTGGGCGAAGAAATCGTCATAGCCGCCGCCGTTTTCAATGCCGATCTGCGCCTTGGAAACAGCCAGCTTATCCTGGGCGTTGGCCTCATAGCCGTGCGGGTCGGCACCGGCCTTGCTAATGATCGAGTGCACAGTGACCTGCCCCCCGCCAATGGCTTGTGCAATGTCCGCATAGACATTGGTGGAGGCAACCACTGAGACGATTCCCTCCTGGGCCTGGCCCGCCTCTCCCCCGCCGCCACCGCAGGCAGCCAGGGTGAGGGAGGCGGCCAGGGTTGCACCCATGATCAGAAGTGAGCGGCGGTTGCGAGACATGCTGGTCCTTTGAAAGTGCTAATGAGAACAATTACCAATAACTCCAGCATAACCCATATTGGGAATGGTTCGCATCAAGCCCAGGCGGTCAACTCCTTTTGCGCTCCTGAATGTGTGTTTGGGTGGCGTCGCGGATCTCACCCACCAGCTGCTCAATCACATCCTCGAGGAACAGGACACCCATTGTTTGGCCACCGGCATCGATGACGCGCGCCATGTGTGAGCCCGTGCGCTGCATGGTGGAGAGCACGTCCTCTATTTCCTCGGTGGCGGCCAAGTTCACCATGGAGCGAACGCGTCCCTCACCGATGGGCTTTTGGTAGCGTTCCAGCGGGATGCGCAGAATGTCCTTCAGGTGCAGGTAGCCCAGCAGCGTACCCGTTGCATCGGCAACCACAAACCTGGAGAAACCTGTCTTGCCCACTGCGTGTTCAAAGTCCACGGGGGTGGCGTCGGCGGGCAGGGTGACAAGTTGCGCCAAGGGAACCATGATGCCCTGCGCCGTTTGCGAGGAGAATTCCAGCGCGCCCGTGATGAGTCCCGTTTGATCGTCCACCAAACCGCTGCGGGTGGACTCGGCAACAATGGACTGCACCTCTTCCAAGGTGAAGCTTGAGGAAACCTCATCCGCCGGTTCAATGCCAAACAGGCGCACCATGTGGTTGGCGGCCCAGTTGAGCGCCACAATGATGGGGCGCACCACCTTGCTGACAAGCACCAGCGGCGGGGCCAGCAACAAGGCAGCCTTGTCAGCAGCTGACACGCTCATGTTCTTGGGCACCATTTCGCCAAAGGTCACATGCAAGAACGTCACCAGGGCCAAGGTCACCACAAAAGCCAGCGGGGCAGCCACATTGTCCTGGACACCCAGTGCATGCAGGGGTTCAGCCAGCAGGTGGTGGATGGCAGGTTCTGAAACATTCAGGATCAACAGGGAGCACACCGTGATGCCCAGCTGCGCACAGGCAAGCATCAAGGAGACATTTTCCATGGCGCCAAGAGTGATCTTGGCGCGCTTGGAACCCGCGTCTGCCAGGGGTTCAATCTGGCTGCGCCTGGCAGTCATGATGGCAAACTCGGCGGCAACAAAGAAGGCGTTGCCAGCCAGCAGCACCACCAGCCAGGCAATTCCGGCCCAGGGGCTCATCGGGACCCCCCAGCCGTAGTAGCGGCGTCTGCATCCGTACCATCCGCAGATGGTGCCGGGATGAAGCGGATCCGGTCTATCCGGCGTCGTTCCAGCCTGTCAACAACCAGCAATCCGCCGTCAACAGCCACCGTGTCCCCCACTACTGCAATACGGCCAAGCTCGGCCATCATGAATCCGCCCACCGTCTCGTAGCCGGCCTCGTCGGGCACATTGAGCGGGCCGATCCGTTCGCTGACCTCGTCGGGGCGCATGAGGCCCGGGAAGAACCAGGTGCCGTCGGCGGCCAGCAAAATGCCTGGCTTGACCCTGTCGTGCTCATCGGAAACCTCGCCAACAATCTCCTCCACCAGATCTTCCAAGGTGGTGACGCCGGCTGTGCCGCCGTATTCGTCCTGGACAACAGCCATCTGCAGGTTTCCTTCACGCAGTTCCAGGATCAAGGCGTCCAGGTGCACGGTTTCGGGCACAAAAAGCACATCCGTCATGATGGCGCCAACCTCAATCGAGGGCCGCTTGTGAAAGGGAACGGCAACAGCTTTTTTCAGGTGGACAACACCTAGAATATGGTCCGGCGATTCGCCAATGACGGGAAACCGGGAGAAGCCGGTGCGCCGGGCAACGTCAACCACTGCTGCCACCGACTGGGTGCTTTCCACGGTTTCCACCTGCATGCGCGATGTCATGACATCTGCGGCCGTTCGCTTGGAGAAGCTCAGGGTGCGCGCCACAAACGTTGCGGTGCCGACATCCAGTGTGCCCATGGCTGCCGAACGGCGCACCAGTGAGGCAAGTTCCGCCGGGGACCTTGCGCCGGAAATCTCTTCCTTGGCTTCCATGCCGAAGATGTTCAAGACCTTGTTGGAGAAGCCGTTCAACACCACAATGGCCGGCTTGAAGATGGCCGTGAACACCAGCTGCGGGCGGGCCACCGCCTTGCCGATTTCAAATGACTTGGCGATTGCCATGTTCTTGGGCACCAGCTCGCCAACCAGCATGGACAAGAGGGTGGCAATCAACATGGCCAGGGCCAGGGCAATGCCGGATGCGGCAGCTGCAGGCACTCCGACAGCGCCCAGAGGCCCGGCCAGCAGGGCACCGAGCGAAGGCTCCATGAGGAAGCCTGTCAGCAGGGTGGTCAAGGTGATGCCGAGCTGGCAGCTGGAAAGTTGGGTGGAGAGCGATTTCAAGCAGCGCAGCAACGGTTCGGCTGCTTTGTCGCCATTGTCCACGGCCCGCTGGACCGACGACTGGTCAAGGGCTACGAGGGAAAATTCTACGGCCACGAAGAAGCCGGTGCCGAGGATCAGCAGCAAACCTGCTGCCAGGAGGATCCATTCCATTTAGCGGCTCCCCCGTCCCAAAGCATCAAGCGTAAGAGCTGCGCTGAAGTGGGGGTTGCTCGCCGGCGGAGGGTGGTCGGCGCCGGGGCCGGCCGCTGTCGCTCCCGAGGAGACTGCCGCTCCCGAGGAGACTGTCGCCCCTGCAGGAGCTGCAGCTCCGCAAGGGGCCATGGAGGAAGATGAATTGTGGTCACATGTGCGGGATTTGCCGGCATTGTCAACGGGCTTGCGTGAGCGTAATGAGGTGCTCTGCAAGCCGTTGCGCCGGCCCCTAGATTTACTTTCCATAGGCTCTTCAGTGTACATGAGCACTCCCGGACACCCCTGGAGGGCAGCGGCCTATTGGCCGGGCAAAATGGTGTGACCGCCCAGGCCGTGATAGCTGCGCTGGTGGTACACCAACGGCGCGCCCGGGCTGGCGGGGGCAATGACGTCGAGCACCTGCGCAGCCAGCAACAAGGAGTTGCCGGCCTGGGTGCGGGTCAGGATTTTTGCCCTCAAAGCGTAACCGCCATGACGCAGCAGGGGTTCACCGGTTTCAAGGGCAGTCCAGTCCATGGTGCCGGTAAACCGCTCGGTGACGGGGCTGGCGAAAATTCTGGCCAGATGCAGATCACCCGCGCTCAGCAGATGGACCATGACAGTGTCCGCCACGGCGATGGCGGCCGCGGAGCCGGTTTGTGCGGCCAGCGAGAAGGCGAAGATGGCCGGTTCAGCCGACACCGATGCCACCGAGGAGGCCGTGATGCCAACGGGCCCCGTGCCGGAGTGGGCGGTAATAATGGCAACGCCCGCCGGGTGTCCGCCAAAAGCGCTCTTAAAGTCGCTGGTCATACTACGTACCGGTTCCGTTTCCGGGCGCACAGTCAGTGTCAAGGCATTCCTCTCGCAGCGGTTCGGCCACCCCGGCCAACCACCATCGACTCTAAAACCTCAACCATAGTTGAGGTCAAATCGGGCCGCCATGGGCCCACTCAGATGCACCGCGCGCCTTCGCTTCTCACGGACGACGGCGGACGGTTGCTTAGTTGCCCCGCGAAAGTGGGTCCGTGCTGTCGAAGGCGCGGGCGCCGGGGCCCTTTCCGCCCACCTGGTCGCCCGGGTTTACAAAGCTGCATTCGGCCAGGGACAAGCAGCCGCAACCTATGCACCCGCCCAAGCTTCCCCGCAGCTTTTCCAGGGCCAGGATGCGTGCATCCAATTCGTGCTGCCACGCCGCGGAGAGGCGCTGCCAGTCCGTCTTGGTGGGCACACCGTTGCGAGGCAGTTCGGCAAAGGCCTGGGCGATCAACGCGAGCGGGATGCCGGCCCGCTGCGCGGCCCTGATGACTGCCACCCGGCGCAGCACCGTACGCTTGTAGCGGCGCTGGTTCCCGGCTGTGCGGGTGCTGAAGATCAGCCCCTGCCGCTCATAGAAGTGCAGGGCCGAGACGTTGACTCCGGCCCGTTGGGCAACCTGGCCAACACTTAACTCTTCGTCGGCACCGAGAGGGTGGCCGGCGTCGTCCGTCAGCGGACCGGAAGGCGAACCGGCCGGCGGATCTTGATCCGGATCAGCTGGCCAGGACATGCCGGATGCCAGCCTCGGCCTCCACCAGAATGGCCGTAATGCCGGCGGCAACATCAATGACCACTGCCCGCTCGTCAGTATCAAGCGGCTCCAACGATGCCAGCTGCGAGGCAAGCAGTGACGGCGGCATGAAGTGGCCGGAGCGTCCCTCCAGGCGGGCGCTGAGAACTTCAAGCGAGCCGTCCAGATGCAGGAACACTGTGGCGGGCGCCTTGTCCCGGATCACGTCGCGGTACCGGCGCTTGAGCGCAGAACAAGCAATCACCATGCCCTTGGCGGATGCGCCGGCCAATTCATCACCAACAATCCCCAACCACGGCCACCTGTCCTCATCGCTGAGCGGGGTGCCTTCGGCCATCTTGTGAATGTTGGCCAGGGGGTGCAGGGAATCGCCGTCGAGGAACGGGATGTTCATGGCATCGGCAACCAGGGCACCAATGGTGCTCTTGCCGGATCCGGATACACCCATGACAACCACCAGCGGGGCAGCGGACACTAATTCAGAAGCAGACTGCGAGCTATTCATAATCTCTTGTATATCAGCGCCGTCGATGTGATGCCCCATCGGTGCCCCTTTCGTATGGTTTGTGGCGCGGCCGTTTGCCATTTCCCGTCACGACGGCGGTGGGGTGCATCGCCGCCGTCGTGCGGGGAAAACGGTTTAGAGACGGGTGTCGAAGGAATTGCAGAACACGTTCTCGTTGAACGTACCCTGGAACTCGGAGAGGCCCTGGATCTTCTCCACTGTCATCCGGATGGCTTCGCGGGTGTCGGCGTGGGTGTGGATGGCGGTCTTGACCATCGGCACGTCGATCAGGTGGTTGGGCTGGTTGAGCGAGACAAACACGGTGGGCACCTCTGTGACGTACCACGGGATCTCCGCGGCCATCGGGGAGGACCACTTGATCCGGATGGCCGCTTCCTGGGCAAATCCCTTCACGTTGGCGAACACGAAGGCGGCGTCGTACTTCTTTGGGTAGTCCGCCGTGCCCTCCTCGGAGATGACTGACATAAAGTTCACGCCCTCCTCCCCGGCCGCCTTGCGCAGCTCGGCGGTCTTGAAGATGTGAACGTCAAAGCCCACCCGCTCCAGTTCCTCAGCCACCACATCCAGGTAGCCCAGCGGGTCCGCCATGGTGAAGTCCGAACCGCCGGAAATCCCGTACAGGCGGATTTTCTTGTGCGTGTCCGGGGTCAGCGGCAGGTTGTTTTGCGTGTCCTTGACCAAGGTGACCGTCTTGTCGGCGATCTCGGCGGCTATGGCCCGGTGCTCGGCGGAACCGATCACGGCCAGCGCCTCCACCGGCGGGACCAGCTCTGAACGGTCCCTGACATGCAATCCCAGGGACGCCTTCAGGGCCAGGATGCGGCGCAGCGCGTCCGTCAGCCGTTCCTCGGTGATGACGGCGTTGCGGTAGCCCTCGAGCATGAAGCCAAAGTCTTCCTCCGGGTTGCGGAAGAACAGAAACATGTCGCAGCCTGCCGCGATGGCCGCGGGCACCAGGTCCCGGCGCTTCATGGCCTGGGTCATGCCGATCATCTGGGATGCATCGGTGAGGATCAGGCCCTTGAAGCCCTGCTCCCCGCGCAGCAGGCCACCGAGCAATTCCGGGGCCAACGTGGCGGGCAGGACGTCCTCGTCGGCCAGGCCGGGCAGGAAGCGCCGGGAGAGTTCCGGTGCACCAATGTGCCCAATCATGATCGACTGCACGCCGTGCCCGATCATCTCGCGGTACACGTGGCCGTACGTTTTGTTCCACTCGTCATAGCTCAGGGTGTTGTAAAAGGTGACCACATGCTGGTCCTGCTCGTCGATGCCGTCGCCCGGGAAGTGCTTCATGGCGCAGGCCGTGGGTGACTCGCTGATGCCGTCGAAGTACTCCTTGGCCCGTTCCACCACCACCTCTGGGGTGTTGCCGAAGTAACGGGTGGAGATGACTGTGTTGCGCCAGTTGCAGTGAATATCCACGATCGGCGCGAACGCCCAGTTGCAGCCCAGGGCGGCGGTTTCAACGCCTGCCACCTGGCCCATCCGGCGGACAATGGATTTGTCCGGGTGCGAGCCGGCCTGCAGATGCGTGGACACAAACGTGCCGTCATCGCAGCTGCCTGCGCCGCCCATTTCCGGGTTGGAAGCAATCAACAGCGGGATCTTCGTCTTCGATTGCGCGTGGCGGATGTGCTCCTGCACAGCACCGGATGGCCCCGGCCTGTACCGCATGCCACCCACGTGGAAGTTCTCCAGCACCCCGTCCAGGTACTCCGGGGCGTAGCTGTTGTTGTGGTTGATGAACAGCTGGCCAATCTTCTCTTCCAGGCTCATCGACGCGATGGTCTGCTCAACCCAGGCCACGCCGTCGTCGTCCAAGTTGAACGGGGCGGCGCGGAGGTCCACTGCGTAGGTCATTGCTTCTCCTGAAGTCTTGCGTTGAATTCTTTGTACTTATGCGCTTTGGCGAAGACGGACGACGGCGTCGCCCACCAAGGCCGGGACCGGCGCCGAAATGTCTATCACCACGGCGGCCTCGTCCTCTTGCAGCGGTTCCAGCGTGGCCAGCTGCGAGTCCAGTAGGGCTGCCGGCATGAAGTGACCCGAACGGCCCTCGAGCCGCGACCCGAGCACTTCCCTGCCGCCGGCCAAGTGCAGGAACACCACACCGGGCGCCTGGGCCCGGATGGCGTCGCGGTAACGGCGCTTCAGGGCCGAACAGGCCACCACCAATCCGTTGGCCGAGGAGGCAAGCTCCCGCCCGACGATCTCCAGCCACGGTGCGCGGTCGGCGTCGTCCAGTGGAGTTCCGGCGGCCATCTTGGCAATGTTTTCCACCGGGTGCAGGGAGTCCCCGTCCGTGAACGGCAGGCCGAGCTCGTGCGCCACCAGCGCCGCGGCGGCTTCCTCGTTGAATTCCACGCCGATGCCGGGGGCGTCGCCGGGGTGCAGGTAGACGTCCTTGACGGTCATGGACTGCGCGAAGACCTCGTTGGTGGCATCGGAGTGCTGCATGTATTCCTGGATGCCGTAGTTGTGGATGGCCAGGCCCACGTGCAGCTGGGCGGCGAAACCGATGGGGGAAATGTCGGTGGGGCCGTGGAATCCGGACTTGATCTGGTACTGCGCGGCGAAGTCCATGACCTTCTTCAGCGGTGAAATGCCGCCAAAGTGGGTGGAGGCTGCACGGACGTAGTCAATGAGCTGTTCCTTGATGATGGTCTGGTAGTCGTAGACCGTGTTGAAGATTTCACCAATGGCCAGCGTGCAGTCCTCGAGCCAGAAAAGGTCGTACGGTTCCAGAGACTTGCCCAGCTTGGCGGCCTGGATGGGGGGGGGCATGCGGTGGTGGCCGTCATGGAGCAGCGGGATTTCGGGGCCGAACTCGTTGCGCACAGCTTCGAAGACGGTGGGCAGGTGGCGCAGGTAGGCGCGGGTGTCCCAGTCCTCTTCCTGCGGGTGGGCGCCGCGACCTGCGGGCTCATAGTCGTAGCGTTCACCGGAGGCCTGAGTCTGGGCGGCAACACCATAAACGGCCTTGATGCCGGGGACGGACGTCTGGATGCGGATGGACTTGTAGCCCAGTTCCAGGTGCTCACGCACGGAGTCGAAGAGCTGGGGAATGTCTGCACCGGAGGCGTGGCCGTAGGCCCGCAGGCCGTTGCGTGAGGCGCCGCCGAGCAACTGATAAACGGGCATGCCGGCCAGCTTGCCCTTAATGTCCCACAGGGCCATGTCCACGGCGGCAATCGCGGCCATGGTGACAGGGCCCCGGCGCCAGTAGGAGCTGCGGTACAGGAACTGCCACGTGTCCTCGATCCGGTGCGGATCCTTTCCGATCAGCAGCTGGGCAACATGCTCCTTCAAATACGCGGCAACAGCCAACTCCCGCCCATTCAGGGTGGCATCGCCTATACCCACAACACCCTCATCGGTGGTGACTTTCAAGGTGACAAAGTTGCGGCTGGGGCTGGTGACAAATACTTCTGCGGAAATGATTTTCACGAAAAGAGTCCTTCCGGGAATTATCTAACTATCGAGGTAATTGTAGGGAGCGACTGCGGGTTAGCAGTCGAGGACTTCTTGAGGACTTCGCGGTCAATCTGAACAACGGCATTTTCAACGTCGGGCAGGGAAGCTCGCCATCGCATGTGACTACCAGTCACCGCTGGCGACGCTCTGGAGCTCAGACATGAAGCGGCTGTCGCCGGCCAAATCCTCATCAACGATCCCAACCAATGCAGTCGCTACAGCCTCGGAAGTTCCGCCAGAGTCATCAAGTAACAAGGCCTCGCTGACGTCTGCGGAACCGGCCGCATCGGCAATGGTCCGTCCAGTTGCGTGGGAATCCCTGACAAAGGCCACCCAGGCGGCAATCATGCGCAAGGTGCCGGCGCCGGAGCGGCCTGCCACCCTTTCCGCCTTGTACACGGGTACCGCCCTCATGCGCAGCTTACTGGTTCCATCCTGCTCAATTTGTGCCAGGTGGTGGGCAATGCGGGCGTTACTGAACCGTTCCAGCAAGGCAGCACGGTATGCCGGAATACCCAGGCCCTCGGCCGGGAGGTTGCGTTCCGCCTCATCCCAAAACTCGGTGATCCAGCTGGCGCAGACGGGATCAGCCAGTGCCTGCGCCACGGTGGCGTGCCCTCTGAGCTGGCCGGCGTACGCCATGAGCGAGTGGGCGCCGTTGAGCAGCCACAGCTTGCGGTTTTCAAAGTGCTCAATTTCATCCACGAAGACCGCCCCGGCACTGGCCCAGTCGGGGCGGCCCGCGGGAAAGTCACCGCTGAGCACCCAGTCACTAAATGGCTCTGTGACCGACGGGGACGAGTCCGTGTAGCCGCATTCGGCGGCCACCAAGGCGATTTCCGCCTCGGTGGTGCGCGGGGTGATCCTGTCGATCGAGGTGCCCACAAAGCTGACGTGCTCGGCTACCCAGGCGCCCAATCCGGGATCAACAATGTCCGCCAAGCCGCCAATGGCAGCACGGGCCGCGGTTGCGTTATTGGCCAGATTATCGCAAGAGACGACGGCGATGGCCCCGGTTCCAGCACTACGCCGGGCTGCTAGCGCCTGTATCAAACGCCCGACCGCGGTCGCTGCTCCAGCACTGTGGCCGGCGTCGTCCGCGGCCGTTCCAGCGTTCGGTGCGGTAATGCTTCGAAGCACATCCATATCCGCCTGGGCTGCCGGGTTGGCCATGTCGAGCGTACCGTCGGCGGCCAAATTGTAGGCGGTCTCGGTGATGGTCAGGGTGATGATTGCCGTGGCGGGGGCGGCCACGAGCCGGGACAGCGCTGCCACATCGGCGCCGTCATGGGCCTCCACAATGCTCGTCATCAGATCAAAATTGTCGCCACCCTCGCCGCGCTCAATGAGCGTGTACAGGCCCTCTTGGGCTGAAAGCGTCTCGGCGGCGTCGGGACGTCGGCCGGTAAAAGCGGCAATCCCCCCACTGCGAACCGTCACTGGCGTGTTGGGTGTACCAGGTTTGGTGGGCACGATGAAAGGCACCAAGGCCCACATGGACAATGCGTACGGGCGCCGCCGGGTCAACGTTCGCGGCGTTTCGGTTCAATGGTGTGCTCACAGCTTGAAGGCCCTTCGGGGTGCGGCGTCAACAATGTCGACGATGATTTCATGGGCTCGGGCTTCGCTCACGCGACTCTCAGCCACCAGTCGGGCCAGGAACGCAGCCTCAATGCGGCGGGAGGTATTGTGGCGGGCCGGGATGGAGCAGAAGGCGCGGGTGTCATCAATGAAGCCGGAGGACCGGGAGAAGCCGGCCGTTTCGGTGACGGCGGCGCGGAAGCGCAACATGGCATCCGGTGCATCAAGGAACCACCAGGGGCGCCAATAAACACTGCCGGGTGGAAACCTGCCAGGGGGGCTATTTCGCGTGAGAAGGCGGTCTCGTCAATGGTGAAGGGGATGAAGTGGAATCCCGGCGCCGTGCCAAAATCCTCCAACATGGGTCGCAGCGCTTCCGTGTAGCTGACGCCAAAGGGGATGTCGTGTCCCGTGTCCTGGCCAAACTTCTTAAACGATGCGGTGTGGTGGTTGCGGAATACGCCGGGGTGAATGGTCATGACCGGCCCGTCCTCGACGGACATGCGCGCCATTGGGTACGTCATGTGTGCTTCGAAGGCATCTGCATCGGCCGGCGTAGCCTCGCCCCGGCGGGCCTTCTCGAACAGCGCCGGAGCTTGGGCTGCGTCCATGCTCAGGGTTTGCGCCGTCCGGACCCCATGGTCTGCTGAGACGGCACCATGCTCCACGAAGTACTGGCTGCGGTTTTTCAGGGCACGGATGTAGCCGGCATATCCGCTGAGGCCGTCGCCGGCGACGCCGATCAGTTTCTCCACGCGGTCGGCCCAGCCTGCCGCCGCAAATTTAATGTACGCGTCGGGGCGGAAGGTGGGCAGCACGCGCGCGGCAGAGGAGGTGTCATTGGCAAGCGATGCGTGGGCGGCCAGATCGTCCAGTGGGTCATCTGTGGTCGCCAGGACCTCAATGTTGAAGTCCTTGAAGAGCCGGCGTGGCCGAAAAGCGGGGCTCTTCAGCTTCGCTTCCAGCTCATCAAAGAGGGCATCGGCATTTTCGGCGTTGACGTCCTTTGACAGGCCAAAGACGAGCTCGAAGGAATCACGCATCCAGTAGCCGGAGGCTGTGCCGTCAAAGAGCGGCCAGGCCTTGGCGAACTCACGCCATGTTTCCCGGGGCTCCACCGCAGTGGTGCCGCCGGCACGTAATTTCTCCAGGGGAACCCCACTGGCGTGGATCAGTCTGGTCACATAGTGATCCGGGCTGACCAGCAGCGTTGCCGGGTCAGGAAAGGGTGTGTCCAGTGCCAGCATGGCGGCGTCCAGGTGGCCATGCGGGGAAATGATGGGCAGGTCTTCAACCCTGGCCGGCAAATCCCGGGCAGTGGCCCGGGTGCCGGGATCAGCAGGCAGGAGGCGGTCCGGGTCGGCCGCCGGTGAGCGCCGGGCGAAGGACGCAGCCTCGCC
>JBDTQM010000020.1:0-30546 GCA_039932175.1 Specibacter sp.
CCGCGGTTTCAGCCCTCTGATGACCGGCCTGTCCGCGCTGCCCTTTGCCGTCGGCATCATCGCCCTGACTCAGGCAGCCGTCTACAACGTCGACGCAGACAAGGCAGGTATCGCCTCAGCGCTACTGAACTCGGAACGGCAGATCGGCGTCGCGCTCGGCATGGCCATCCTCGCCGGGGTCGCCACCACGGTTGGGGCGGGATCCGACAGCCCGGACTCTGAGGCACCCGTGGACGGGTACAACGCCGCGCTCGTGGTCGGTGCAGGCATCCTGCTCGCGACGGCTTTTCTCGCGCTCGTCACGCGTGGCAGCCACGCACAGCCGGTCAAGGAGCCAGTCTCGGAATGACCATCTCGCCCCTTTCGCAGTCGTAGCACGAGTGCTGCGTGGCGGATTCAGCGATCACACTATTCTGCCCAGACGTTGGAGCGCGAACCCAAAGTCCACGACGTCGCCGGTCAGGTAAGGCGCCAGCCCCAGGGTGTCGAAGCCGACACATGCCAGCTTGCCCAAACCCGACTCGGTGCAGCCTGCATCCTCGAGCGTCTCTGCCGCTTCTGCTTGGGCCAGCTCGTAGAGTTCGGACTCGAACTGGGCATCAAGGAAGATGGTCTCGGCTGGCGCAGAATCATTTGAGCAGGATTCAAGAAGCGGGCCACGATCGGTGGCAGTAGTGTGATTCTGAACCAGGAATGGTTGCCGCACTTGAACTTAGGAGAATCTCATGGCCGAGAAGAACACCGGGCTGTCCAAGGAGGAACGTGATGCTGTCAAACAGCGCGCTTCGGAGCTACGTGCCCAGGAAAAAGCCGGGAAAAGCCGCGCCGCAGGTGAGCAGGCAGTCCGTGCGGCGATCGCCACGCTACCGGATGAGGACCGGGTTCTGGCCGAGGGTATCGACAGGATTGTTTCCGAAGTCGCTCCGCATCTTGTTCCGAAGACCTGGTACGGATTCCCTTCGTATGCCAACGAGGAAGGGAAGGTGGTCGTGTTCTTCAAGGCCGCCTCGAAGTTCACCTCCCGCTATGCCACCCTGGGCTTCGAGGAGTCCGCAAATCTCGATGACGGCGACCTGTGGGTAACCTCCTTCGCCGTGCTGGCGTTGACGCCCCAGACTGAAAAGAAGATCGCGGAGCACATCCGCAGGGCTGCAAGCTAACTCGTCAGAATCGTGCTCGACGACCCTGCCTCTGCAGCGCCGTCTGTTCCGATACGGCAGGAACGCCACAAGTCGAGATGAACCCGGCCGGTGGTGGCCCCACTGCCTGGTCGCTCACCGTGCGTGAAGATGCTGAGCGACCACGCAACAAGAACGCCCCGAATCCCGCACACAACGTGCTGAGATTCAGGGCGTTCAGACTCCTTGCCGGCAGCTACCGGCTGGAGGGAAAGTTAGGCGTTGAAGCGGGCCTCCACCACATTCCGGCGTGAGGAAGGACCCTCGAGGTTCAATCCAGTGAAGAGTTTAGGGCTCGGGACTTGCAAAGTTACCAGACTACGACGCTGATCAAGAGAAGAGCCGCGCAGCCAATGAGTACCCATGACACTTCGCGAATGCCGCGGCGGTACCGCTGATCGTAGAGAGCTGACCGGGGCGAGGTCATGGGTCATGCACCAAACGCTCCCGTTGGTCGATGGTTTACCGTTCCTCGGTCCTCGCGCAGGAGTCGAGTTCGCTGGCTGGGCTGCCTTCATGGGCCAAGCTTCGCTACAGACCAATCGCATCATGCGCGTTCCCTGTCGGACGGGCATCTTGAGCATGAAATGGAGCTCGACTCAGTTCCCGCGGTCACCAGATACCTGGGCGCATGACGCGCGCGAACACGTGACGAGATCAAGGGGCTACACCTGAACCGGTTAGCTCTAATTGGCCATCAGGTTGGTGACACTCGGCTGCTGGGCTGGGTTCGTCGACGGCGGGTGGTTAGGCTGGGTGGATGGCAACAGTTATTCTCGTGCGGCACGGCCGCTCCACAGCCAATGCTTCCGGGCTGCTGGCAGGCCGGGCTGTCGGCGTCAGCCTGGACCAGATCGGGCGGGACCAGGCGGCTCTGACCGGAGACCGGCTCGCGCCCGTACCTTTAGTCGGGGTGGTGTCGAGCCCTCTTGAGCGTTGTCAGCAGACTGCCCAGTTCATCCTGGATCGCCAGACTGGCGCGCCGTACGCACCAGTTGACCTCGATCTCACCGAGTGCGATTACGGCCAGTGGCAGGGCCGCATGCTCAGTGATCTCACGACCGAGGATTTGTGGCCGGTTGTCCAGTCGCAACCGTCCGCCGTCGTCTTTCCGGGCGGTGAATCCATGGCCGCAATGCAGGCTCGGTCGGTGGCAGCAATTCGACGCCACGATGCAGCATTCGAATCCGAGCACGGGCCAGGGGCCGTGTGGGCGGCAGTGAGTCACGGTGACATCATCAAGTCAATCCTCGCTGACGCGCTCGGCATGCACCTTGACCTGTTTCAGCGTATCAATGTGGGCCCCGCCTCCATTTCAATCGTGCGCTACGGCGCTAGTCGGCCAAGCGTCTACGCGACCAACACCGATGCGGGTGATCTGTCGTGGTTGTCGAACGGCATCCACGCTGGCGATGCGCCGGTGGGCGGCGGTGCAGGGCAAAAGGCGCCATGAACCGCATGGGCCTAGAATACTGACATGCCTACACTTGTTCATGAGTTTTCCTGGCCTGATCGGGTCGTCATCGGCACCATTGGCCTTCCGGGGGTGCGTACGTTCTATCTGCAGGTGCGCGAAGGGAAGCAAATCGTGAGTGTTGCCCTGGAGAAGCAGCAGTCGGCTCTGCTCGCGGAGAAGATCGACGAAATTCTCGACCAGCTCATCACCGTCGAGAGCAACCCCTTCAGCATTCCCAAAGGTACTCCCATTGAACTTGTCGACAATGACCCGCTCGAGGCCGTCCAGGAGCAGTTTCGCACCGGGGCCATGAGCTTGGGGTGGGACCCCACCACGGCCCAGATCGTCATTGAGGCCCACCCCATCACCGCTGACGATTCTGATGCTGATGCTGACGACAACGACGAATCGCTTCATGAGGACGGGGCTAACGAGCCCGAAATGCTGCGGGTGCGAATGCCGGTCGGCACCGCCCGCGCATTCGCCATGCGCACCCGCGAGATCGTGGGTGCCGGGCGTCCGACGTGCCCACTCTGCGGTTATCCCGTGGACGCTGACGGACACATCTGCACCCTTCCCGAAGTCTAATGCCAACGCCAGACCTAGTGGCCGCCGGGCTGACTCTCACCGGCCGTATCACGACGGCTTCAAACGCCACCTTTCTTGGCAGCATCGGCAACGCGGCGGTCGTCTATAAGCCGATAGCCGGCGAAAGTCCGCTCTGGGATTTTCCCCAGGGAACGCTGGCCCACCGGGAGGTGGCCGCCTACCTGGTCTCGCAGGCCTTCGACTGGGGCGTTGTGCCCCACACCTGGCTGCGCGATGGTCCGCTGGGCGAAGGAATGGTGCAGCTCTGGCAGGATCAGGATCCCGCCCAAAACGCCGTGAACCTGATCGCGGCGGACCACGTGCCGGAGACGGGTTGGAAACACGTTCTCCAGGGACGAGATGGGAACGGACGGATGGTCGCTCTCGTTCATGAAGACTCGCCAGCGCTCAGACGCATGGCGGTGTTCGACGTCATCGTCAACAACGCCGACCGCAAAGGCGACCACATACTTGCCATGACTGACGGACACCGGTACGGCGTGGACCACGGGCTCACCTTTCACCGTGACCACAAGCTGCGCACGGTGCTGTGGGGATGGCGGGGAGACGCCCTAACCGCCGACGAAGAAGATGGCATAGATCGTGTCAGCGAAGGACTGCGCGGCGAGCTGGGCCGAAACCTGGCGGACTTGCTCAACGCCGAAGAAATCGCATCTCTCGCCGCGCGCTGCGCCCGGTTGCGCTTGGCAGGGCGGTTTCCGGCTCCGAGCGGGGAGATGTCCGCGGTGCCCTGGCCGCTGTTCTAAGGGAATTACAGCTACTGGCTTCGCAGTCTGTGTCATCTTGAGTCGTCCGCTGCGGGCGCGCGCAGAGCCAATCCAACGCCAAGCAAGAACGATGCTAAGTTATTTGACCGACTTTGATTGCGGCCACGATCTTGGTCAGTCGTTCGGTATGCAGCAAAATGCGGGTGGCATCATTCTGGCTTCGCAACCCGCTGACAAAAGCGCATGGCCGCTAAGAACACGTGTTCTCAGCGGCCATCGCAAAAGGTAGCAGGGATGTCAGAACCTATGCATTGAACCTAAATTCAACCACGTTCCGTAGCCGAATAGCTTCTGCTCGGAGCGCCAGGCTCTAGGCCGCGGCCAATTCCTCACGTGATGCCGTCCCGACCAACCATCGTGCCTGCCCGGGCTGTTGAGTATCGCTGTTTGTTCGAGCATGGGTGAGAGCCTGATGTTCTGGATGAAATCGGGCACGGTGCAAGACTGCTGCGAGAAGGTGTCCAAGGTCGAGCGGATTTCTGCTGGAATCACGATCTGCCCAGGCACTGTGCCTGGCTCCCATGCGGCGTGCAAGGAACATCTGACGCGTCAGGTGAGTTCTGAGCTAGCGCAATATGGATTCGATGACCAGCCCGTCAGCACTGAACTCACTTCGGAACCCAGCGGACTCTTTCGCATACAGCGATCAGTTTCCTCACCTTGGCCGCGCCTGGAATGCGGTACTGGGCAAGTCCTTCTCGCCATCGACGATTGCGGTGATGATCCGGGCGGCCACGAGGTCCGGATTCAGCGCGGCTCCGTATCGCGGTGCCGCCCCGGAGATGGGGTGCTCGGACAGTGCCGTGCCAGTATGGCCTGGCCGAGCATCCACGATGCGGATGCCCGCGCGACGATACTCGCGCGCCGCTGCGACAACGAAGGAGGCGAGCGCCCCTTTGGACGCCGAGTATGCTGCCAGACCAACGACGGGTGCCTCCGCGACAACGCCGCTCAGAGTTATCACGAAGGGCTCTCGACCGTCACGTGCAGAGGCCGCGAGATAGGGATGGCTCTGGGTAATGAGCTGGATCGCACTGGTGGTGTTCACCGCAAATAGTTCCTCCACCGTGGAAGATGCAAGCTCTGATGCGGCGCCGAAGGCGACGACCCCAGACGCAACCACCAGCCCGTCGAGACGTCCGTGCTGCGCATACGTGGCATCAAGTACCTCCCGAATAACAGCGGGTGCGCGTAGATCGTGCCCAGCAGACTTTGAGGACCGCACAACGATGGAGCCCTCACTCTCCAGCTGAGTGGCGATCCGCGAGCCGAGCCCGCCGGTCGCGCCGACTACCAGAACAACCGCGCCCTGAAGATTTGTCATGGGTAGATCATAATTCACGCGCGTCGCAGATGCCGGGCGGTTTGAGTGCAGGCGTCGAGCTGTCGAGCGCGATCGAGGACATACACGTGCTGCGCACATCCTTTCGGAGCAACTTTCGACTTCCGAACGCAGCCAAGCCCACCGCCGTTGTGGGCAGCGAGATCATCCCAGCGAACGCGAGAATTTCCTCCTGCTGGCCGACGGCGATTGGATCCCAGATTGATATCCAACGGGCGGCACTTTGCTTCGTCCCGCAACATCGGTCGTCTCGGTGCTCTACGACCGGCAGGTAACCAGGCGGTGCTTCATTTCGCTGGACGCCGCGACCGTCGCCGTCCAACGGATGGAGACCCGCTTTACCGGAAATTCGAGCGCAGTCATGGATCTTGTTGCTCACTGGATGCGCGATGGCAACGACTACTGGTACTTGAATACCTAATAAGTGGGCGCGACTCGATCAAGGGACAAGAGAAATATTTGCTGGCGACCCCAAACATGGGCTCTATATGTCCGCCACTGTCTACAGTATTCCAGCCATCGGACGTCGCCCGATCAATCGATTCGGAAGTGGAGTTCCCACGCAAACGCACAGCGAGCGGCAAGTCCACCTATGGGAAGTTCAGGCCAACAGGTAGCGAGTACCTGGTATCGCTGCGAGCGGCAACCATGCCAGAGACTTGCAAGACTTAGCTGGCAGCTTGTCGACCAGCATGGGTGGCCGGCGAATTGATCGGAGGGTCGCTGCAGAGAATATATCGGGCAGAACCATACACCACGGGCAAGAAATGCCGCCCTCATGGGCATATCCGGAGGGCGGCATTTCTATCGATTCAGCTGAAAATTCTACACGTTGAAGCGGAACTCCACCACGTCGCCGTCGTGCATGACGTATTCCTTGCCTTCAATGCGGACCTTGCCCTTGGCCTTGGCCTCGTGCATGGAACCGGCCTCGATCAGGTCATCGAAGTGGACAACCTCGGCCTTTATGAAGCCGCGCTGAAAGTCGGTGTGGATGACGCCGGCAGCCTGGGGTGCGGTGTCGCCCTGGTGGATGGTCCAGGCACGGGTTTCCTTGGGACCTGCCGTGAGGTAGGTCTGCAGGCCCAGAGTGTGGAAGCCGACGCGTGCCAGCTGATCCATGCCGGACTCTGACTGTCCGCTCATCTCCAGCATTTCGCGGGCTTCTTCCTCGTCGAGTTCGACGAGGTCTGATTCAAGCTTGGCGTCCAGGAAGATCGCGTCGGCCGGAGCCACGAGTGCGCGCAGTTCTTCCTGACGTTCCGGGTTGCCCAGCACGGCGTCATCAACGTTGAACACGTAGATGAACGGCTTGGCGGTGAGCAGTGCCAATTCCTTCAGGTGTTCCATCTCCAGCTTGTCGCTCTTGACGGAGGCGAAAATGGTGTCGCCGCGTTCCAAGACCTTCTGGGCAGCGAGAATGGCGTTCAGCTCGGCCGCTGATTTCTGCTTGAGCTTGACTGCCTTCTCAATCCGCGGGATGGCCTTTTCAACTGTCTGCATGTCCGCCAGGATCAGCTCGGTGTTGATGGTCTCCATGTCGGAGCGGGGGTCAACCTTGCCGTCAACATGAATAACGTCCGGGTCGTCAAAGACGCGGATGACCTGGGCAATGGCCTCAGCCTCACGGATGTTGGCGAGGAACTTGTTGCCCAGGCCTTCACCTTCCGAAGCACCCTTGACGATGCCGGCAATGTCCACGAAAGACACCACTGCGGGCAGCAGGCGTGCGGATCCGAAGATCTCAGCCAGCTTTGCCAGGCGGGGATCGGGCAGGCTGACAATGCCAACGTTGGGCTCGATCGTGGCGAACGGGTAGTTCGCTGCGAGCACGTTGTTGCGTGTCAGTGCGTTGAAAAGGGTTGATTTGCCGACGTTGGGCAGTCCGACGATGCCAATAGTAAGAGCCACGGTATGTGATTCTACCGGTAGGGCCCCTATTTTGCTTGCCTGCGCGAAATCAGGGTGGATTTATGCCTGGTGGCGAAGCGCGGGGGCCGTTGTGGACATTCGATGCCGGCAGACCATGGGCGAATGTCCACAACGGCCTCCTGCTGCAAATATGGCGCCCACAACGCACAATGTCAGTGGCTCATGCGAAAGTGGTTCCATGACTGGAATCGCGTGGCTAGTGGCCATCTTGATGTTGTTGGCAGGGGTTGTGCTGGGCTCAGCCGTGGTGGCGTGGCTGCTGCTGGGCAGGCTGCGTGGCGCCACCGAGGAGGCCGATGCCGCCCACAACCGTGCGGCCGAGCTGAACGCGAATTTTGCCGCCGCCGATGCTGAGCGCCGGCTCCTGGCCACGCAGAATCACGCCCTGACGGCGCAACAGGGCTCGGATTCGAACGTGTTGCAGGCCCTGGGCCCCGTTTCGGAGAAGCTCAATGCCGTGCAGCGCCAGGTTGCCCTGCTGGAGCGCGACCGGGTTGAACAGTACGGCCAGCTCGCCGAGCAGCTGCGTGACGCCAAGGATGCCGACGCCAAACTGTTGGCCACCACGTCGTCCCTCGCCGCTGCCCTGCGCTCAAACAGCGCCCGCGGCAAGTGGGGCGAGGTGCAGCTGCGCCGCGTGGTGGAGGCTGCCGGGATGCTGGCGCATGTGGACTTCAAGGAGCAGGTCCACACCACTACCGACGACGGCGTCCACCGCCCCGACATGGTTGTCCGGCTCCCCGGCGGCAAGGAATTGGTTCTGGATGCCAAGGTTCCGCTGACCTCATTCCTTAACGCGCACGACGCCGGACCTGGCGACAGTGATGAAAGCAGCCAACACTTGGCGCGCCATGCCAAAGCCGTCAAGGCTCACATCGATGCCCTGGGCAGCAAGCAGTACTGGACCTCGGCGAAGAACTCCCCCGAATTGGTGATTTGTTTTGTCCCCGTGGAGTCCATCCTGTCCGCCGCACTGATGGCCGACCCTGAACTCCTGGACTACGCCATGAGCAAGAATGTGGTGCTCGCGTCCCCCATCTCACTGCTGGCCATCTTGAAATCCGTGGCTTTCACCTGGCGTCAGGATGTGCTGACTGAAAGCGCCAAGGAACTCTTTGAACTCTCAGCCCAGCTCTACTCCAGGTTGGGCACCATGGGAGAGGCCGTCTCCGCCGTGGGCGTATCGCTGAAAACCAGTGTGGATCGGTACAACAAATTGGTGGGCACCCTTGAAGCCCGGGTCTTGCCCACTGCCCGCAAACTCAATGCCATGGACCCGAAAGCGCTGGACTCCCCCGCCCAGGTGGACAGCACACCAAGAATGCTGACGGCACCGGAATTCAGCGAGGACCCGGGACTCAAAACCGCGAGCTAACTGCCGCTGGGCAGACTGGGGCCGGTATTTTTTGTAGGCGACGCAAAGGATACGCCAAAGGCCGCCCGTGGCCGACGCGGCGGACAGTCCCCAAGCGCTCCCAACGCTCGGAAGCTGGCGGCGGGGCCCACGCGCGTGTGGGCCCCGCCGGAAAAATGCCGGTTCAGCCTGCCGCTTAACTGAAAGCTAGCTGTTGCTCTTGGCACCCATCTTGTAGCTGGGATCGCCGGCCGCCTTCATGGTGGCGCGGAGCTCCTTGGGCAGCGAGAACAGGATGTCCTCTTCAGCCGTGACAACCTCTTCAACGGAGCCATAGCCGTACTCGGCCAGCAGGCGCAGCACGTCCTGGACCAGAACCTCCGGCACGGAGGCACCGCTGGTGACGCCCACGCTGGCCACGCCTTCAAACCAGGTTTCGTCTATCTCGTTGGCGAAGTCCACCCGGTAAGAAGCCTTGGCACCGTATTCCAGTGCAACTTCAACAAGGCGCACGGAGTTTGAGGAGTTGGCCGAGCCTACAACAATGACCAGTTCAGCCTGCGGGGCGATCTTTTTGATGGCCACCTGGCGGTTGGTGGTGGCATAGCAGATGTCGTCGCTGGGCGGGTTCTGCAGCTTGGGGAACCGCTCGCGCAGGATGTCGACGATCTCCATGGTCTCGTCAACAGACAAGGTGGTCTGGGAAAGCCAGATCAGGTGGTCAGGGTCCTCGACCTGGACGGTGCGCGCCTCGTCGGGGTTGTTCACGATCGTGGTGCTCTCCGGCGCCTCCCCGTAGGTGCCTTCAACTTCCTCGTGTCCCTCGTGGCCGATCAACAGTATGTGATTGTGTTCGGCGAAGCGGACTGCTTCCTTGTGCACCTTGGTGACAAGCGGGC
This sequence comes from Specibacter sp., assembly GCA_039932175.1. Lineage (GTDB taxonomy): Bacteria > Actinomycetota > Actinomycetes > Actinomycetales > Micrococcaceae > Specibacter. The sequence continues at coordinate 9,538 of JBDTQM010000020.1, forward strand.
AGGTGGCGTCGATGGTGCGCAGGCCGCGGTCCTCGGCCGACTGCACCACGGCAGGTGAGACGCCGTGGGCTGAAAAGACCACCAGCTCGCCTTCGGGAACTTCCTCATTCTCTTCCACGAAAATGGCGCCCCTTGCTTCCAGGGAAGACACCACGTGGACGTTGTGCACGATTTGCTTGCGCACATAAACCGGCGCACCGTAGTGCTCCAGCGCCTTCTCCACGGCAATGACTGCGCGGTCAACGCCTGCGCAATAGCCGCGCGGGGCCGCCAGCAGCACCCTCTTAGGGAAAGTGACGGGGGCTGCAGCAGCCACCTCTTCGGGCGACCTGCGACGACGCGGAACGGCGGGCATGGGGACGGAAACTGCAGTGGTGCTCATGACTACCATCTTACGTGGTGCGCCTGGGCGCCACGATGAGAGATATGACACCGGCTGCCGCCACCACCGCGGCCGCAACAAACGTGGCCGTGATGCCGCCCTGCCAGCTGTCCTGGGCCAGCAGCGCCAATTGCGCACCCATCTGGCTGGCAGCCTCCGGGCCCACGGCCAAATTGGCCAGGACGGTCTCCACAACGCCGGAGGCCAGGAGCCACACTAGGGCCACAAGAGCCAGCCCTGCACCGGCGAGGATGGCTGTCAGCGAACGGCGTCGTGCCACGAGAACACCGAGCACCAGGAGGCCGACGGCGATCAAGGCCATCGGTCCTGACCAGCCGCCCAGCGTGGTGGCCATGGGCAAAAGGCGCGCAGCCTGGGGCTGCTCAAGGCTCACCACCACGTCCTCGGGTGTGGGAATGGTGACGCCCACGTCCTTGCTGACGCGGTTCGCGACCATGGCCACGAGGGGGGCGACATCCAGTTGCAGGTCCCCTTGGATTTCCTTGTTGCCGGCAGCGGACAAGGACAGCGAGTGGCTGCGGGCCAGGGTGTCCGTCCATGCCTGCGGGTAGCCCGGATCCGTATGCAGACTTTGTGCCGTGGAGTTGATGACGGCAGCAGCCAGGTTCTGCAATTGCGGCGGCAAATTCAAGGATGCAGCACTTTGGGCGGCAACCATCGAAAATAGTCCATCCTGGAATTCCTTGTTGCTGCCCAACGGCCCGGCCAGTGCCACAAAGCCGTCCTGATCAACAACGTTGCGCTGCAACCACAACGCAGGTCCTGCCACCGATGCAAGCAACAAGGCCGCAATGACAAGTAGTGCCGAGCCTGCGGTGCGCATATGCCGTCCTTCAAAAACCACAAAAGTATCCAATAATGGATTTCCACACTAGTACATGCCTGTGGATAGCGGCTCCTGGATGTCAGTGGTGAAAGCTAGAGTTGTTTCCAGGCTGTACTGGACGGCCACACTGGACACCCTTAGTGAAGGACGGTGAGCTCAAGCCATGGCAGAAACCCCTGAACGCAAGGTCATTGCGCCAACGGCCGCGGAAACCTCCCCGGACAATCCCTGGCCGCTGCAATTGCTCAGCCAAAAACTCAAGGCCCATATTGAAAAGGCCCCGCCGGCATGGGTTGAGGCGCAAGTCATCGAATTGAATCAGCGCGCCAACGTCAGTTACCTGACCCTGCGCGACATTGATGCCGAAGTCTCATTGAGCGTCACCATCTGGGGTTCGGTGCTGAGCCGCCTGGAGGCCCCGTTGGAGCGTGGCTCCCGGGTGGTGGCGCAGCTCAAACCGGACTTTTGGCTCAAGACAGGCCGTTTGTCCATGCAGGGACAAGACATCCGCCCCGTGGGTTTGGGCGATCTGCTGGCGCGCATTGAGCAATTGCGCCAGGCATTGGCCGCCGAGGGGCTCTTTGACGCCCGCCGCAAAAAACCCCTGCCCTTGCTGCCGCACAGGATCGGCCTCATCACGGGCCGCAACTCCGATGCCATGAAGGATGTTGTGCGCAATGCTTCGCTGCGCTGGCCCGCTGTGGAGTTTGAAATCCGTGAAGTGGCCGTCCAGGGAGTCAACGCGGTCACAGCCGTCATCGGCGCCTTGGCCGAGCTTGACGCCGATCCGCGCATCGATGTCATTGTCATTGCCCGCGGCGGCGGCGCCCTGGAGGATTTGCTGCCGTTCAGCCACGAATCGTTGGTGCGTGCCGTGTCTGCTGCGCAAACTCCCGTGGTCAGTGCCATTGGCCATGAGGCCGACCGCCCGCTCCTGGACGAGGTGGCCGATCTCCGCGCCTCCACCCCCACAGACGCCGCCAAACGCATTGTCCCCGATGTTGGCGAGGAATTGCGGCGGGTGGATCAGGCCCGCACACAGCTCAACCGGCGGATCCATGATCTGTTGGACCGTGAAACCGAGCGGCTGGCCTACCTGCGGTCCCGCCCCGTGCTGGCCAACCCGGCCTTGATGCTCTCCACCAAGTACGACGACGTCACGGCCCTGCGAGGGCGGGCGCGCACCGCTGTGCGCACCCAAGTGGGGCGCCATGCCGACCAGCTGACACACTTGCGGGCCCAGGTGCGTGCCCTGTCACCGCAGAAAACCCTTGACCGCGGCTACGCTGTGGTCCAGTTGGAGGACGGCAGCATTGTCCGGCTGCCCCACCAAGTCCAAGCCGGAGCCTCCCTGCGGATCCGGGTGGCCGGCGGCGACTTCACTGCCACAGCTTCCAGCAGCACAGCATCCCCAGTCATAACAGGCAGCACCGCCACCACAGCAAAGGAATCCGCATGAGCCCCGCACAAGCCGCAACCCCCAACGACGACGTTGCAGCCCTCAGCTATGAACAAGCCCGGGAACAATTGATGAATGTGGTCAACCAGCTTGAGGCTGGAAGTTCCAGCCTGGAGGACTCACTGGCCCTCTGGGAGCGGGGCGAGACTCTGGCCAAGCGCTGCGAGGAATGGCTCGAGGGCGCCAAGGCCCGCCTCGACGCCGCCCGGGCCGCCGACAGCTAAGCCGGCGCAGCTGGATAATGAGGGCGGGGCAGCCGGAAGGACTGTGGCAACCGCAACTGCACCTTGGATATGGTGTCATGACCGCAAGGAAGGGAATCAGCCATGACAAAGGTTGGGCGCAGCTTTCATCTGTGGGGCAGGCCCGGCGCCTCAGCCTTGCCCGGGCTTGTGAGCCGCCATGAACAGATTCGTGCAGCCGGCAGGAAGCGGACCTTCTTGTGCGTGACGGACCGTCCCACACCCGCCTCTGCGGCTGCTCCCGCCGCAGTGCTGATAGTTTTGCACGGCTCGAACCAGACGGGCCAGGCAGTGCGGATGTTCAGCGGGCACAGCTTTGACGCCCTTGCCAAGGGTGGGCGCGTTGCCGTGGTCTACCCCGATGGCCTGAAAAAGCTGTGGAACCATGACAAGGCGGGCGTGCGGGCTGCCAACGATGTTGCCTACATGGATGCGCTTGTGGACCATTTCCATCGCCAATATGGGCCGGTTCCCGTGGTCATTGCCGGGTTCTCCAATGGCGGCCAGCTGGTCATCAGGCTTATCCACGAGATCCCGCAGAAGCTGCACGGCGCAGCCATTGTGGGGGCCGCCTTGCCCCGTCCGGGCGGGTTGGTCTTTGCTGACAAATGCCTGCCGCTGCCGGTGATGCTGATCCATGGCACGCACGATCTTGTGGTGCCGTATGGCGGCGAGGGCTGGCTTGGCAGCCTTTTTGGCAAGCAGCGCGGACCATCGGCACCGGAGACGGCCCAGTACTTTGCGGGCAGGAACGGGATCACGAGCACACCGTTGGTCACGGTTCTGCCGCACAGGCCGCACAGCGGAAAAACGTCAGTCACACTTACCCGCTACGAACAGGCGGGCCTGGCACCAGTGGCGTTGTACACGGTGGTTGGTGGCGGGCATGTTGTGCCCAATGCCCACAGCAGGGTCATCTTTGTGCTGGGGCGAACCACCCGGGACATCAGTGCAGTTGCCGCGCTGGAAGAGTTCTTCCCCGTGCTGAGTCCGCAACAGCCGGTCTAGGCACCCGCCAGGCGGGACCTTTCATGCGCCAGATCGTAATCCCCTGCCGGCCAATGCAACTCCATTGCGCCCATGGCCTTGATGAGAATTTCCTGCACGGCCATGCGGGCGTACCACTTCTTGTCTGCAGGCACCACGTACCACGGCGCCTGCTCGGTGCTGGTGCGGTCAAAAACACGCTGGTAGGCGTCCATGTAGTCGGGCCAATACGCACGCTCATCCAAGTCCTTGGGGCTGTACTTCCAATACTTGGTGGGATCGTGCAGACGGGCTGAGAGTCGCGCCAACTGCTCATCACGGCCCAAATTCAGCATGACTTTAACAATGGTGGTGCCGGCGGCAGTGAGCTCCGCCTCAAACTCGTTGATGGCAGCGTAGCGCCGCTCAATTTCAGCCTCATCAGCCCAACCGTGAACCCGGTGAATCAGCACGTCCTCATAGTGGGACCTGTCGAACACGGCAAACATGCCGGGCTCGGGAGCCGCGGGGCGCACGCGCCACAAGAAGTCGTGCGCCTTTTCCTCGTCCGTGGGTGCCTTGAAGGTTGTCAATTTCACCCCTTGCGGATCCACCGCCCCCACAACACGCCCCACTATGCCGCCCTTGCCGGCCGTGTCCATGGCTTGCAGGACCAACAACACTGACTTCTTGCCGCCAAAGCGGCTTTCAGCAAAAAGCTGCTCCTGAAGTCCGGCCAGAACCGGCGCCCGCGCAGCCAAGGTCGCTGCGCCGTCGGCCTTTCTGCCATCAAAACCAGGTGCCGCATTGGTGGGCTGCCCGGCCAGGGAAAAGTCCTTTCCCACCTGCAGAAGCTCGGACGGTTGAGAAGTGAAACCAAGCGGAAGTGACACGGTGGAGCCTTTCCCTAGGGTTTGTACGTGCTCAGGAATTCTGCAATGCGCCCGATGGCTTCCTCGAGGTCAAGGACGTTGGGCAAGGTGACAAGGCGGAAATGATCCGGGCGAACCCAGTTGAAGGCAGTGCCGTGGGAAATGAGGATCTTTTGGGATTCCAGCAGATCCAAGGCGAACTTCTCGTCGCTCTTGATGGGATACACCTCAGGGTCCAGCTTCGGAAACAAGTACAGTGCGCCCCTGGCCTGGTTGGTGCTTACACCGGGAATGTCGTTGAGCAGCTTGTAGGCAAGGTCGCGCTGCTCGCGCAGGCGCCCGCCGGGCAGGATCAAGTCCTCAATGCTCTGGTGTCCGCCCAAGGCCGTTTGGATGGCGTGCTGGCCGGGGGCATTGGCGCATAAGCGCATGTTGGCGAGCAGGTTGATGCCCTCCAGGTAGTCGGCGGCATCTGCCTTGGGACCTGAAATGGCCAACCAGCCGGAACGGTAGCCACAGATCCTGTACGCCTTGGACAGGCCGCTGAAGGTCATGCACAGAACGTCCTCCCCCGTGATGGTGGCCGTGTTGATGTGCTCGGCATCGTCGTAAAGGATCTTCTCGTAGATCTCATCGGAGAACACCACCAGGTCATGCTTGCGGGCCAAGTCAACCATGCCCTGCACAATGTGTTTGGGGTATACGGCGCCCGTGGGGTTGTTGGGGTTGATGATGACCAGGCCCTTGGTTTTGGGCGTAATTTTCGCCGCAATGTCCTCCAGGTCGGGCCACCAATCGTTGTCCTCATCGCACAAATAGTGCACTGGACGCCCACCGGCGAGACTGACCGAAGCCGTCCACAGCGGGTAGTCGGGGGTGGGAATGAGCACTTCGTCGCCATTGTTGAGCAAGGCCATCAGGGACAAGGTGATGAGCTCGCTGACGCCGTTGCCCAAGTAAACGTCATCAACGTGGATGTTTTGGATGCCGCGCGTTTGGTAGTACTGAACCACTGCTGTGCGTGCTGAAAAGATGCCGCGGGAGTCTGTGTAGCCCTGGGCGTGGGGCAGGTGGCGGATCATGTCCACCAGGATGGCGTCCGGGGCTTCAAAGCCGAAGGGCGCTGGATTGCCGATGTTGAGCTTCAGGATGCGGTGGCCCTCGGCCTCCATCTGCTGCGCTTTTTGCAGCAGCGGACCGCGAATGTCGTAAAGCACATTGTGAAGCTTGGTGGACTGAGTAAATTCTGCCATGAGACAAATATGGCACACGGTGCCCAGGGTTTGTTTCCAAGACGTGCCCAATGGCGCAGGCCAATGGCTAAGAACTGGCCTTAACGAGTCCCTGCTGAACCAGCCAGGCCCTGGCAACACCGGCCAAGCCGCCAAATTGGCTGTCTTGGGACAGGCGGTTGAGGTTGGTCAGTTCCTGGGTTGTCAGGGCTGCGCTGACCTTGTCTATCACGGTTTGCAGCTGTGCGGGGACCTTCGTCGCTGCCACGAGAGGCACAATATTCTGCGGCAGTAACAGTTGCTTGGGGTCCGTGAGCACCACCAGGGAATTGTCCTCGATGGCCGGCGAGGAAACAGGAATTTCGGCCACCTGAATCTCATCACTCAATAGCGACCACACCACGGAGTCCGTGTTCGGTTGCTCGTTGGGTGCCAGCGGGACGTACTTCCCGGGCACACAGTTATAGTCACTGCCCAGGCCCGCCAAGCCGCGGCTGTTGGTCTTGAAGGCTGCCGATCCGCCCATGATCAGCTGCTTGCAAATTTTTCCCAAGTCGCTGATGCTCTTGAGCTGATACTTTTGCGCCGTCACGGCTGTGACAACCATGGCGTCGTTGACCTCTGCCTTGGAAGCATCCAAGAGGCCAACCTCCGTTGGAAGCGAGGTTTTCAAGGATTCCACCACGTCCTGGGGGCCCTCGGCCGTGGCCGCAGGTGCCAGTGCAGCCAAGGCGTCACGGGAGTAGGCAGGGACAACATCCACAGAACCCAGCGCCAGCTTGGATACCAGCGCGCCTTGAGTTTCTGCGGTCCGGTTGACAGTTGCTTTTACCCCTGCGGCGTTGAGGGCCTGCGCGTAAACCTGGGCCAACAGGGCACCCTCCTGGGGATTCGCGCCGTCGGGCACCTTGGGGGTTCCCACCACAAGAGACACTGCTCCCGGCGACTTTGAGTCGTCAGGTATGCCCACAATGGGCTCGGGCGTGCACGCCGTGAGCGCACCCAGCAACAAGGCCACGGCGCTTGCGCCAGACAGTACTCGACGCAGCGCCATGCCCTCCCCTAGAAACAATTCGTCAGTTAGCTCAAATCCTCCACATACGTTACTCCCTCAGCACCCAATATTGGGTCGTCGTGGAGTTCTGCGTGCGTGCCACCGTGTTCAAGCTCAAGCACAGTGAGCGTGTTGACTCCTGCTTTCAGCAACGGGGCCGGAACGTACAAGGTTACCTGCGGCCCGATTTCCCAGAAGCGGCCCAGCAGGAAGCCGTTGATCCACACCAGGCCCTTGCCGAACCCCGGCAGCGCCAAGTAAGCATCCGCAGGCTCGTCAATGGTGAGTTCACCGTGGAAGTAGCCCGCACCGGGGTCGTTTGCCCCCGGAGCCGCCGCGGCGCCACCAGCCGCGGCGCTGTCCGAGCGGCTTTCGGCGGCGCCCACGGCCAGGAGCTCGGAGAGCGGCTTCTCCAAGTTGATGGGCCGCTGATCCCAGTGGAAGGTGTAGCGCTGGTTGATCAGGACACCGTCCAGGATGCCCTTGCCCTCGCCAAAGCGGGGTCCGTAGTTGATGCGTCCCTGGTTTTCCACAAGGATTTCCAGTTGCGCCAGGCCGCCGCCGGTGGTGACTTTGAGGCCGGTTTCGCCGTTGGCGTCCGTCAGGACACCGGCATACTCTCCGTCAACCCACACGTAAGCCCTGTCGTGGAGGCCGCGGATCTTGATGGTGGCTTCAACAGCGGGCAAAACCGCCTTGGCACTGTAGTGCACCAGCCCGCGGTCCAGGCCCAGCTTCTCAAAAGAGAGGGGCTTGATGCTGTGCACAGGCTTGATGGCCCTGACAAAATCAAGCAGGGCTGTCCCGCGGGACAGGGCCACGGTGCCGGCCGGGACAACGGCTGCGGACGCGGTCAGGTGCTCCGGTACGGGCGTCAGCTCGCGGCCCGATGCTGCAAAGAATGCCTCACGCATGCCGTGGAACTTCTGCGTCAGGCGGCCGTCCTCGGCAATGGGTGCATCGGAGTCGTAGCTGGTGATGGTCGGCTGGATGGCCCCGTCATGGTTGGCCCCGGAACCCAGCCCGAAGTTGGTGCCGCCATGTGCCATGTACAGGCAAACGGAACCGTCAAGGTCAAGGATCTTCTTGACTTCTGCCACCGCCTCAACCCCGGCACGGGTGTGGTGGGCCTCGCCCCAGTGGTCAAACCAGCCGTTCCAAAACTCAACGTTGAAGAACGGCTCGCCGGGGCGCCGGCGTTCCCAGATCGCATCGGCTTCGTCGCCGCGGGAGCCAAGTGTCGCCGTCGCCCACGTATCCGGCAGGGCGCCGCCGTCGAGGAAATAGTCCGTGCCGCCGTCGGCCGTAAACAAGATTTCATTAATGCCGCGGTCCGCCAGGGCCTTGCGGTTCCAGCGCAGGTATTCCTTGTCGTCGCCGTAGCTGCCGTATTCATTCTCAATCTGAACGGCAACCACCGGGCCTCCGTGGCACGCCTGGAGCGGGGCAATGACCGGCAGGAGCGCGTCAAACCATTCCTCCACCACACTGGTGAACAACGGGTCCGAGGAACGCAGCACCATCTCCGGGTTGGAGATGGCCCAGGCGGGGAATCCGCCGTTGTCCCACTCGGCACAGATATACGGCCCGGGGCGCACAATCACGTCCAGTCCGGCGTCCCCGGCCAGCGTGATGAACCGGGCAAGGTCCTTCCATCCCGTGAAATCGGGGGCGGCGTCGGCCCGGGGCTGGTGGAAGTTCCAGGCAATGTAGGTGTCAAGGGTGTTGACGCCCATGGCGACCAGACGGTCAATCCTGTCCTGCCACTGCTCAGGATGAATCCTGAAGTAGTGGATGGCTCCGGCAATAATCCTGTGCGGCTGGCCGTTCTTGAAGAGCTTGCGATCCTGGTAACTCAGGGCCGGGGCCGTAGCTAATTCTTCCAACGTCTCGGCGGGCTCGAGCGTTTTGCTGGCCGGGGCATCCGACGCGGTCACAAACGTAGACAACTAAACTCCTGATACTAGTCTCACAGGTGAAAACATGGAGATTCTGTTATGGATAACAAATATTGTCTTAATAATACCGCCAAAAGTTGATGACCCGCCTGAACCAGAACAATTCACAGCGTGTTACAAGTAAACAATTAGACTTGTCCTCAGACTCATTTCTTGGATGCCCGCCCTCCCGGACATATCCGAACCAGCCAAAGGAATCTCATGACGGCCTCCCAGTTCACCCGTGGTCCAGCAATGCGCGATGTCGCCACCGCTGCCGGTGTTTCAGCCCAGACCGTCTCCCGTGTACTCAACGATCATCCCAACGTTCAGGAGAGCACCCGCCGACGTGTCCTGGCGGTGGTGGAGGAGCTTGGCTACCGCCGGAACAACACCGCCCGGGCGTTGGTGACGGGCCAGTCCAAGACCATTGGCGTGTTGACGTTGGCCACCAACAACTACTCGCGCTCGTCCTTGGCCCTGGGTGTTGAACTTGGCGCACGCGAGGCCGGGTACACGGTGAACTCCGTGACCTCCAGCCTGAGTGTGCAGGCGCTCACCGATGCCGTCAGCAGGTTGGTCCACCAGGGTGTGGACGGCATTATCATCGCCGCACCTTTGCAGGAAGCAGCGGAGCAGGTCAGCAAGATTACTGCCCGGATTCCCACCGTCAACACTGATGGATCCTCCAACATGGGTGATCGCATGGTGGGTGTTGACCAGGACATTGCAGCCGTGTTGGCCACCAAGCACCTGCTGGACCTTGGCCACAAGACTGTCTGGCATGTGGCCGGCCCGGTGGAATGGTCCGACGCCGCGAGCCGTTTGGGCAGCTGGCGGCGGACCCTGCAGGAAGCTGGTTGCGAAGTGCCCCCCGAACTCCATGGCGATTGGAGCCCGGAATCCGGTTACCGCAACGGACTGATTTTGGGCCGCATGCCCGAGGTCACAGCCATCTTGGTGGCCAGTGATGAAATGGCATTCGGCGTCATCCGGGCCCTCACCGAGCTGGGCCGGCGCATCCCTGAGGACGTTTCGGTGGTGGGGATCGATGACATTGACCTGGCTGCGTTCTCAAATCCGCCGCTGACAACCATCCGCCAGTCCTTCGAGGACACCGGCCGCCGTGCTGTGCAGCGCCTGGTGGCCCAAATTGCCAACCCTGCCCTGGCGGGCTCACCCGATCTTGTGGCGCCAACACTCATTGTTCGCGGCAGCACGGCTCCCCCTCCCGCAGCCAAATAACCCCTGGCGGGTGACCTTGTCACGGCCCGGATGCCCAAGGGGGTTGCCGGGCCTTCCACTCCGGCGGCAAAAGCTGGTGGCGGCCGGTTTCCGGGTGGTATGCAACCGGTTTCCGGTTGGTGTGCAGCCGGGGTGGCACAGGCCGGAAGGACGGGCGATGCAACAACTGACGGTGGACTTCATCATCTCACTCGACGGCCATGGTGCCGCAGATCACTCGACGCCTATGGTGCCGCAGCGGGCTGGCCCGGCTTCTGGGGCATGGGGAGCCCGGAATATCTGGCGTGACTGGAGAAGTCTCCGGAGACGGCTCATCCGGTGTTCCTGGGCGCGAATACCTACCGGCTGATGTCCAGCTTTGCCTTGTCCGGCGAACCCGGCACTGAAGAGCTGACATCGATGCCGAAGGTTGTGTTCTCCTCGACGCTGACGGAACCACTGGCCTGGGCGAACACCTCTCTCATCAGCACCGACCCGGTGGCCGCCGTGCGCACGATGAAGGAGGAATCGGGTCTGCCGCTGTGTACGCTCGGCGGCGTCTCGCTGTGCCGTGCGCTGCTGCAGAACGGGATGGTGCAGCGTTACAGAGTGGTGATCTTCCCGGTTCATCACTGGTGCGACCGGCGCCGACCGAGTCTTCGGCCAATACCCTGACATGCGGTTGTTGCTGACTGCCAGCCGCACCTTCGAGGGCGGACTGCTGCTGCTGCTGCTGGAGTACATTCCCACAGTCCTTGTGGGCCCGCCGGGGACAAGCCCGCAGGGCTAGGACTCTGCTGCAACACTGGGCAGCCCCTTGCTGAACGGGCAATGAACCACGGCTTCAGCCTAGTTGTGGGCCGCCACCAGCAGCGGGATGCCAAAAATGGGGTCCTGCGTCAGGATGTGGACATCGTCCAGGCCTGCCGCAGTCAGATGGGCCTTGAACGCAATCTGCAGGGCGGGGACGTTGGTGCCCAAACCGCTGCCCAGCACAATGGGCCCGGCAATGCCCAGCTGCCGGGCAACTTGGCCGGCCATGGCTGCCAGATCCCTGGCCGCCTGGTCCACAAGGCCCAGGGCGTGGGCGTGTCCCTGCTGCGCGGAGGCAAAAATCACGGGGGACGCCGCAGCCCAGTAGCGCCGGGTGGTGCCTTGGTGAAAATGCGCAATCAGTTCCTGGGGATCCGTGAGCTGGCAGTAGTCCAGCAATCCGGCCGTCAAACTGTCAACGGGTTCGCCCAAATCCATCTTGTGCAAGCTGTAGCGCACCGCCTCGCGCCCCAGCCAGTAGCCGCTTCCTTCATCGCCGAGCAAGTAGCCCCAACCGCCGGCCCGCGCCTGCTCCCCTGCCGCATTCACGCCCCAGGCAGCCGAGCCTGTTCCGGCAATCACGGCAATTCCTTGGGTGGCGCCGGCGGCAGCGAGCAGCAGGCGGGTGTCATGGACAACGCGCACCTGCGCACCCGGCACAAATTCGGCGATCAAACCGCACAGGGCTGCGGCATCGTCGTCAGTGTCAACGCCTCCTGCACCTGCCAGCACCTCCGCGGCATCCGTGACGTCCAGAAGTCCAAACAGCTCGGACATGTTGGCACGGGCCGTCTCGGGGCTCACGTTCTGGATGTTGGTGCTGCCCACACTAAAATCCGCCGCAATGGCACCATGGTGCCACACAATCCCACGGGTTTTTGAGCCACCAATGTCCAAACCCACGTAGCAGACGGGGGCATTGCTCAGGTTCGGCATGTTATATATCACACATCTAGACTAAGGGCATGTTCAACTCTCCCTTGATAGCCGCGCCCATGGCCGGTGGAAGTACGACGACGTCGCTCGCCCTGGCAGCCCAAGATGCGGGGGCGTTTGCGTTCGCCGCCGGTGGTTACAGGACAGCCGAACAGCTTGCCGCGCAAATTGCCCCCTTGCGGGACACAGGCATTGACTTTGGTGTCAATTTATTTGTTCCGCGCAGCCAGGCCCTCACACCCGAACAAGCAGTGGCGTTGAGAAGCTACGCGGCCATGCTGGCGCCAACGGCTGAACGCTACGGCGCGCAGATGCCGGATGTTTCGCCTGCCTGGGCTGATCCGCAGGGGCAGGATTATTGGGATGAAAAGGTTGCCCTGCTCTTGGCTGAGCCCGTCCCCGTGGTGAGTTTTACCTTTGGCCTGGCCCCCGCCCGGGTGGTGTCCGCGCTGCAAAAAGTGGGTTCCAGGGTGGTTGCCTCGGTGACAAGTGTGGCTGAAGCGATCGCCGCAGCACACAGCGGCGTGGACGCCTTGATCGTCCAACACGCCAACGCCGGCGGCCACTCAGCCGCATTCCTGGAGGGCGGTGCGGTTTTCCAAGGCTCACTGGTTGACTTGATTGTGGAGGTACGGGCTGCGGTCAAGCTGCCGCTGGTTGGCGCCGGGGGCATCTCCAGCGCCGGGCAGGCAAAGGATGTTCTGCGCGCAGGAGCTGTTGCGGCGGCAGTCGGTACAGCCTTGTTACGCACGGATGAAAGCGGCGCCAGGGCCGTGCACAAGGACGCCCTGGCTGACCCGCGCTTCGCCAGCACCGAAGTAACGCGCGCATTTACCGGAAAACCCGCACGGGCACTGGTCAACGATTTTGTTCGCAGCTACACCGCCACCGCACCTGACGCCTACCCGGAGGTCCACTTCCTGACGGCCCCTCTGCGCGCAGGCGCAGCGGCCGCCCATGACGCCCAGGCCTTGAACTTGTGGGCCGGCACTGGCTGGAAATTGGCCAAGGACGGCCCGGCCGCAGCGGTGGTCAGGACGTTCCTGCAGGGAATGTAACGCAGGCGATTTGCGTGCTGGATTCTGGATATTACTGGGAAATGAATCAATTATTCGGCCATTTGCTAGAATGGCGAACTAACGACTGTCGTGCGCCGCGGCATTGCAAGCTATTAATCTAACTCTTGGAGCTTCCCATGGCAACAGTCCCAAAGAACGTTCGGCGAGATCAATCCCAAGGGCACCTTGGGAACGAGCCACTGGACGCGGTGGACCGTCAGATTATTGACACACTTGTGGCCGACGCCCGCATCACCAATAGGGATTTGGCCGATGCCGTGGGAATTGCCCCCTCAACGGCATTGATGCGCACGCGGGCACTGATGGAGCGTGGTGCCATTGAAGGTTTTGAGGCCAAGCTGAATCTGGCCTCCATTGGCCGCGCCGTCCAGGCACTCATAGCCGTGCGTTTGCGCGCCCACGATAGGGACCAGATCGACACCTTTACGGCGCGGGTCCCGCTGCTCCCTGAGGTGCTGTCCACCTTCCACACCTCAGGTTCGGTGGACTACCTGCTCCACATTGCCGTGCGGGACACCGATGCTTTGCGTGACTGGGTGCTGGACAACCTGACAACCGACCCCGTTGTGGGCCATACCGAGACAACCTTGGTGTTCAAGCACATTCCCGGTCATACGGGCCCGCTGGACTAGACCCTGCCCGGGCTCCACAGCCCGGATGTGGCGTCCCGGCGGGTCGGGGTGCAGCTCTTTGTCCCATCCTCACCCATAATGGGCAAGTGACCATCATTGACAACGCCGTATACGTCAACGGCCGGCGCTACGCGGCCCCCACCAGCCTTGACCAGACTTATGAGCTCATGGACTCGTGCAACGGGATGGCCTGGATTGGCATGTACCGTCCCGATACCGCGGAGATGAGGTCGCTCGCCGCAGAGTTTTCACTCCACGAACTCGCTGTTGAGGACACCATCATGGCCCACCAGCGTCCCAAGCTGGAGAGGTACGACGACGTCCTGTTCACGGTGCTTCGACCCGCCAAATACATTGATGAAACCGAAGCCGTTGAATTTGGCGAACTGCACATCTTCACCGGTAAGGACTTTGTGGTGACCATTCGCCATGCCGAGACTCCGGGGCTTTCCTCCACACGCTCCCGCCTGGAGGCCGATCCCGAGCTGTTGGCGTTGGGCCCGGAAGCTGTACTGTACGCCATCATGGACCAGGTGGTTGACGACTACCAGCCTGTCATCAATGGCCTGGAAAACGATATTGATGAAATTGAGGACCAGCTGTTCGCCGGCGATCCCACCGTTTCACGGCGCATTTATCAGCTTTCGCGTGAAGTGATCCAGTTCCAGCGAGCCATCCACCCGCTGAGCGACATGCTGGTCCAACTCAAGGGCGGCTTCAACAAGTACGGGGTCAATGTTGAGCTGCAGCGATACCTGCGCGACGTGGAGGACCACGTTGAATCGGTCACGGCCAAGGCGGATTCGTTCCGCCAGCTGCTGCAAAACGCCCTGACGGTGGACGGCACCCTGACCACCAACCGCCAGAATGAGGCCAGTGCCGCCCAAAATGAGGAAATCAAGAAGATCTCATCTTGGGCGGCAATCCTGTTTGCTCCTTCATTTGTGGCCGCCATTTACGGCATGAACTTCGCTGTGATGCCTGAACTCCACTGGGCGCTTGGCTACCCCTTTGCCCTGGTCCTGATGTTCCTGGTGGGCCTGGTCATGTACATCATCTTCAAGAAAAAGACCTGGCTGTAGCTCACACTTCAGCGGATTATGTCCGCGCCAGCGCGGCGATGTCCTCAAGGAAGTCGGCAGCCACGGCGTCACTGACGGTGGCCTTCGTCTCGGCAATGGTGTCCAGGTAGTCATTGGTCACCGGGCCACGGCGGGAGGCGGGGGCAACGTCGTCGAACACGGCCTTTTCCAAGGCACGCTGCGAGGCGCTGCGGGCGGCAAATTCAATATCAGCCGGCGAGAACCCCGCGCTGGCCTGCACCAATGCCGGAACGTCAATATGTTCCACGACGTGCCCTGGAATGAAGCGGTGCCACATGGCCGCGCGGGCCTGGGCGTCGGGCAGGCCAATGGGGATGACGTAGTCAAAGCGTCCGTGGCGCAGAAACGCCGAATCCAGCGAGCGGATGAAGTTCGTGGCGCACACCAGCAACCGGCCGGGCTGCTCACGGAACGCCGGAATGATCTTCAGGAGCTCGTTCGTGACACCCTGCATGGGCGACGGCGGCTCCCCCGACCGCTGCGAGGCAATCTCCTCGACCTCGTCTATGAAGACCACGGCATGCTCCAACTCGGCGATTTCCAGGAAGGTTTGGCGCAACGCACCGGCCAAACCGCCCGGGGAACCTGCCAGCCGGGACGGGAAAACTTCCACAAAGGGCCATTCCAGCCGTGAGGCGATGGCCTTGGCGAAGGTGGTTTTGCCAGTTCCGGGAGGTCCAAAAAGCACCACAGCCCGGGGCGGCACCACGCCGAACTCTTCAGCCAGCTCCGATTCGGCCAGGGGAAGGACCAGGCGGCGCTCCAGCAGCTCCTTTTCATCCACCATGCCGGCCACGCGGTCCCAGAGGTCGCGGGGCAACAGTCTGCCACCCAGTTCCTCCAACGCGCCCCGCTCTGCCCGCTGGATGGGGATGCGGCGCTCAAAATAGCGCAGGTTCTTTTTCACCATGAAGCCCCTGTTGCTGAAAGCTTCCACCCGGGTCTCGGATTCCGGCATGAGAGCTGAGAGCTTGTTCAATCCATGGGCAGCCATGCGGTTTTCCACAGCCGCAAGCAGGAGGGTTCCTATGCCGCGGCCACGGAACATTGGCAGGGTTGCCAGGAAAACTATCCAGCCCTGGTCATGGGCTGCGCGCCCCACTGCCGCACCGATAATTTGATCCCCCTGCAAGGCCACCACGGCATGGTCTTTCTCGCAGGATGCCAGGACCTCGGAAAGGTCGTAGACAGGGTCCACGCCGTTTTCACGCAGGGTCTGCCACAACTGCAGAATGCCCTCGACGTCTTGTGAGTGAAAATCACGAATGGTCCATGCCGTCATGTAACTGCCGCTCCTTTGCGTTGGCCAATGCCGTCATCTTGGCACAGTGCTTGGCTCCCACGGAAACCATCGGCGTGTCTGACGTCACAGTTAAGTTGGAAACAATCCGGGCCGTTCTGGCGCTATAGACCCCAGAGACCATTCCTCACTGCTACGAAAGCTGGACCCATGAGCATTGACATTGCATCCGAACTGGACCTCAACAACGAAATCATCTTGGATGGCGATGCCGCTGCGGCGTTGTTCCTGGAAGCCCGCACGGCCAACAGCTGGGCCGATGAAGAGGTCACAGATCAGACACTGCACGCCATCTACGCCCTGACGAAGATGGGGCCCACCGCTTTCAACGGCCAGCCCCTGCGCATTACCTGGATCCGTTCCACCGAAGCCCGCGAGCGTTTGGTTGAGCACATGATGGACGGCAACAAGGCCAAGACCCTAACGGCCCCCATGGTGGCTGTGCTGAGCTTCTCGAAGGAATGGCACTCCCTCCTGCCCACCACGGCACCCCACATGGCTGAGATGCTGATGCCCATGTTCGAGGCCAACGTTGAATCACGTACTGCTGCGGCAAACAACAACGCACACGTGCAGGCCGGGTACTTCATCCTGGCGGCCCGCGCCGCAGGTTTGGCAGTTGGCCCCATGACAGGCTTCGACTCCGCCGGCGTGGACGCCGAATTCAACGCAGACTCTTCCCACCAATCATTCATGGTTGTCAACTTGGGCAAGCCCAGCGGTGCCGCCGACCGCGACCGCCTCCACCGCCTGGAATTCGACCTCGCAACCGTAACCTTGTAAAAGTCTTTTTCAGTTCCCAAGAAACTTCGGGGCTAAATTTTCAACTGGCGCGCTGTCCTCGTTTTTTACGCAGGGCAGCGCGTTTTTGCGTGCTCCCTCATGGAATGGCAGGAGTTGCCGGACACCACCACCATCATTCATCTAACACATTTTCATACCGGACCAGCTCTTGCCCTGCGAGCCGGTCCCCCGCCACTGTCCAAGACGCGGCAGTAGCCCCCGTAAATGCAATTAATAAAGCTTCCAGTGAGTGCTGCTATGGATAACATGAGCATTGTGTGACCTGTATCCCTCATTTCAGCAAAGGATGAACACGTGCGTTCCATGTGGAAAAAGACATTAGCAATGGCGGTGGTGACACCGGCGCTGCTGCTAACAATGGCAGCGCCTCCGGTTGTTGCCGCCCCGGGCGACCCCGTTTCAACGAACCTGGCCTTGGCTTCAGCCGGCGCAACCGTCACCTCCTCCGGTGACGAGTCCACCAGCAGTAACGGAACAGACCTTGCCATTGACGGCAGCGCCACGACCCGGTGGTCCTCGAACCATTCCAATGATGCCCAGCTGACCGTGAAACTGGCCAAGCCGGTGGTCATCGACAAGGTTGTCATTAAATGGGAGGCCGCCTGCGCCGCTCAGTACAAGTTGCAGGTATCAACCGATGGGGTGTCTTTTGTGGATGCCACGGATGTCATCTCACGTGCCAACTGTGCTCCGGAGACCCCTGACACTCAAACCGTCAAGACCACTCTGGCTGGCAATAAATACCAGTACGTCCGCATGCAGGGCGTGGACCGCACGCCCATCAACGGCACCAAATGGGGCATCTCCCTCTTTGAAATGGAAGTCTGGGGAATTCCCGCAGCTGCAGGCAAAAACATTGCATTGGCTACGGCCGGCGCCACAGTTACAGCCTCCGGCCAGGAAGTTGCCGGCCAATGGGGTCCCGCCCTAGTCATTGACGGCGACCAGGACGCGAGCAAGCCAAACGCCCAGCAGTCCCGCTGGTCCTCCAATACAGCTGAAAATGCTCAGATCACTGTCAAGCTCGCAGCTCCCACGGTCATTGACCATGTCAGCATTGTGTGGGAGAAAGCCTGCGCCGCCAAATACAAGCTGCAGGTCTCCACAGACGGCACCAGCTTTGTGGACGCCACGGACATTATCGCTCCCACGTGTAATACTCGCGACACCCAGAAACTTAAGGCTGCAGTTGCCTCCACGCCGTACCAATACGTACGCATGCAGGGCATTGAACGCACGCCCATCAACGGCACCAAATACGGCATGTCCATGTGGGAATTCCAGGTGTGGGATGGTGAGGAAGCCAGCACATCAACACCTGCCGAGCCGATCAATCTGATCCCGCTGCCGGTGAACATGGAAACCCCTGCCGAAGCTCCCTTCGTTCTCGGGACAGGCTCACGCATCGTAGCTAACACTCCCGAATCGAAAAAGAGCGCCAACTTCCTGGCCGAGATTTTCCGCACCTCCACTGGTCTGGCTCTTCCTGTGGTGGATGGCAGCACCGGTGATGCCGACGATATTGTTCTGGTTCAGACGCCTGGAGTCATCGCAAATCTGGGCGATCAGCTGCAGGCCGAGGCCTACACACTCAGTGTTGACGCGCTCACGGGCGCAAAGGTTACTGCCCCCACCAGCGATGGTGTTTTCAACGGCATCCAGACCCTGCGCCAGCTGTTCCCGGCCTTCATTGAGTCCAAGCAAAAGGTCATTGCCAACTGGAGTGCCCCCGCCGTCGAGATTTCCGACGCACCGCGGTTTGATAAGCGGGGCATGATGCTTGACGTCGCACGCGACTTCAAGACTCCCGCCGAGGTCAAGGCCATCATTGATTCGCTGGCTACCTACAAGATCTCCACCTTGCACATGCACTTGGCCGATGACCAGGGTTGGCGCATCCAGATCACCAACGACGGCAAAAAGGCTGGCGACGACATTGACTACAACCTCCTGACCGAGGTCGCTGGCAAGTCGGCCATGACCCAGTTCAACCGCACCTACATGGACCACCTCGGCTACACCGGCTTCTACACTCAGGACGAATACAAGGATTTGGTGGCCTATGCCGCCGACCGACATATTGAGGTGATTCCCGAGATCGACGTTCCGGGCCACACTTCGGCTATTTTGCACGCCATTCCCCAGCTGAACACCGCCGGCACCAGGCCCAGCGTCAATGAGTGGGGCGTAGTTCCCGCGGACGGCACAGGAAATGTGGGAACGTCCACCTTGGATGTTAATGCCCCGCAGACCTGGACGTTCCTGGAGCACGTTTTCGGCCAGATCGCGGACATGACAACTACCAGCGACTACATCCATATTGGTGGCGACGAGTCCCATGTGACGGGCCACGACAACTACGTCGAGTTCATCACCAAGACAGTGAAAATTATCCACGACCTGGGCAAGAAGCCGGTCGGTTGGAACGAAGCTGCCATTGGCGGCCTTAAGGCCGGTGACGCTCTTCAATACTGGACGGGTGGAACCACCGATACCCTGAAGGCCATCAAAGACCTGGGTGCAAAGCTCATGGTCTCCAATGGCTCCACGGCGTACCTGGACATGAAGTACAACTCCAAGACACCAATTGGCCTGACATGGGCGGGCATGGGTGACTTCTCCAAGTACTACAACTGGAACCCCGCTGCAGTTGTCCAAGATGGCGGGGTCAACCTTCCCGATTCAGCCATCCTGGGTGTTGAGGCCCCGCAGTGGTCCGAGACCATCCGTGGCGGCAAGCAAGCTGAGTTCATGATCTTCCCGCGTGCGATTTCCTTTGCCGAAGTTGGCTGGACCCCCCAGTCGCAGCGCAATGTCAATGATTTCAAGGTCCGCATGGCCGGCATGGGCAAACGCATGTTGTCTCAGGGCACCAATTTCTATGACGGTACCGAAGCCAATTGGAAATCAGAAATGGCCGGGCTTCCGGTCGCAGTCTCCCCGGGCAAGAGCCTTATGCTCAATATAGGGCAGCTCGCAGCACCTGGCACCAAGACCTCTGCCGACGGCGCCAGCATTGCCGTGGACGCTGTTGACGACGCCGACGGCGTGAGCGCCTCAAGCATTCTTGGGAATCTGGGAGTCAGCGTTAACTGGGGTGACGGTTCAGCCGCCACTCCTGCCACCTTTACTGCCAATACGACCCGGAATCATATGTCATCCGGCAGCCTCTACCAGCTGCAAGGCACCCACAGCTACGCCACTGCCGGGACCTACAACGGCACCTTGACAGCCTCCAACGGCACAACGGCGCAGTTCAAGGTGGTTGTTGCGCCCGGAACTGCCGATCCGAAGGCGCCCTACGTTTGGGATTCAACCCAGACCCCGGTGTTGGCAACCACCACCTCGACTGTCCGGGCGGGTTACCGAGCATTGACCACCTTGAGCGGATTCGAGCCCGGGAAGTATGTGACACTCAATTTGGGTGGCAACAAAGTTGGCACGGTTCTCCCCGATACCGAGGGTAAAGTGACCTTGCAAATGCCGGTGTACCCCAACACCTATGGAGGTAGCAATGCCCTCACGGCAACCCAAGGCGAGCGCACAGCCAGTACAACTTTGATGGTGGAATCAAATTTGGTGCCCCTGGAAAACAAGATCCCGCAGAGCGAAATCAGCATCGCCTCCGTTTCCTCCGAAGAGTTGACCGGTGAAACCGCACCGAACGGGCCAGCTCGCGCTCTCCTTGATGGCAAAGCGGACAGCTTCTGGCACACTAAATGGTCAAGTCCTGCTGGCAACTTCCCTCATTCAGTGGTCTTTGACCTGGGCAAGAGCTACGCCGTGACGGGCTTTGAATACACCCAGCGCCAGTCAAACACCAACGGCAAGTTCAAGGACTACGAACTCTACGTTTCCGACAGCCCCACTGACTTTGGCACCAAGGTCGCAAGCGGTTCGTTCCTGGACGTCACCCGTCCGCAGGTCATCGACATTGCAGGGAACAAGGCTGGCCGGTACGTCAAGTTGGTTGGCCTGAATTCGATCGCCGGAAACGCTTTCGGCGGTGGCTCCGAGGTTAACATTGGCGGCAAGGTCCCCGGCACCACGGAGCCCACGGCAACACCGACGATTCAGCCGACTGTTGCACCGACCGTTGCACCCACGGTTCAGCCCACGGTTGCACC
>JBDTQM010000021.1:0-30338 GCA_039932175.1 Specibacter sp.
TGACCTGTATGACCAGGTGCCTTATACAGAAGCTTTTGGCGGCGCCGCCAACCTTGAATTACACACTCAGCCTAACAGTACAATGTCACATTCCACTAGGGGTTGATGGCATTATTCCGCACCCAATCGGGCAATGGTGGAACGCAGGTAGGCAAAAACCTTGTCATCACCAATCCCGTCGTGTTCAAACTCGTTGGTGACCCAGGCATGGACGTTGCCCACAGCCGCTGCGGTGGCCAATTGCAGCCCGGCGTCCACGTACATGTCGTCAAAATACACTGCGGCAGCCACGGGGATCGCATTGGCGGCGAGCCGGTCGACGTCGTACAGCTCACTGAACGTGCCACGGCGGGCCAGCTCATTCACGGCCCCGGCAAAGGGGCGCAGCAGGCGGATCTCCTGGAACATCCACGGGAACATCATCTCGCCGGTGAACATCAGCGGGCGGGCGGACTCGGCAAATTCAGGATGCCGCACCAACTCGCCCTGGGCCGCCCAGTTGGTGGGGCCATTGGTGCCGTGGGAGTAGATGCTCTCCTGCATCACGGCAAACAAGGGATTTGCGGCATAAGAGGTGCGGGCCAGGACCTGGGCAAGGAAGCCGTCGCTGAGTGTTTCCCCGTCCTGACTGAATGCCTCCTCCAGCAGCCAGTGCATGCGCTCAAATCCGGGCTTCATGCCAAAGTCGATGCCCAGGGTCCGGAAGCGGCGGACAGTGAGCCTGTCACCGTCGGGCAGGCGCACGTCGTGTTGGTCCAGATGGTCGGCAATGGCCGCCACCTGGCCCACGGCGTGCGGGTAACGGGCGTAAAACTCCCGGTTCTTCCCGGCCGTGCGCGGGAAGGTGCGCCGGTACACCTCGGCGGCGTCCGGCCAGATGCTGGCGAGTCCGCCGGTGACGTAGCAGGCGGTCAGGGCTTCCGGGGCCACGGAGAGGTACGTCAGGGTCAGGAAACCGCCGTAGCTTTGCCCCACGGTTGCCCAGCGGCGCCCACCAAAGCGGGTCTTGCGGATGTGTTCGGCGTCCGCCACGATCGAATCCGCCCGGAAGTGTGTCAGGTAGTCGGCGCCGGCGGACGCGCCGGCGGACGCGCCGGCGGCGCCCTCGCCGAACCGGGCCATGGTGGCGGCCTCCACCGGGGCGGACCGGCCCGTGCCGCGCTGGTCCAGCAGCAGGACCCTGTGCGTTTTCAGGGCTTGACCGATCCATCCTGTGGGACCCAGCGGGCGCGGGCCCTTGCCGCCCGGGCCGCCCTGCAGGAACACCATGATGGGCAGTTCCTCGTGCCGGCGGACGGGGTCAACCAGTTCACGGGCAAAAACCTCCAGGGTTTCGGTGCTGGCAACATCAAACCAATCCAGTGGCACGCTCACAAAAAAATCGGTGACAGCCATGCCGGGGATGGTGTACTTTACTTCGCTCATTGGTCCATTTTTCCAGCAGCTGCCCCGAGAAAATTCCTTCCTCGCCTCATCGCAGCACAAACCCCAGTCCCAGGTCATCCCGGGCATCCAGGGTGAAGCTGCATTCGGCCACCGGATAGGCGTTGCCGCGCACCCCCACCACAACACCTTCCGGAGCACGGTCCAGGACGGAGGCCGTGAACCGCGAATCGACAATGGAAAAGTGTTCCAGCACGGCCCCGTCCGCCAATTCCCCCGAGTCATCCAAGGCGGCGACGCGGGCGGCGGTACCGGAGCCGCAGGGTGAGCGGTCAACCTGCCCGTCGGCAAAGATCGTCACGTTGCGCTGCGCCAGGTCGCCCGCCATTGAGGTGGCCGATTCGTGGAAGATGGTGCCGTAAATCCCGTCCAGCCGCGGCTCGTCGGGGTGCCTTGCTGCGGGATGCCCGGCCAGGGCCGCCTTGACCGCCCGGCCTGCCTCGATGAGCCGGTTGAGGTCCTGCGGCGTGATGTGAAGTCCCACCGCGCTGGCGGGCAGCGAGGCATACAGTGCACCTCCCCAGAGGACATCAACGGTGAGTGCACCGTAGCCGGCCGTTTGGACCTCAAGGGCACGGGCCGCAACAAAAGAGGGGACGTTGCAGAAGGTGATGGAGTCAATAACCCCGCCCACGGTTGTCACCTTGGCCGTGACCCGCCCGGACGGGACGTCAATGACAACGTCGGTGTCGCCGTCGTCCGGCGCGGGGACCAGGCCGCTGCGGACGGCCCACGCACCCAGGGCGATGGTGCCGTGTCCGCAGGCGGTGGAGAAGCCATCCTTGTGCCAGAACAGTACACCGAAGTGGGCGCCGGGGTCGTTGGGCGGGACAATGAACCCGCCGTACATGTCCGCGTGCCCGCGGGGTTCATTGACCAGCATCCGGCGCAGCGTGTTGGCCGGTCCGGTCACGGCGTTCGCGCGCCTTTGCAGCACCGTGTCCCCGTCAATCTCGAAGGGCAGCACCGGCACGATCCGGAACGGCTCACCCGCCGTGTGGTAGTCGATCGTGTTGATTCTCCAGCTCCCGGCCTGCGACAGGTGTTCATCAGGCGCCAAGGTAGGCCTCGACAATCCTGGCGTCCGCCAAGAGTTCGGCCCCCGTGCCGGTCAGGGTGGTGACACCGTTTTCAATGACATAGCCGCGGCTGGTGATTTTCAGGGCCGCCCGCGCATTTTGCTCCACCAACAGCACAGTTGTGCCGTTGGCGTTGACCCCCTTGATGACCTCCATGACCTGGGCCACGATGAGCGGCGCCAGGCCCATGGACGGCTCATCCAGCATGAGCATCTTCGGGCCTGCGATGAGCGCCCGGCCAATGGCCAGCATTTGCTGCTCGCCGCCGGAGAGCGTGCCGCCTTGCTGGGTCCGGCGTTCGGCCAGCAGCGGCAGCATCTCAAAAACTTCGTTGAGCCGCTTTTGCACCAGCGCCCTGTCCTTGACCATGTACCCGCCCAATTGCAGGTTTTCCGTGACTGACAGGGTGGAGAAGATGCGCCGACCCTCGGGCACGTGGATCAGGCCGGCCCCCACCACCTCCCACGGCTTGGCCCGGGTGATGTCCGTCCCGGCGAAGCTGATCCTGCCGGCATGGGATTTCACAATGGCCGACGCCGTGGACAGCGTGGTGGTCTTCCCGGCGCCATTGTTGCCCAACAGGGAGACGATTTCACCTTCCTCGACCCGGACGTTGATGCCGCGCAGGGCCTGGATCTTGCCGTAAAACACTTCGACGTTTTCAAATTCGAGCATGGCCATCAGGACTTGCCTTCTTCCGGTTCGTCTTCCTTGCCCAGATAGGCCTCGATCACTGCCGGGTTCTTCTTCACTTGCGCCGGCGTGCCGTCAGCAATTTCCTTGCCAAAGTTCATGACAACAACCCTTTCGCTGACTTCCATAACCACACTCATGTCATGTTCAATCAGGACGACGGCGGCACCCAGGTCCCGAATCTTGCGGCACAGTTCCAGCAGCTCACGTTTTTCCGTGTGGTTCAGCCCGGCGCCCGGCTCATCCAAAAGCACCAGTTTCGCCTTGCGGGCCATGGCCCGGGCCATTTCCACCTGCCGCTGCTGGCCGTAAGCCAGGTTGCGCACAGGGATCCCGCGCCCGCCCTTGTAGCCCACAAAATCCAGCCAGCGGTGCGCCTCGGCGGTGAAGAAGTCCTCACTCTTGCGGTAGCGGGGTGTGTGAAACAAGGCATCGAGGAAGTTTTGGCCGCCGTAGAGGTGCATGCCTCCCCTGACGTTGTCCAGGACCGTCAGGTCCGGGAAGAGGCGCAGGTTTTGGAAGGTGCGTGTCACCCCGGTGGCGGCAATGACGGCCGGGCGCTTGCCGGTGATATTGACACCGTCCACCTTGACTGTGCCGCTGACGGGCTTGTAGAAACCGGTGATGCAGTTGAAGGCGCTGGTCTTGCCGGCACCGTTGGGGCCGATGACCGAGACGATTTCCCCGGCGTCGGCTGTGAAGGAGAGCCCGTTGACGGCCTTCACCCCGCCGAAGGCGATTTGCAGATCAATGACTTCCAGCAGCGGGCTCATGCGTCTTCTCCTGGTCCGGGGCCGGCGGGGGCCGGCTTCTTCTTGGCTGTCCGGGAGCGCTTGCCGCCGTCGGCTCCCGCTTCGGAGCCGTCGTCGTCCCTCTCGGGTTCATAGGCGCGTGAGGGCCAGAAGCCTTGCGGGCGGAGCACCATGACGGCAATCAGCACCACACCGAAGATCACATAGCGCAGATTGCCCATGTCGCGCAGGAACTCGGGCAGCAGCGAGATGACCACGGCACCCACCACAACGCCACGGGTGTTGCCCATGCCGCCAAGCACCACTGCCATCAGGACCAGCGCCGACTGCAGGAACACGAAGCTTTGCGGGGAGATGGCTGAGAGATGGGAGGCGAAAAGCATGCCGCCGATCCCGCCCCACATGGCACCGAAGATGTAGGCAGCAAGTTTCACCTTGTAGGTGTGGATGCCCATGGCCTCGGCGGCGTCCTCGTCCTCGCGGACAAAGCGCCACGCCCTGCCCAGCCGGGACTTGCCCAGCCGTGCGGAGCCCAGCACCAGCAGGCTCACCACCACCACGCAGAAGTAGTAGAACGGCACTGGGTTGGACAAGTCCAGGCCAAAGAGTTGCACGCCCGGGATGCCGTAGATGCCCGAGGGCCCTCCCGTGATGGTCAGGTTGTTGGCCGTCAGGCGGATGATCTCGCCGAAGCCGAGGGTCACGATTGCCAGGTAGTCGCTGCGCAGGCGCAGGGTGGGGGCGCCAATGATCAGACCGGCCAGGACCGTCATGATGAGGACGGCAGGGATGGTGAACAGGATGGGCATTTCCCACGCCTTGGACACGATGCCGGCGGTGTAGGCTCCCACAGCCATGAAGGCGATGTACCCAAGGTCCAAAAGTCCGCAGTATCCCACCACAATGTTCAGTCCCGAGGCCAGCAGCACAAAGATCACTGCTGTGGTGGCGATGTTCATGGCGTAGTTGTTGGCGATCAGGAAGGGGAAGACCACGGCGATGGCGAAGGCAGCCCAGCCCAGCTGCCTGCTTTCAAACAGCCGGGAGATGGCGCTGGCGGGCTTGCCGATCCGGCGCGGGGCAGTGGAGGTGTCGACGTTTTCGCTCATGCTAGACACGCTCCGTTACGCGTTCGCCCAACAGGCCGGTGGGTTTGAGGGTCAGGAAGCCGATGAGCACGGCGAAGGTGAAGACGTCACGCCATTCCCCGCCCAGCCACTGCGAACCGAAGGCCTCGAGCAGGCCCAGCAGCAGCCCGCCGAGCATGGCACCCTTGATGTTGCCGATGCCGCCAATGACGGCTGCCGTGAACGCCTTCAAACCGATAATGAAGCCCATAAGGAAATCGATTTTGCCGTAGTAGGCCCCGGCCATGACGCCGGCAGCCCCGGCGAGCGCGGAGCCGATGAAGAATGTCCAAGTGATGACCTTGTTGACGTTGATGCCCATGAGCAGGGAGCCCTTTGGATCCAGGGCGATGGCGCGCATGGCGCGCCCCATGGAGGTGCGCTGGATGTAGGAGTTCAGGGTCAGCATGAGCAGCAGGGCGATGACCATGAGCACAATTTGCGGGGCCGAGATGCGGGCGCCGAGGAGGTCGAAGGTTTCGCCCTGCAGACGCACGGGGAACACCTTGGGGTTGGGGCCGGCGATGGCGCTGACACCATATTCCAGCGTGAAGGAGGCACCCACTGCCGTGATCAGCACAGCCAGCCTGGGCGAGTTGCGCAGGGGCCTGTACGCCAGGCGCTCAATGCCCACACCGATGCCGCCGCTGATGATCATGGTCAGCAGCAGCACTATCAACAGTGCCGTGATGGACATGGAGGCCGGGATGACCCCGAACGAGCTCAAGGTCGCGAAGCCCACGAAGGCGCCGAGCATATAGATGTCGCCGTGGGCGAAGTTGAGGAGTTTGATGATGCCGTAGACCATGGAATAGCCCAGGGCGATGAGTGCGTAGAACGATCCCACGAAGAGGCCGTTCCAAATTAGCTGCGTCATGCTTGTCCCGCCTTGAAGTTGCCATGAGTTAAGGGGTGGAGGGGATGGCGGGCGCCGGTGCCCGCCATCCCGTTCAGTGCTTAGCCCAGGGCGTCCTGCAGGACGAACTTGCCGTCCTTGACCACCAGGATCTGGAAGCCGCCGTTGGTCAGCGTGTGTTCCGGGGTGAACTTCAACGGGCCGGAGAACAGCTCGAAGCCGTCAATGCCCTGCAGGGCTGCGATGACCTTGTCGCCATCGGTGCTGCCTGCCTTGCTGATGGCCTCGGCTGCGACGCGGACGGCGTCGTAGGACTGGGTTGAGTAGGGACCGGGTGCGGCGCCAAACTTTTTGGTGTAGTCGGCAATCCAGGTTTCGGCACCCTTGATGGTGTCGGGGGTCTGCGTCATGGTGGCGAAGACGCCGTCTGCCGTGGCACCGCCGGCAATCTTGACCAGTGAGGCGTCAACGCTGCCGTCGGCCACCATGATCTTGCCCTTGTAGCCGGCAGCCTTGAGCTGGTTGATGATCAGCCCGCCCTCCTGGTAGTAGCCGGTCCAGTACAGCATGTCGGGGTTGGCGCCCATGATGTCGTGGACCACCGAGGAGTAGTCGCTTTCGCCAGCTGTGACAGAGGTGGCCATGGCGACCTTGACGGTGCCATCCGTTTCCAGGTCCTTCTTGGTCTGGGCCGCAATGTCCTTGGAGTAGCTGGTGTTGTCATCCACCAGGGCCACCGACTTGACCCCATCCTGGACCATGAACTTCACGGCTGCGGCGGCCTGCTGGACGCCGGTGCCGTTGATCAGGAACACGTTGGGCAGCTTCTGGTTCACCAGCTCCTGGGAGTTTGCAGCCGGGATGATCATGGGAATGTTGGCCTTGGCGAAGATGGGCAGCGTGGGCAAGGTGGCCCCGGAGCAGTAGCCGCCCACGGAGATCACGGCTCCGTTGGAGACGGCCTTGTTGGCGGCTGCGGCGGCCTGGGTGGGATCACAGGCCTCGTCCTCGGGATCGAACGCCAGCTGGCGGCCCAGCACCCCGCCCTTGGCGTTGATCTCATCGACTGCCATCTGCATGCCGTTTTTCATATAGCCGCCGGTGGGTGCGCTGGACCCGGACAGCGGAATGACGGCGGCAATCTTGATGGGGCCCGCGTCGGCGCTCTTGTTGTCACCGCCGCTGAGGATGCCGCCGCAACCGGACGTGGCCAACATGGTGGCCGCCACGGCCCCCACAACAAGTACTTTGGGAATTCGAAGTTTCATTGCCTGCATCTCCTTTGACCTGACAAAAAAATTAAGAGCAACCACACGGGGACATCCACGCGCACCCTGTTGCTGTTGCGTGGCTCACACTTCGTCGACCAGTAAAATATCACATACTACGATGTGGTGTGTCAACAGTTTTCCCTGCCCGAGACGCAATCGAGACACAAGGTTTCACAGGCCGGCAGCGGCCGCCGCGCCGAAGGTCTGGGGCGTGGATCTGAAGGCCCGTCCGGCTCACCGGCTAAGGTGCCAAAAAAGCCGCCGTTCCCGCCAACAGCCCCTCTGTAAGGTGGCTACTGGCAGGAACGGCGGCTTGTGGGCGGACGCCCGTGGGGGCTAGATCAAGCCGTCCGATAGGTGGTTCGGGGTGCCGAAGCGGTGCGCCGTGATGCTGACGGCCTGCTCGTGCAGGAACGGGAGCATCTCAACGCGGCCGGCCTCGGTGACCTCGCCGGGGTAGATGGCCAGGTCCGGGCGTCCGCCAGTTGCTTCGTAGAGCGCACCGGCGTCGCCGCCGATCAGGCGGATGCGGCCGGCACCGAAGGCACGTGCCGTGGCCAGCCATTCGTCGTCGGACTCAACGGTGACGTTGATGCGCAGGCTCAGCAGCAGGGCCTGAACAGCTGTGGGAAGTGCAACGCCGGAGGAGACCGCCGGGGTGGACCCGGCGGTGATGCCTGCCGCAAGGACACGGATCAGCTTGGCAACGGGCTCTCCCTCAGTCAGGCGGACCAGCGGGTTCAGGGGCATGTAGCGGAACACGTTGCGCTCGGCGGACAGGGCCGAAACGTCCTTGGCCGCGCCAAACTCGGCGGACCATGCGGCGGCGTCGCTGTGCAGCGAGCGCGCCAGGAACGCCTGCTCCGCCGCGGATAGCTCCGTGGCAGCGGCCAGCATCTTCACGGCCGCGTCGCCCAGGGGTTCGGTGGCAGTCGATTCAGCGGTTTCCCACGAGCCCAAACCAACAAGGTAGTTGGGTCCGCCGGCCTTGGTGCCCGCACCCACTGCCGACTTCTTCCAGCCGCCGAACGGCTGGCGCTGCACAATGGCACCGGTGATCCCGCGGTTGACGTACAGATTGCCGGCCTGGACGGTGTCCAGCCACAAACCGATTTCGGCGGAGTCCAGCGAGTGCAGGCCGGTGGTGAGGCCGTAGTCAATGGCGTTGACCATGGCGATGGCCTCTTGCAGGGTTTCCGCCTGCATGACGCCCAGCACGGGTCCGAAGAACTCGGTCAGGTGGAAGTTGGATCCTGCCGCAACCCCTGTGCGGACACCCGGGGACCAGAGGCGTCCGGTGGAGTCGAGCTGCTTGGGCTCGATGGCCCAGCTCTCGCCGCTGTCCAGGGTGGTAAGGGCTCCGAGGAGCTTGCCGGCGGCCGGTTCGATGACCGGGCCCATCTGGGTGGTTGCCGTTTCCGGGTAGCCAACGCTCAGGCTGGAGGCGGCGTCCATCAGCTGGTTGCGGAAGCGGGCGGATTTCGCCACGGACCCAACCATGATGACCAGCGATGCTGCCGAGCACTTCTGCCCGGCGTGGCCAAACGCGGACTGGACAACGTCCTTCGCGGCCAGGTCCAGGTCGGCGCTGGGGGTGACGATGATGGCGTTTTTGCCGGATGTCTCGGCCAAGAGCGGCAGATCGGTGCGGAAGCTGCGGAACAGTTCAGCTGTCTCGTAGCCGCCGGTCAGGATGACCCGGTCAACGCTGGGGTGGGCCACCAGGGCCTTGCCCAGCTCGTTCTCGCCGAGCTGGACCAGTGCCAGCACCTCGCGGGGCACGCCGGCTTCCCACAACGCCGCAACCATGAGTGAGCCGCTGCGCTGGGCCTGCGGTGCCGGCTTGATGACGACGGCGGAGCCTGCAGCCAGGGCTGACAGGGTGGAACCGGCGGGGATGGCCACCGGGAAGTTCCACGGCGGGGTCACCACCGTGAGCTTTGCCGGGACGAACGTTGCGCCGTCGACTGTTTCCAGGTCCTTGGCGCGCTCGGCGTAGTAGTGGGCAAAGTCCACTGCCTCGCTAATTTCGGGGTCGGACTGGTCCAGCGTCTTGCCGGTCTCGGAGGCCATGACCTCCATGAACTCGGCACGCATGCTCTCCATCGTGTCGCCGGCACGGTGCAGGATGGCTGCGCGCTCGGCACCGCTCATGGCACCCCAGGCCGCAGCTGCGCCGACGGCGGTGTCCACAATGCGGTTCAGCTCGGCCAGTTCGGTCACAGTGGTGGCCGCGACGATGTCGTTGGCCAGCACGGAGCCGGGGATGCGGGCCAGAATGTCCTTGCCCCAGGCATGGTTGGCCACCAGTGACGGATCGGTGTCCGGGGTGTTGGCGAAGGAATCAGTGGGCGCTGCAACGGCGGGCTGGTTGCGGTCCTGGCCGCGGTTGGTGGGCGGAACACTGGTGTCCAGGTCCTCCAACGAGGCCAGGAAGCGCTGCTGCTCGCGCTGGAACAGGGCCTCGTTCTCGGAGAGCTCGAAGACGGCTGACATGAAGTTGTCCTGGCTGGCGCCCTCCTCCAAACGGCGGATCAGGTAGGCGATGGCAACGTCGAACTCGCCCGGGTGAACCACGGGTGTGTACAGCAGCAGCGAGCCAACATCCTTGCGGACGGCCTCGGCCTGGCCGGTGGCCATGCCCAGCAGCATCTCAAATTCCAGCTGGCCGGAGGTGGTGTCGATGCCGCGCTGCTTGGCCAGCAGCCAGGCGTGGGCCACGTCGAAGAGGTTGTGGCCGGCCACGCCAACGTGGACGGCGTCAATGTGTTCGGGGGTCAGCGCAAAGTTCACAATGCGCTTGTAGTTGGTGTCCGAATCCTGTTTGGTGCCCCAAGTGGCCAGCGGCCAGCCGAAGACCGACGCCTGAACCTGTTCCATGGGCAGGTTGGCGCCCTTGACGATGCGCACTTTCACGGCGGCACCGCCGTCGGCGCGGCGCCGGGTGGCCCATTCGGTCAAATCGATCATGGCCGCGAGGGTGTCCGGCAGGTAGGCCTGGAGCACAATGCCGGCTTCAAGGTTCTTGAACTCCGGCTTGTCCAGGATGCGCTTGAACACCGCGATGGTCATGGTGAGGTCCTTGTACTCCTCCATGTCCAGGTTGATGAACTTGGCCTTGGGGAAGGAGTTGGCCAGCGTGTACAGCGGCGTGAGCTTCTCCACGATGTGGTCCACGGCGTCGTCGAAGGCCCACGGCGAGTGGGGTGCCACGGTGGAGGATTCCTTGATGGAGACGTAGTCGACGTCGTCCCGCGCCAGCAGCTTCAGGGTTCCCTCAAGGCGGCGGGCGGCTTCGTTCTCGCCCAGGACCGCCTCGCCGAGGAGGTTGATGTTCAGGTCCACGCCGTCCTTGCGGATCTTGGCGATGGCCGGGCCCAGCTTGGCGTCGGTGGCATCCACAATCAGGTGGCCCACCATCTCGCGGAGCACCCTGCGGGCAATCGGAATGACAATGCCCGGCATGAGCGGGGCCGTGACCCCACCGATGCGGACGGCGCTGCGCATGTACCACGGCAGGAATGCCGGCACCTTGGGGGCCAGGATGGCCAGGTTGCGGGCGGCAACCGCCAGATCCTCGGGACGGACCACGCCGTCCACAAAGCCCACGGTGAAGTCGAGGCCGTTGGGGTCCTTCAGGACACCCGCCAGGCGCTGGGCCGAGACGTCCGCCGGGAACGTGGCGGCCTCGGTGAGCCAGTGCCGGACAAGGGCGATGGTTTCCTGTGCAAGATCGTTGCTGGGAACCGGAATGTTTGCGGAGGTGGCCGCGGTGACGGGACTAGTCATGGTTGCTGATGCGTTCATTTCTGCTGGTGCCAGGGGAGGACAAATTGCTCTTCTAGTCACAAGTATGGGACTTTTGTTCAATAAGCAAAAGTGGTGATTTATGATGATTATTAGTCAGATTTACTAACCCTTTTGGAGGTGCCCATGCTGGACGTCAAACGCCTGCGTTTGCTGCGGGAATTGCACATTCGCGGGACCCTGGCCGACGTGGCTGCGGCGCTGCAATACAGCCCCTCAGCCGTGTCCCAGCAGTTGGCCCTGCTGGAGAAGGAAGTGGGGGTGCCGCTGCTGCTGAAGGTGGGCCGGCGCGTGCAGCTCACACCCCAGGCCGAGATTCTGGTGGAGCACACCACGGAGCTTTTGGAGACCCTGGAACGGGCAGAATCCGACATGTCCGCCTCGCTGACCACTGTGACCGGCACCGTGAAGCTGGCCGTGTTTCAATCGGCCGCCCTGGCGCTGCTGCCGGACATGCTCACGGCCATGGCACGGAGCTATCCGGACGTGCGCATTGAAATGGTGCAGCGTGAACCCGAAACGGCGCTTTATGAGACCTGGGCGCGGGACTTTGACCTGGTGGTGGCCGAACAATATCCCGGCCATGCCGCACCGCTGCACCCGGAACTGGACAGGATCACCCTCACCACAGACGCCATCCGGCTGGCGGTCCCCTCCGAGGGCGTGGCCGGCGGCATGAGCCGGCTGCGCACGGAGCCCATCACGGGCCTTGAGGACACGGCCAAGCTGCCCTGGGTCATGGAGCCGCGCGGGGCTGCGTCCCGGCATTGGGCCGAACAAGCGTGCCGGCAGGCAGGCTTTGAACCCGATGTGCGCTTTGAGACGGCCGATCTGCAGGCCCAGATCCGGCTCATTGAATCCGGCAACGCGGTGGGCCTGATGCCGGACCTCATGTGGACCGGGCGCCCTCCGGCCCTGACCCTGATCGATCTGCCCGGGCTCCCCCGGCGCACAGTCTTCACCTCCGCCCGGCGTGCCAGCCGGCGTCGTCCGGCACTTTTGGCGTGCCGGGAAATCCTGGAGCAAACAGCCCGCTCGCTCACGGCCTGAGCCCTGCATTTCAGCAGCTGCACTCATGCGGTGGCGGCGCGCAATCTTCCCATGCACGACGCCGGCTCGATGGCTTTACTGCGCCAGTTCCCCCACGACGGGGCCCAGCAGGCGGCGTAGCTGCTCCCTGTCCCGGCGGGCGGATTCGCTGATGAGCACCCTGTGCCCGGAGACCCGGTGGAGCCAGAAGCCCTCCACCGGCAGGATTTGCACGTCCAGCTCAAAGGGTGCAGCCTTGTGCCGGAGTTCCTTTTCAAGGGACGCCACGAGCTTGGTGATCATCAACCCTTCAACGCCGCGGCTGCCATGAAAATGCTGAAAGTAGGCGTCGCGGGAACTGTTGGCCGCTTCCTTCGCGGCGTCAAAACAGGACTCCACCAGGCTGCGGAACCCTTGGTCCCGGTCCCCAAGTGACATGTAGCCAATGCCTGCGTTGCTGGGCACGTCCATGTGGTCAGCCAGCAGGTCGGAGAACCACAGCGTCCATTCATCGGCCAGAACCAGGTCAAGCTCCGGACCCGTCACGGCTCTGTGTTCGGCCAAGGCGGGGATCACCGGAGGGACAAAAAAGGGCCCGGCGGCGGGCATCCCCAGGGCGTCGCGAACGTGCAGGGCCACGGTCAACGGCCAGGAAAAGTCCTCGCTCATCCGCCAGCTTGACTGTCCCGTGAAGTGCATGACGTCCCCCTCGCTCCGCTGCCTGCCTGCCTTGAGACTAGCTGCGGGACCCCCGCCGCGGCCAGGCCCCGGCGGCCAGGTGTCGGTGCCGCGTGCGACCATGGATTCATGACTGCAGCAGAAGGACCCGCCATGCTGTGGAATGCCGGCGGCCCGTACTCCCTGCACGAAACCCTGGGCATCATTGGCCGCGGCCCGGGCGACAAAACCATTGAGCTGGCACCCCATGGCGCATGGCTGGCCTTCAACACGGCTGCGGGCCCCGCCACGGTGGGCATCAGCCAACAGGGCAGCGAACTGCGCGTCCGCACCTGGGGGCCCGGCTCCGGGCAGGCCCTGGCAACGGTTCCAGCATTGTTGGGGGCCGGCGACGACTGGTCGGGCTTTGACGCCCCCGAGTTTGCCGCCACACTTCCGGACCGCATCAGGGAAGCCCGACGCCGCCACGGGGCCGTGCGCCTGCCCTCCACCGGGCGCATGGTTGACGCCTTGGTGCCCGCCATCCTGGAGCAAAAGGTCACCGCGTTGGAAGCCCGCCGCAGCTACGCCACGTTGCTGCGCACTTTCGGCACCAAGGCACCGGGTGCGGGCGTTGATCCAACTGTTCCCCACGATCTTTTGGTGGCGCCCACCCCCGCCCACTGGGCAGCCATCCCCTCCTGGGAGTGGCACAAGGCAGGTGTTGGGCCACAGCGTTCGGCCACCGTCCTGCGGATGCTCAGGTCGGCGTCGGGCCTGGAGCGTTTGGCTCAACTGCCGGCGGCAGAAGCGGGGGCCAAGATGCAGAGCATCCCCGGAATAGGCGTCTGGACGGCGGCGGAAGTCACCCAGCGCACCCATGGCGACGCCGACCAGGTGGCGGTGGGCGACTACCACCTGGCCGCGTATGTTGGCTGGGCCCTGGCCGGAAAACCCGTGGACGACGCCGGCATGCTGGAACTTTTGGAGCCGTGGCGCGGGCACCGGCAGCGGGTGGTGCGGATGCTGCAACTCAGTGGCTTCCGCAAGCCGATGTTTGGGCCGCGGATGAGCATCCAGGACCACCGTCGGCACTGATGCGCGCGGGCGGGCAAGCGTTCACACTGCGGAACCCTTTCCCGGCCGCTGCACGCCATCGCCTAGGCTTGGTGCATGAGCGAGATCATCAACCTACAGGCCACATTCATCCCCAACGAGGGCGAATTCTTCCGTGTGAAGCTCGCCCTGGACATCGCCATTGAGCAGGTCGTTGAGGAAACCGGCTGCATTCAGTATGAGATCACGGAGGAATCCGAGGAAAAGATCGTTCTGACTGAGCAGTGGGCTTCCCAGGAAGACCTGGACAAGCACAGCAAGGGCATCGCCGTGCAGGATCTCAACGAGTCCCTCAGCGCCCTGCTGGCAGAGCCGGTCACGCTGGACCGGTTCTAACACCGGAGCCTCCCGCCGAGTCAGACCGAGGGCCGCGAAACGGCGCACCGCTACGTCTGACTCGGCGGGGTTCCGTCTGACTCGGCGCACGGAAGCCGGACCCGAGACGCCAAGAGGCCCGTCACCACCATGGTGACGGGCCTCTTGGCGTCTGCGCGGAGTTCAATCCGCGCCAGAGTCGGTTATTCGGCGGCACTGCCCTCGGCCTGCTTGGCGGCCACGGCAGCGTGGACCTCGCCCATGTCCAGGGCCTTGACGGCCGTGATGACCTCGTCAAGCTGGGTGCCGTTGAGCGCGCCGGGCTGGGCAAAAACCAGCACCTTCTCCCGGAACGCCATCAGCGTGGGAATGGAGGTGATGTTTGCTTCGGCGGCGAGCTGCTGCTCGGCTTCGGTGTCCACCTTGGCAAACACCACGCCGTCGTGCTTGACCGAGGCAGCCTCATAAGTGGGCGCAAAGCGCACGCAGGGCTGGCACCAGGAAGCCCAGAAGTCAACGATCACAATGTCGTTGCCTTCAATGGTGGGACCAAAAGTTTCTGTGGTGATATCAACTGTAGCCATGCTTTAACCGTACGGGACGGAACAAACGCATGGCTACAGTTTCGCTCAACGCGTGAGCGGGAATAGTGGGATCAGACCCCGTGCGGCGCGTGCGCCGTCAGGACCCGTCGCCCGCCAAAGATGATGGCGGCGCTGATGAGAACAGCAGCTGCGGCAACATAGAAGGTGGCGGAGGCGTTGAAGTGTTCGGCGATCTTGGCAGCCATGAACGGTGCCAGCGCGCCGCCCATCCAGCGGATGAAGTTGTACCCGGCACTGGCCACGGGTCGCGGGGAGTCCGAGACGGACATGGCCATTTCCGTGAACAAGGTGTTGTTGATGCCCAACAGGGCGCCCGAGATGACAGTCAGCACCACAATGGTGGTGACCGAATGGCCGGCAGCCAGGGCAAGGCCGATGAGGATCACCATCAAACCCAGCAGGGATCCCATGAGTGCGCGGGTGGGCCCAAACCAGCGCTGGGCCAGTGGCGCCACGAACACCGAGAACACGGCCACGGCAACGCCCCAGCCAAAGAACACGGCGCCGATCCCGTAAGCGTCAAAGCCCAGGATGAACGGCACAAAGGCCAGGATTGTGAAGAAGCCGTAGTTGTAGAACAAGGCGCTGCCGGCCGTGGTGCGCAGTCCCTTGTGGCTCAACGCCAGCAATGGATCGCGCAGCCGGGTCTTGGTGGCGGGCAGCGGGGTCTTGGGCAACATGACCATGACCAGGATGAAGGCGATGGCCATGGCGGTTGCGGTGCCAAAGAACGGTGCACGCCACTGCCAGCCGCCCAACAGTGCACCCATGAGCGGACCCAGGGACAACCCCAAACCAAGGGCTGCTTCGTACAGGATGATCGCGGTGGCCGCGCCGCCGGAGGCGACACCCACCATGACGGCCAGCGACGTGGCCACGAACAAGGCGTTGCCCAGGCCCCAGCCAGCGCGGAAGCCGACCAACTCATCGACAGTGTTGGAGAAGCCCGACAACGCGGAGAACACCACAATGATGCCCAGGCCAATGAGCAGCGTCTTCTTGCCGCCAATACGTGATGACACGAACCCCGTGACCAGCATGGCGATGGCCGTCACCAGGAAGTAGCTGGTGAAAAGCAGTGAGACTTCGCTGGGGGTGGCTTCCAGGTTCGCGGCAATGGCCGGCAAAATCGGATCCACCAGGCCGATGCCCATAAACGCGAAGACGGCCGCAAACGCCACCGCCCACACCGCCTTGGGCTGTTTGAGCATGGAACGTTTCTCGTTCGCCAACACATCATCAATCTGGTGGGCAGCCTGAACTGCCGGTGTGCCTTGCACGGTTTCTCCTTGTTTCCTAAAGTTCGACGGCGGTACGTGCCGTCGCTGTCAGCTGGCCAGGGCCTCGTTGAGTTTGGCAATGGCGGGAATCGCATTGGCCACTGCCTGGAGTTCATGGGCGTCGAGGGTCATCAGCGCCGTGGCCATCACGGCGTTGCGGCGGGCATTGGCCGCGGCCAGGGCGCTGCGCCCGGCCTCCGTGAGACCAACCAGGACCACGCGGGCGTCGGATTCATCAGCTATGCGCTCCACCAGGCCCAAAGTGCCAAGCCTAATGACCTGCTCGGTGGCACTGGGGACGCGAATGCCGGCATTGCGGGCAATGGCACCCACCCGCAGCGGCTGGGCGGCGATCATGCTCAAGGTGCTCACCTGGCCGCTGCTCAATTCACCGTCGGCATCCATGGAACGGACCAGGTAAACGGCCTGGCGCAGAATGTCGCGATACCGGCGGGCCAGGTCCTCAAGCTCAACATCGTTCATAGTTAGGTAGCCTAACATATAGTTAGGCTACCTAACAATATTTCCCTTCGACCCGACTCTTCCGGCCAGCTGTGATCTGTATGCCCGCCCGCCTTCCTGCGTCGAACACTTCAAGGAAAGGACCCCGCGAGGACACATGCAATTCACAGCCAATTCACCAGGGACGCGCATACTGGCGTTATTGACTATAGAAAAGGAAGCAGCGATGACTTTCACCTCAGGAGACCCCATGACCCGCCCCATCCACCACCGCGCCTTCATTGACCCCGAGAATCACGAGGTTTGGCCGGCCCTGACCCAAAATGAACCCGTAGCGCTGGTCAACAACCGCGGTTGGCGCCTGTCGGGCCGTGTGGAGACCCTTAGCAGCGACCGCCAATGCCTGTGGATCCAGCTCGACGCCGGCATGGGCCGCCAGCTCATCCACCACCAGGATGGCTTTGTGCTTGAGGGCCACGCCGAAACAAGGTAGTGCTGTACACGCAAAAACGCCCGGTTCCTGTGCGGAACCGGGCGTTTTTTGCATGCACAGGCGGGACGGGCTAGACCTTGGATTTGCGGTAACCGCCGGCCCGCGCCGCAGCTTCGGTGGTGAAACAGATTTCCGGGGTGGTCTTCAAGTAGAAGCGCTGCCCCTTGAGGTGGTAAATCCTGCTGGGGGCGTTGCCCTTGATGGGAGCCCATGCGGGGCAGTTCCATTTGCTGGCAGGCTTTGAGGACGTTGGCTTGGGTGCCGGCACAACCTTCACGTACTTCTGCACGCTCGACGCCGCAGCAACAGTGCCCTGCTTGGCCCACCGGATGGACCATTTGCCTGATGTCGAAGCCGCGAATGTTGTCTTCAGGTAGCCGCTGGAATTGCTCTTGAACGTCCGGACAGCCTTGTTGGGGGTGGCTCCGTCAGCATCAAAATACACCGTTGCCGTCAACGTGCCTGTCTTGACCCAACCTTTTCCGGAGTATCGCTGCGCCTGGGCTGCGACGGTGACGGTCTTGCCCTTGATGACAGTCGCAGGGCCGGCGGAGAAGCTGGCAACCCGACCCGCCGACATGGCGGCCTGGGCGTTGGCAGGAATGCCGACAATCGGGACCACCAGCGCCAAAGCTGCCAGGGCAATAATCAGGCGCCGGCGCCGGCCATGGGCGGGCGCGCTTGCAGATACGTTCATTTCTCCCCCGAAGAGTTGGGCAGGTCCACCAGTTGTGGATGCAACGGCCAACTCTATCCAGCGGCGCGGGGACTTCGCGAACATTACGTCCGTGCGACTTCCAAGGGGTTACGGGTTCGGTTCAATCATTGATACAAACTCCAACGCATCGGCAACACCAATGTCGGCATGGTCGCACAAAAGGCGGGCCGCGCCGTCGTAATCCCCACCCTGGGCCAAGGTGCGGATGCGGCTAAAAATCTCTTCGTTCAGGCGCGTGCTGGCCACTTCGCGCACCTCATCCCCGCGCGTCACAATGGCACGGTAACGGTACTTGCCGGCGGCTGGCGCCGGAATGACCTGCGCCTGCGAGGCCGCGGCCTCCATGGCAACCGGTTCGGGAGCGGCGTTGATGATGTCTTCCACCGTCAACACGGCGTCCACGGCGTCCACGGCGTCCACGGCGTCAGCTTTTGCCGGCTCGGGGGATGGCTGCGGGAATTGCGCCAGGGCGGCGATGGCCGCGGCGGATTCACCCAGGCCCAGACGGGTGGCCTTGCGGTATTCCTTCACGGCGTTGAGTACCTGATGCTGGGCTATCAGGGAATAGATGGCCCGGTGCAGTTCGGGCGTGAGCCTGGCACTGGCTTCCTCGGCGTCCGCCCGGGTGACCTCCCGGCCGCGGCCTGATGACTTCGCGGCCTTGGAAACGGTGCCGGCAGTTGCATCCGGCTGGGCCGGAGATTCTTGCCCCGCCCGGCGGCGACGCCCAACAAACCGGTTCGCAACAACCACGGCGAAGACAACAACCAGCACAATTATCAGGGGCACAACGTATTCCATGCCTTAACTGTAGTTCCGCCAGACACGTCAGAGGGGCAGAACAGAAAAAACCCGGAACCGAAGCGATTTCTCGCTGTGGTTCCGGGTTTCCCGTTTGGTGGCA
The DNA here is from genome assembly GCA_039932175.1 of Specibacter sp. Classification (GTDB taxonomy): domain Bacteria; phylum Actinomycetota; class Actinomycetes; order Actinomycetales; family Micrococcaceae; genus Specibacter. The sequence continues at coordinate 18,608 of JBDTQM010000021.1, forward strand.
GATACTGGATTCGAACCAGTGAAGGCGTTGCCAGCTGATTTACAGTCAGCCCCCTTTGGCCGCTCGGGTAATCTGCCGTGGCCAGTCAAACCTCAACATCCGGTTCAACTTTCGCCCCCAACAAGTGGGAGCAGTAAAACTGTACTAGGGTTTTGCCGAAAAACCGAATCGAGGGCTTTTGCGGCTCCCGGGGCGTCCCCTTCTGCCCGCAAAACCGCGGTTTTCCGGCTTATGTGCGCTTTAACGGCTTGTGGGCGGTTCGACAACCGCCCATGAGCCGCCAAACCGCATTCATGCGAAACGGGTGGCAGTTTGGGGACCTAGATTAGGTCCTGGGCGCCCGTTTTGATCCGCTTGACCAGCTGGTTTTCCAGGAAGGCTGCCTGCTCGGAGGTGATCTGGCCCAGTTTCACTGCCCTGGCCATGTCCTCATGGACGCCGGCGATCCTCGAAGAGGCGGAGTTGGGCGGGGAACTGATGATTCTTCCCGAATTCAGACCGGATGCTGACGCGCCAGCCAGCGCGGGGCCGCTCAAAACTGTCACAGCGGCCAATGTTGCCGCCGCCACCGCAGTTCCCATTGCTGCTCCCACAGCCTTCTTGGCGGGCCGGGCCTTGGCACTGCCAACGTTCCTTGCTGCCGCAGGCGGCAGGGGTTCGCTGTCAGGTGCTGACGCCGTGCGGTCCTTGCTGGTCATCGCTCCTCCTCATTGCAGGCTGTCTGAACAACTTCCACTGTGCCAATCGCAAATGTATACGGGCGGTTAGATTCCTTTGAAGAATCTGTGAGCGCCCACCCAAAACCTCCCTTCTCCCCAGCAGCTCCCACCGCTCGTAAGCTCGAGGCGGGGCCCTCGCCGCTGTGAGCCCACACTTTGGGGCCCTCGGGCGCTAGGCTTGTATTCAGATCAATCGCTCAAATTTCCACGTACATGGAGGAATCATGGCTAGTGAGTCAACATTCGACGTCGTCAGCAAGGTCGACAAGCAGGAAGTGGCCAATGCGCTGCACCAGGCCCAGAAGGAAGTAGTCCAGCGCTACGACTTCAAGGGCGTGGGCGCTGAGATTGATTTCAGTGGCGAGAAGATCCTGATCAAGGCCAACTCCGAAGAACGCGTCATGGCTGTCATGGACGTTTTCGAATCCAAATTGATCAAGCGCGGCATCTCCCTGAAGTCCCTGGACGCCGGTGAGCCCTACGCCTCAGGCAAGGAATACCGCCTGGAAGCCGAGATCGTTGAGGGCATTGCCCAGGACGTGGCCAAGAAGATCAACAAGCTGATCCGCGACGAAGGACCCAAGGGCGTCAAGTCCACCATCCAGGGCGACGAGCTGCGCGTGAGTTCCAAGAGCCGCGATGACCTCCAGGAAGTCATGGCCATGCTGCGCAAGTTTGAGGACGCCGACCTGCAGTTCGTGAACATGCGCTAATCCGCACTGGCTGGCTGGATAAATCGCTGACGCGATTTATCCGGAACCTAGCCAGCGCGGCCCCATCCACCCCTCCCAAGAACCAGCCGCTGGCGCGTCTGCGCCTTGGGCCTCTCCGGCGCGTGGGCCCATCCACACAGCGCAGCCAGAGCGCCTGCCGATGAATCCAACCACCATGCGGTGGGGCAATATTCATCCGGCAGGCGCTTTTTTTGCCCTTGCCCGCACCTCGTGCGCGGGCATAGTCTTCCCTTGTCCCTAGCCAACAATTTGTATCCTGGAGCTGCCATGACTTCGCAAGATTTCCCGGCCGGTGCGCCGTGCTGGATTGACCTGATGACCTCCGACATGAACCGTTCACGCGAGTTCTACACGGCCCTGTTCGGCTGGAGCTATGAGGTGGGTGATCAGGAAAAGTACGGCGGCTACACCACGGCTTTCAAGGACGGCAAGAGTGTTGCCGGGCTGATGCAGAGCCAGGGCGGGGGCCAGGGCTACCCGGACATGTGGAGCACCTACCTGAGGGTCGATGATATTGGCGCGTCCATGGCAGCAGCCACCAACGCCGGCGCCATTTCCTACATGGACCCCCTGGAGGTGCCCGAGCAAGGCAAGATGGCGATGCTTGGTGATCCCAGCGGAGCCTCCATCGGGTTGTGGGAATTTGGCGGCCACACGGGCTTCCAGGCGCACGAAGAAGCAGGTGCCGCAGCCTGGCATGAGCTGCACAGCAAGGACTATCCGGCCGCAGTGGGCTTCTACCAGGGCGTTTTTGGCTTGCAGGCCTCCGTCACGAGCGACACCTCCGAGTTCCGCTACACCACCTTGATGGACGGCGAAAAGGAGCTGGCGGGCGTCATGGACGCCGCCGGCTACCTGCCCGATGAGGTGCCCTCCAACTGGCAGGTGTACTTCCAGACGGACGACGTCGATGCCGCCGTGGCGAAGGCCCTCACCTTGGGTGCCACCGTGATCAATGAGGTCGAGGACTCCCCCTACGGCCGGGTTGCCGGGCTCACCGACTGCACCGGCGCCATGTTCAAGCTGATCCAGCCCCCGGCCTAGGCTCCGGAGCAAACTGACCCGCAGCAGTGGCTGAAAATCGACGAAGACCGTCCTTTTCAACCACTGCTGCGGGTTAGTTGTTTAAGCGGGAGTTAGAGGCCCAGCTCCCCCAGCCTCTTAAGGGTTGCGGCGTCAAGTGCAACCAGAGCCGGCACGGTGCTGGTGCCCAGGCCCACCCACTTTTGATTGCTGCCGGACGATGTTTGGTACAGGATGGGCAGGCGGGTGGCCCTGTTCAGGTCCAGGGAACGCCCGGGCGAGGCTACCGAGTTCAGGCGTCCGTCCACCTGGTAGGCCCACTGCTGGGCCATATCGGAGGCGTCGCAGTTGCCGGCCGAGCCGGGTTGGTGCTGCTCAGGCACAGATCCGGCCGGGCGGCACTGTGCACTGCCCCGCGGGCGTCCATGACCCACTTTTCATTGGCGGCGCCGGTGCATTCGGCGGCCACCGTGGCTGCCGTGGGAACACGGGCTTCCAGCGAACCATCCGGGTTGGTGTACAGCTTCAGGCAGTAACCGGCAGCAACACCGCCGTTGCCCGCGTCAACCTTGACGGCGGAACCCGCAGGAACCACTGGTGTGGCCGCGAAGGGAACCAGCGCCGAACTGCTGAGCAGTTCCTTGAACCGGGTCTGCGTGGCGGTTGTGGCCATGGTGTCCTGGTAGTACCGCACAAACTTGTGCGCATTCGTTGCTGCCACATCCAAGGCAAGGATCTTCTGCGCAACGGTCCTGGCGTCCGGGCTCAGGAGATCCAGGCTCCCCTTCCACGTGGTCAGCGCAGCCGCTGATGCCTTGCCCAACATGGGAAAGGAGCTCCCGGCAAGCGATTCGAGCTCGGTTTGCAAGGCCGGCAGATCGGCGTCGCGCACTGCCGAGTAGCCGGCTTCCTGGCCAATGGTCAGCGCAGAAGGCATGGCCGGCAAATCCGTGGCGCTCTCGATCCGGTTGCCGTACGCGGCGGTAACACCGTTCTGCTTGCAGGAGAGCTGGGCGCCCGTGGGCTTGTCCGCCTGGGCAATGTTGATGTTGAATTGCAAGGCGTTGCCAACGGGGACTCCGCTGACGGCGCCGCTGAGCGCAAACTGCTTGGCGGAACCGCCAAGGAAGTCAACATCCATCCAGCAGACCCGGGTGGCGGCCGGGGCGGCCGGCACCGGTGCAGGGTAGTTAAAGGCGTTGCCCCAGTTGGAGCGGAAGGCCGGGTACAGCACCGCCTTGGTGGAGTCGGCAGGCACATAGCCGCCCAGCAACGTCACCACTGGCACGCCAACAGCAGTGGGGCGCAGTGAGCTGAATCCGGGGTTTGCAACCTTGGCGTCGACGTAGGACTGGGTGGCCGCGTCCCAGTTGCGGTAGCCGCTGGGGTAGGCCAGGTCCGGGACCACGTTGGTCCATGATTCCTGGATCCGGGCGGAGCTGTAACCGGTGTGGAGCGTGTAGTTGGAGTGCTTGCTTTCAACCCAGCCGCCGGACATGGCGTCCACCAGGTAGTTGTAGGAGCCGCCAAAGGTCTGCGTGAAGGGCAGGTTGTTGATGCTGACGCCGTCGGGCTGGAAATCACCCATGCGCAGATTGCTGCGCAAGGCCCCGCGGTAGGCGTTCCAGCCCCAGCCGGAATCAGCGTGGTGCGTGGCATTGATGGTTGCCGCGTCCCCCGGCAGGGCGGAATTCTGCCCCGGGTAGTGGCCCAGGCCGTAGGAGTGTCCCAGCTCGTGGCTGAGTTCGTTGCCGCTGGTGGCGTACACGGTGGCCATGCCGTTGCCGCCGGAGAGCCCGTGTTCGGCGCGCCCGTTGGCGTAGAGGCCGGCCGAGTGGTGGATGATGCGCTGGTTGTACAGGGACGGCTGGCTTTGGTTCATGGGCCCGGAGGTCTGGCCAAAGTTTGCCAGGTTGATGCCCGTGGAGACCTGCGCCTTGCCCACGCTTTCACGCATGTCGCCCGAGTACACATCGCCGTTGGTCACTGAAGGGTTTTCCGGGGTGTAAATGTTTCCGTTGGCCACAATGACCTTGTTCAACTGCACCGACTCGTACTTGGCCATGACCAGCTTGGAGACCGGAATGGTTTGGAAGTAGTCGGCGGCGGCCTGGGCCGGCTTGTTGATGAAGGCGTGATCCCCGCTCATGTTCGGGGTGGTCAGCATGCCCAGTTCAATGTTGTTGACCACAAGTTCGGAGGGTGGGGCCATGGTGATGTTCGACGCCGGGAGGGTGCCCGTGCCGCCGTCGGCCGCGGTAAAGGTCAGCTCCAGCCCCGGGACAACCACATCCCAGGGCAGGTCAACGCTCCACGCCCGCTTGGAGTAGACCACGGAGGGGCGCCCGGCCGGGAAGTTCGCATCCGTTTCGGGCAGGGCATCCGGGGCGTTCAGCACAAACACGCCCTTGGCAACGCCCTTCACGCTGGCGGAGACGCTGACCTTGCTGGTGGCCTGCGACGGGGTGAAGAGCAGCAGGGCCTGGCGTTCGGCCACAAGGTCCGGCATCTCGGCGGCGTCGTTTCCGGCCGGGTTGACCGTGAGGCTCTGGGCAAATTCCACCATGCCGGACAGGGCGCCTGCGGACAGGTCGTTGCGGATGGCCCGCGGGGCGCCGGACTTGTCCACGTCATGGAAGCCCAGCCCGCGATCCACTGGGGCTGCATTGAGGTAGCCGGCAAGGGGGTCGGCCAAGGGGGTCCCCAGCTTGACCGGGTCGGTGGTGACGGCTGCTATGGCCGTGGCCGCGCGCCAGGAGGTGACGGGCAGGAAGTAGCCTTGGTCCAGTTCCTCCCGGGTCACGACGTGCTTGGCCGTGGTGCAGCTGTAGCCGGCCCCCGCGGCAAGATTCAGGTATCGGCAGTTCCCGGCCCCATGGGACTCAACAAACGGCGCAAAGGCCCCGGACTCGGGGACCACGTCGACGGCGCTTGTGCCGTGGTTGCGGACGGTGAAGGTGTAGTCAACAGCCTCGCCGACGGCGTACGGCGAAGTTGCCGTGTTCCGCTGCGGATTCGCCGGCGTCCCGGAAATGTTCAGCTGGCCAACGGCCATGGCAGCACCGGCACGCAGGTAAACGGCCGGCGTCGAAAGCGTCTTGCTGTCGGCACCCACCTGCCAGGAGGTGGTGGTGGTGAAGGAGCCCACGGCCAGGTCGGCTGCCGTGACGGTGTGCTTGGCAGTGGTGCAGTTGTAGCTGGCGCCGGCTGACAGGTTCACGTACCGGCAGTTTCCGCCGCCGTCGGCGGGAATGAACGGCTTGAAGCTGCCCGAAAGCGGGACAACCGTCACTGCCTGGTCGCGGTTGTTGGTCACCTTGAAGGTGTAGTTCACCTGTTCGCCCAGGGTGTAGGGGTTGAGCAGGACATCGCGGGTGACGTCGCTGAGCTGGCCGGTGATGCCCACACCGCTGATGTCGATGGCGGCAGTTCCGGCCGCCAGCACAAACGCCGACGCGTTCAGCGGCACGGCGGGTGCGGCGGTGGCCGGCAGCGGCAGGGTGCTGCCAAGCAGCACGGCCAGTACCGCCCCTGCGAGGACTGTTTTGCCTGTGGTTCTTCCTGGGCCTTTGAAAGGCGAGATTTTCTTCACTGCGTTCCTAGGTGCCAGGGGCACCTGTACCCGTGGGCACGGCACCCAGCGTAGAAATCGTGGCGTGAAAGCGCACTGTCCAGATAGGACGTGGGATCTAACGCGGGCGCAAGGACACCGCCCACAGCTGCCGCCCCCATCAGCCGCTAGTGAAGAAAGTAACACTGTTGCGGGCCGTTTTTAGGTCGGCAATAGGAATTTAGTTATGGATAACAACGAGTCTGGCCCATTGGACCACCCTGTGGCGATGTGGCTGGCCAAAGAGGCAGCCATTCCATCACCCGTTTGGCCAGCCTGCTTCAACCGGACGGGACGGGGCCCTACGAGCCCGGTTCAACCAGCCCCGTGTCATAGGCCAGGACAACTGCCTGGACCCTGTCCCGCAGCTGCAGTTTCGCCAGGATCTTGCTGACATGGGTCTTGACCGTTTGCTGGGCAATGAACAGTTCTGCCGCAATTTCCTGGTTCGAGAAGCCACGCCCCAGCAGGGTCATCACCTCCAGTTCCCTCTCGGTGAGCCCGTCGAGGCGTTCCCTCGACAGCACGGGCCTGGCCCCGGCAACAGCAAACTGCTCTATCAGCCGCTTGGTCACCGACGGCGCCAGTAGGGCCTCCCCCGAGGCCACAATGCGCACAGCCGCCACCAGCTCGTCGGCGAGCGCATCCTTGAGCAGGAAGCCGCTGGCGCCCAACCGCAAGGCGTCATAGACGTAGTCGTCAACGTCGAAAGTTGTCAGCATGAGCACATGAATGGCGCTCTCGGACTCATCGGGGGCGCCTGAAAGGATCTGTCTGGCCGCTTCCAAACCGTCCATGACGGGCATGCGGACATCCATCAGCACAACGTCCGGACGGTGCTCCCGCGCCATCTCCACGGCACGGGCACCGTTCTCGGCCTGACCCACCACCTCAATGTCGTCCTGGGCGCCAAGCAGGGCGGCGAACCCTTCCCGGACCATGGCCTGGTCATCGACTACCAGCACTCTGATGCTCACAGCTGACCACTTCCTTTGGCAGTATTTGAGGTTTTTGCTGCGCCGCCGTTGCCATTGCTCAACGGCAGCTTGGCTGTGACGCTAAATCCGCCGTCGGGCGTTGGCACGCACACCACCGAGCCACCCACTATGGCAGCCCGTTCACGCATTCCAATGAGCCCCTGGCCCACGTGGGCGCCCTTATCCAGCTGCGCCATCACGGCCCCAACGTCCGAGCTGGAATTGATCACCGAAACGATTAACATGCCCTTGCTGACGGCAAACCCGACACGGACCGTGGCACCTGGCGCATGGCGGACAACATTGCTCAACGCTTCCTGAACAATCCTGTATGTGGTCAGGGCAATGACCTCGCCTATCTCATGGCTTTCAGTCTCGGACAGCACTGGTTCGATGATGCGCACCCCCGCCGAGCGGGCCGAAGCAAACAGCCGCGGCAGATCGGCCAAGGTGGGTTGTGGCCCCAACTCGCGGCCGGCTTCGGCGTTCCGCAGTGATCCGAGCATGCTGCGCATTTCCGTCATGGCCCTGCGTGAGTTGGCTGCAATGTCATCAAATTCCTGCCTGATCTCCTCCGTCATGCCTGCGTGGCGGTAACTGGCAGTGGTTGCCTGCACCACCACCACTGACATGCCATGGGCCACCACGTCGTGGAGTTCGCGGGCGATCCGGGTGCGTTCCTCTGCCAGCCGGCGCCGCGACAGTTCCTCCGCGCTGACCGTGCGTTCGGCCGCCAACTCGGCCCGCAGGTGCTGCCATTGCTGGGCCACCACGGCAGCCACCATGAGCCCGCCGGATACTGCTGCAAAAATGACAACGTTGATTTGGGCGCCGTCGGACTGGCCCCCCGGCAAGGTCAGGTAGTTGGAGACAACGCCCACCATGACGCTGGCCAGCCATGCCCCTGCCGCCACCATCCAGTGGGCGCGCAATCCTGCCACGCAGATAACAAACACCTGAGTCACCATCGCCACAACACTGAAGGGCATGGGTGCCGCGCCCACCGGGTTGGAAACCAGGGGCAGGACCACCATGGGAATGATGGAGACCAGCACGCCGGCCAGGGGCCGGGCAGCTGTCAGGCCCAAGGATGCCACATGCAAGATGGTCAGTCCCAACCCAAACGGCAGGGACATCCCGTACAGGCTCATGTTCAGGGGCGCCCCCACGGCGAGCAGGGCAATGCACACGGCAGCCGTGGCCAACCAGACCCAGCTGATCACTTTCAGCCGCCACAGGTTCACCGTGCTGAAGGGTGTTGATTCAAAGACTTGGGCAGTGTTTGAGGCCAGCGCCTCCAAATGTGTGGACGCACCACCCTGGTCGGTGCCGGAATTCTTAGCCGTTTTCATATCCGTTGACTATGCCCTCTGCTGTGAGTTCTGCGGTGGGACCGTCGGCATTCATGCCCTGCAGCCCGCCGGCCGGTGCGCCGTGCCAGGAGCGGATGTGCCACCCTCCCGGGGCAGTGCTGAAGGTGGGAGCTCCGTCCATTGTGACAATTCCGGTGTTGGAGAGGTCGTGGTATTTGCTGTCCGCCCAGTCAATGTTGACTCCCCTGTGTCCTGCCCAGAAGCGGATCATGGCCCCGTGGCTGACCATGGCAACAGCGCCGCTGCCGGCGAGGGAAGCCGCCTCCTCAACCACGGCGTCGAAGCGTTCCAGGACCTCCTGGCCGGTGTCGGCGCCGGGCATCCGCACCGTCAAGTCACCGGTGAGCCATGATTTCAAGGTGAGCAGATAGGTCTCAATGGACGCCCTGTCCCCCTTCATTTCCAGATCCCCGGCGCTGATTTCACGCAGTCCGTTCCGGAGCAGAGGGGTGAGCGCCCGTGCAGCAGCCAGCGGCTCAGCCGTCAGTCCCGTGCGGGTCAGATTTGAAATGTACAACGCATCAATGGATTCCTGTGCCAAGGCACCGGGCAGGGCTGCCGCCTGCAATTCGCCCAACGCGGTCAATCCCGGGCCGGGCGCGGCCGTGTCCAGGAGGCCGAGGATGTTGTTGGGGGTTTGGCCGTGCCTAATCAAGATCAGTCGCATGATTCCATTCTGTCCTACTCGCCGGCGCTTGTGCGCTGCACTGCCCACGAGGGAAGAATTCAGTGTCGCGGGACAGCCATGCCCGGTGTGCGCGGGACGCCTTGGGTTATGCTGGGAAAGCATGTCAGGGATGGAGGATCAGCGTGTCAGCAGTGCGTGAACAGTTGCTCGTTTCGGCATTTTGGAGCATCCGCCGCCCCCAGGCTGCCTTGACCGCCGGACACTTTGTTATTCGACTCAATGACCCCGCCATGGAATTCAGTGGTGACTCCGCCGGCGACTTGCTGCACTGCTACCACCGCCTGGTTGGGGCCATGGAGCAGCTTCACGGCCCCGTTGTTGCCCAAATTTATGTTGCCTTGAACTGGCAGCCCGTGGGGGATGCCATTGGTGAGCCGGTGGCGGAAACTTCAACCCCCACCGTGCACGTGTTTCTGCAAGGGGCCCGGCTCCCCTCCGTCTCCAGCATTTTGCAGCTGCCGGCCCATGATCGGGTGCCCCATGATGGCGCGACTGAAACGGATTCTGCCCTGAGGGAGGCCCTGCACAGCCAGACCGGCCCCGCAGCCGGCGTTGCCGGCCTGCCGCCCAGCCCCACTTTCAGCGTCAAGGAGCTCAGCGACGTCCAGTGGACAGCCGTTTTGGAGCCGCGCTCACCCACTGTGCGGAGCATGGGCGTGGAACGGCTCCTGAAACTTGCCGCCACCTTGGAATCCCTTCATGCCCGCGCCGCTCCGGCCATTGCGGGGGCAACCCTGTGGGCCTGCGAACAGTGGACCGCCGGCGGCAAGGGGGCCGTTGATGGGAACGGTGCGGCCACCATCAACCTCTTTGGCCGCCGCCATGGCCACGGCGAGAACCCCGTGGCGGATTTTGTTCTCTCCGGCGCCTTGGATGTACCGCAGCAGCCCGGCTGGGCCTAGGCTGGAGGGGTGAGCAATGAACCCGCACCCAATGACCCCGCTTCCACTGACGCGTCCCTCAATGATGAGCAGGCCCAGCGCCTCGTGGCGTTGGCCATGGACCTTGCCCGCGCCGGCGAGATGGCCCAGCTGACAGAGTTCCTGGACCACGACTTCCCCATTGACCAGTCCGACGCCCAGGGCAACACACTTCTGATGCTCGCTGCCTACAGCGGTCAAGGCGAAACGGTAGCCATGCTGCTGGCCAAGGGCGCCAATCCCGATCTGCGCAACGCACGCGACCAGTCCCCCGTGGCCGGCGCACTCTTCAAGGGCGAGGACGCCATAGTGGCTTTGCTGGTGGCCGCCGGTGCGGACCTCGACGCCGGCACCCCCACCGCCCGGGCCGCCGCGGCCATGTTCGGCCGCGAACACCTGCTCGGCTAAATCCGAACCTACAGCAGTTGCTGATGTTTTTCGTCAACATCACCAACGGCTCCACGTTCGGCAGGCCCGGATCCGCTCAGCAGGCGGGCCCAGGCGTTAAAGTACGACGGCGGCACCCGCCCTTCGCTGTGAAGCAAAGGGCAAGTGCCGCCGTCGTACGTGTTTAAAGACTAAGCCTTGGAAGCCTGGTGGGCTTCAATGGCCTTGCGAACACCCTCACCGTAGGCCGGGTCGGCCTGGGTGCAGTTGAAGATGTGACGCTCAATGGTGGCAGCCGAGGCACCGTCGATGGCGCGCGCGGTGTTCTCGAAGAGCACTTGGTGCTGCTCCGCCGTCATCTTCTCGCGGAACAGGATGCCCGGCTGCTCAAAGTAGTTGGCATCGTCGTCGCGGTAGTTGAAACGGTCCGCAACGGCGCCAATGGCCTGTGCCGGATCGGCGTAGGCCGGCTGCTCGGGCCAGCGGCCGTATGAGTTCGGCTCGATGCCGGGGGTGCGTCCCTGGTTGCCGTCAACGCGGCCCTGGCCGTCACGGTGGTAGGTGTTGACGTTGTTGCGCGCCGCGTTCACCGGGATCTGGTGGTGGTTCACACCGAGGCGGTAACGGGCAGCGTCACCGTAGGAGAACAAACGACCCTGCAGCATGCGGTCCGGGGAGAAGCTGATGCCCGGGACCACGTTGGCCGGAGTGAAGGAGGACTGCTCAACGTCGGCAAAGTAGTTCTCGGAGTTGCGGTTCAGTTCCCACTCGCCAACCTCGATCAACGGGTAGTCCTTCTTGGACCAAACCTTTGTGAGGTCGAACGGGTGGTACTTGTACGTCTCGGCATCGGCTTCGGGCATGATCTGGACCATGAGCTTCCACTTGGGGAAGTCACCGTTCTCGATGGAATCGAAGAGGTCGCGCTGGCTGGACTCACGGTCGGAGCCAACCAATACAGCAGCTTCCTGGTCCGTCAGGTTCTTGATGCCCTGCTGGGTGACGTGGTGGAACTTGACCCAGAAACGCTCGCCCGCGGCGTTGATGAGGGAGAAGGTGTGCGAGCCGAAGCCGTGCATGTGGCGGTAGCTGGCCGGGATGCCGCGGTCGGACATGACGATGGTGATCTGGTGCAGGGCCTCGGGCAGGTTGGTCCAGAAGTCCCAGTTGTTCTCGGCGTTGCGCATGTTGGTGCGGGGGTCGCGCTTCACGGCACGGTTCAGGTCCGGGAACTTCAAAGGATCGCGGAAGAAGAACACGGGGGTGTTGTTGCCCACCAGGTCCCAGTTGCCCTCTTCGG